>JAUVZM010000016.1 GCA_030602615.1 bacterium
AAAGCAAACAAACCAGGCATGAGTGGCCCGGTCGCGGCGATGCTCGGCCGAGCCAGTCTTGCCAGCGACAGCCACTCCCAAGCCCCCGACCGCCTGCGCGGTACCGTGGGGTTGGGTGACAGCCAGGCGCATGCCCTTACGCACCCGCGCCAGGGTTTCGGGAGCAAGCTCCAGCCGACGCACCACACGTGGCTCAAGTACTTCGACCCCACCACCCAGCCACCGTGGCCACTGGATCTTGTGCACCACTCTCGGTTGGAGCACCTTGCCTCCGTTAGCCACCGCTGCCGTTGCTACAACCATCTGCAGGGGCGTCGCTGTCAGCCAGCCCTGCCCAATAACCATATTCACCGTATCGCCGGTCAGCCACGAGTCCCGCTCGACAGTCGCCTTCCACTCCCTATCGGGCACGTGACCTTCTTCCTCGCCGGGAATGTCTATGCCAGTCGCTACTCCCAGCCCCAACAAGCGAGCGTACCGGGCAATGCTGTCGCTGGACAGCCCGGCCTTCAACACAGTTTGATAGAAGTAGACATCGCACGACTGGGCCATGCCCTTGTAGAAGCTCACCAGACCATGGCCGCTGCGCTTCCAGCACTCAAAGCGCTGATGATAGCGTCCCACCGTAATGGCACCATCACAGGTGAAGGTGGTGTTTTCCTGCAGGCTGGTGGTCTGCCAGGCGGCGGTGGCTGAGATGATCTTGAAGACCGAACCGGGCGGGTATTCGCCGGCAATTGCGGTGTTACGCATCGGCCGGCGCGGGTCGTTGTGGATGCGCTCCCACGTCTCCGGCGGGATTGATTCAGTCCAGATGTTGGCGTCCAGACTCGGCTTGCTCGCCAGTGCAAGTACTTCCCCGGTCTCAACATCCATCATCACGGCAGCGGCAGTGCGCGTGCTGTCGGCAATCGCCTGCTCCAGAGCCTGCTCAGCCACCCTCTGCAACTCAGTGTCCAGGGCCAAATAGACAGTGGCGCCCCTATCAGGAGGCCGGGAGTCAATCTCCCGCACCGGCATTCCACTGGCATTGACTTCGTACAGGTGATAGCCCCGCCGCCCGGGCAGGACCGGCATCATCTGGCCGCCGCGTTCCAGCAGTTCGTAGGAGGCTTCCACCCCCTCCTGGCCAAAGAGGGAATTGCGAGTGTATATCGGCTGGTGGACCAGCTTTTCGATATTCAGCAGTCCGCCCGGTGCTGGTGATGATTGGGGATAGCAAAAATCCTTTACTCGCTCATAGTTGGCCAAATTGACATTGATGGGGCGGCCATATCCAATCAGGTGAGAGGTCAGTTTTCCGTGGGGATAGTGCCGCTGATTGTTCTGCTTGATCACCACTCCAGGCATCTCATATTGACGGGCTTCGATGGCCTGGACGACTTCCAGCGAAACATCCTCCCCCGCACCTGTCAGCGGTCTGGCCTCGGGACCGGTGCCCTGGCAGATCTCACTGATTTGCTTCCTGAGATCGGCGGTCGAAACTGAACGCTCCTGGCCCAGGATGCCGGCCAGTTGCACGATAATTTCGTCAACTGCTTCCTGGTCGTCGGGGAAGTCTGCAGGAATGATATGAACCGTCCACACAGCGCGATTCTCAGCCAGCACTACCCCGCTGCGGTCGCGGATGATGCCTCGGGGAGCCTCCTCCCAGACTACCTCGGTGCGGTTGGCCGTCGCCCCTTCGGCGTAGCTTGTCCACCGGGTCAGTTGCAGCACCCACAAGCGGCCAACGAACAGAGCAAAAACCAGGCCCACTGCGATGGCCGCTATGCGTAAACGAACTGTAAATTGGGTCCCCTGATCGCCAATACTATCCATAACAGCTACCGTTGACCTTCTTCACCAGATACCGCCCGCTCTGTGGTGCCGGCTCCTGTGCTGGTCGGCTCTTCCGGCTTCTCCCCAACTCCCTCAGATGGTGGTGAGGCGGGCGTGGAGGTGTTTGCCGACGGACCGTGCAGATTGCACTTGCTCGTCGGTGCTGAGTCGGCCGGAACATCAATCTCACGAGTGCGGGGACAAAACGGCGTGACCAGCTTTCCCGAGTCCTCACAGATCGTCACCGTCACGGTGCGCTCTGTGCCCTGCTGGCCACCTTCCGACGACCCGCCACCGACAGCGGCGCTGCCTGCCCCAGAGCCACGGTGTTTGGTGCAACGACCAGGGACCTGTTCGTCGGGATCGAACAGCTTGTCCACTGTCTGCGGGCAGTACTCGGTAGCGCTCTGACCAGTCTGCGTACAAATGGTCACCACAACACCCTCCTCTTCCTCATCTTCAGCCTCGTCTGGCTTGGTGGCGACCACACCGCGGCCCTCCGGGAATTTACCCTGACTGCCCAGCACATCTACCGCTCGCTTCATAAACTCCCGCCACACCGGTGCGCAGAACTCGCTGCCGCTCGAGCGGCGCATGGGCTTATTGTCGTCGTTACCAATCCAGACTGCCGTGCACAGGTCAGGCGTAAATCCAACCCACCAGGCGTCACGTCCGTCCTGAGTCGTGCCTGTTTTTCCAGCCTGGAGAGGGCCAAGCTGGGGCACCCGCGCCCGCCCCCCGGTGCCGGAAGTGATGACACCTCGCAGCATACTGACCATGCTGATGGCTGTCTCGGGCCGCAGCACCCAGGTCAGTTGGGGCGGATTGTCCACGATAACCTCACCACGGTGATTCTCAATACTACTAAAGAAGCGGCGCTTGGCGCGCAGTCCGCCGTTGGCAAAACAGGAGAACCCGGAAGCTTGCTCCAGAGGTGACAGGTTGGAGACCCCCAGCGCCAGCGCGGGAACCGGGTCGAGCCGCTCGCGGGGTATGTCCAGCACTCGCGCCGCGTAATTGACAACCTTGTTAGCCCCAACTTTTTGCACCAACCGTACCGACACCAGGTTCACCGACTGGGCCAGAGCCCGACGCAGTGTATAAGCACCTACTTGCTTGGTTGAATAGTTTTGCGGCCGCCAGTGCTTGCCCGCGCCCAGCCGGATCACAATCGGGTCGGCACTGAACTTGGAGTTGGGGCCATATCCCGACTCCAGAGCTGTAGCCCAAACATAGGGCTTGAAAGCTGACCCGGGCTGGCGTCCATATTGCGGCGGGCCGGGATGAGCACGGTTATACTGAACCCTTTCATACGGACCGACACCACCGACCATCGCCAGCACTCCTCCGGTGTGGACATCTACACAGGCCAACGCCCCCTGCCCGACCAGGTTGCCCTTGATACGACCCTGGCGCCGCAACTCCTCCACTTGGTCGGTCAGTTCTTCTTCGGCAATCTTCTGCAAGCGGACATCCAGCGTGGTATAGACCTGCCAGCCACCGGCATAGACTGTATCCACGCCATATTGGTCGCACAGCAGACGAATCACCAGATGAGTGAAGTGAGGAGCAGCAAAGGCAACCATCCCGGTTGCTTTCGGCTCGGGCTGCAAGTGGCTTTGGATCTGCTCCTCACCAGCAGCCCTGGCCTGGTCGGCTGTGATATACCCTTGCCCCTGCATGGCAGCGAGCACTTCCCGGCGGCGCCGCTTGGCCCTCTGGGGATGGTTGAAAGGAGAATAGTAGGTTGGCGCTTTGGGCAGTCCCGCCAGCAGGGCCGCCTCGCCAACAGTCAGCTCGTCGGGCCGTTTGCCAAAGAAGATCGCTGCTGCCGTACCAACTCCGTAGCCGCCATGGCCGTAGTAGACCTCGTTGAGGTACATCTCCAGGATTTCCTGCTTGGAGAAGCACCGCTCCACCTCAATAGCCAGCAGGATCTCCTTGAATTTGCGATCCCAGGTCCGTTCCTGGGTCAGCCAGATGTTGCGGACCAGTTGCTGAGTTATGGTGCTGGCGCCTTGCTTGACCTGCCTGCCGACGACATTCACCCACGCCGCCCGCAGCATATCGCGGGGGCTGATGCCCCGATGCCGCCAGAACCTGTGGTCTTCGACGGCCACCGTGGCCTCCTGCATATAGCGGGGTATTTCTCGCAGGGGGACCAGAGCGCGATTTTCTTTGTAGACCTGCCCAATGAGAGTATGGGTAGCAGGCTCGTCGGCGTGGGTTTCGGTGGAGTAGATATTGGTGGTCAGGCGGGGCCGGTAGTCCACCAGCCGGCGCTGGCCTGCAAAGCCCTGGCGCAGCCCGGCCAATCCGCCAGCCCAAAGGCAAATGAAGACCGTCGCCACCAGCAAGATCAGTACATTAAGATACCTGAACCACCGCACTATTTGTGCGGGGGTCATTTTGCGGCGTGCTCTGCGGCCCATAATCATTCGGCATTATACTATAGCCGACCGCAGCCGGGCAAGCCTCCAGCAACCTGTTAGGGAGGTCAATAGGCGAGCACAGGACTACTCAGGAGCCGGCGGATACTCAGTACACAATAGATAGCGGGCTGGCTCGTCTTCTTCGAGGGTGGGGAAGCGCGCCAGTTCTTCCAGGAAGCGGTTGTCAACCCTATCATCATTGACCATCGAGACCTCGCCGCACAGTACTGTACCGCCTT
The DNA here is from genome assembly GCA_030602615.1 of bacterium. Lineage (GTDB taxonomy): Bacteria > Armatimonadota > Zipacnadia > Zipacnadales > Zipacnadaceae > JALGTD01. Next base: position 4,493 of record JAUVZM010000016.1, read on the forward strand.
CGGCCCAGAACTTGTGATATTGATAAGACGGCAGGGTGATGCTCTCGCCCGGCGTCAGACGAACGACTGTCCCCGCCTCCACCGTATGGATATATCCGTCAGTGTTGACCTCAACCGGGGTATCGGCTAGCTGTTCATTCTCATCAGCGTTGTATACCTGCACCATCAGGTCCCCGCCTGCCCGATTGATAATATCTTCCATCTTATTGAAGTGGAAGTGATAGGGCGTCATCTGATCATCAGCGATGATGAGCAGCTTCTCGCAATAGGACTTCTCATACTGGTCTAGCTGCTGGTTGCCGTTGCGAATGGTGAAGAGCACACAGCCTACTTCTTCGAACTTGCCCAGACCCAAGTCAATCACATCCCAGCCCAGCATATTGTCACGAATTTCGTCATATTTGTGCCCTTTGAGCGCCCAATCTTCGGGACTCCACTCCGCAAAGGGTGGCAGATGGAAATTCATCCGCTGACAAAACTCCAGGCTCTCATCAATTATCCGGTTAATCTGCGAACGTTTCATCACAGGTCCTCCTCGTATATCAATTGAGTTCCACTATCTAGGAGCTACCCCATCGCTACGGTAGATTCTCGGCAGATACCGCCCTAACCTCCCTAGTTGCACACGATTGCTGCGAAACCCAGAAGGAATACTTCTATGGGCAACGAAGTAGGCAAGCACTTCTCAGACAAAGGAGGAAGCATATGTCTGACTATTTGATTGCACAGCAACTGAACAGCGGTAAGAACGTGATATACACCGCCGGCCAGGGTCCACTTGACCTGCTGAGCTTTTCTATCGTCAAGCTGGCGGCGGGAGAGAGTCACGACGATAACACACAAAACGAGGAATGCGGACTTGTCATACTCAACGGCTTGCTGTCGCTGGAAATCAATGGCGAGCAGCACAACGAGCTGGGAGGACGGACGTCAGTCTTCGCCGGCAAAGCCACCGGCGCCTATCTGCCTCCGGGCACAGCCTGGAGCATTCAGGCCGACAGCCGCTGCGAGTTGGCGGTCTGTTCGACGCCATCAGACAGCTCCGGACCGCCCCAGATAATCAGACCTAATGAAGTGCAGGTCAATCGGGCCGGCAACTGGAACTGGCGGCGGGATGTGCACAATATCATTGGCGCAAATGTGCCTCAGGCCCAGCGCCTGTTGGTGGGCGAGACGTTCAATCCGCCCGGCAACTGGTCCAGCTATCCGCCCCACAAACACGAGGAAGATGACTATCCCTTCCAGGTCAATATGCAGGAGATCTATCACTTCCGGATGAATCCGCCGCAGGGCTTCGGATTCCAACGCATCTATACTGATGACCGGAGCATTGATGAGGCTTATACGCTTCAGCATCTGGACAACACGCTGATGCCGCGGGGCTATCATCCGGTGGTTGCCGCGCCCGGCTACCAGCTCTACTACCTGTGGATGATGGCTGGTGTCACCGACCGGCGCATGGCTCCCCAGGACGACCCCAACCACGCCTGGGTCAAGGCCACCGGCGCGATGGCCAAGGATATGGGGTTTTGACCGCTGCAAACAGGGATGCCGAAATGTTCATTGATGTTCATCTGCACACCCGGAACGGTAGCACTCGCCCAGGCGAGTGATTTGGAGCTACATAGTCAGCCCTGACACATTACCTATCTTTGAGGAGGATAGTGACAATGGTCGAATCATGGCGACAACTTATGGACATAGGCCTGATTCACTTCATGGCCTACCCAGACGCAACCGAGCCACCGGCTGTGCAAGAAACCGTACGCAAGTTGGCCCAGGATGACTTCTGGGATGTGCTGGAGATCAAGCGTGTGGATGAGCCGGGTGTTCATGACGAACTACGTGCCATTGCCGAGCAGAGCGGGATCAGCTACGGGATGGCCGCGCAGCCCAACCTGTTGGGCGGCAATCTCAGCCTCAACGACCCCGACGAGGCGGGTCGGCAGGCCGCAGTAGATGAGGTCAAGAAGTCAATAGACGCGGCTTATGAGCTGGATGCCAGGATCACCGCTCTGCTCAGTGGCCCTGATCCAGGCGATGAAGAGCGCGCCCAGCAGATAGACCTTCTGGTTGACTCGCTGGTGCAGCTATGCCAGTACGCCCAGGACCAGGCTACTGATTACGTCTGCTGGGTCTCGCTGGAGACCTTTGATGAGGATATTGACAAGGCTCGCCTGATTGGGCCCAGCGGCCGCGCCGCCCAACTGGCCCAGCGTGTCCGCGATGAGGTTAACAACTTCGGGATAACGATTGACCTCTCGCACCTGCCGCTGCTGCGGGAAACCCCCATGGAAACGGTAACTCAGCTCAGCAATTACATCATTCACACTCACGCCGGTAACTGCCTGATGGCCAACAAGAGCGACCCGGCTTACGGCGACCAGCATCCTCGCTTCGGTTATCCCGGCAGCGAGAATGATGTATTCGAGCTGCAGAAATATGTGGAAAGCCTCATCTATTCGGGCTATTTCCAGAGCGAGGTGCCCACGGACAAGCCGGTGCTGAGCTTCGAGGTGAAGCCAGTGAGCGATGAGGACTCAGACCTTATCGTCGCTCAGACGAAGCGAACCTGGCGGCGGATGTGGGCGCAGCTCTAGCCATCCGGTCAACAGAGACATCGTGAAGATCGTAATTGCTCCCGATTCATTCAAAGGCTGCCTGTCGGCGGCACAGGTATCTGAGGCGATTCAGGCGGGTATCTGGGCTGCTAATCCTGATATCACGTGCGAAAAGGTGCCCCTGGCCGATGGCGGCGAAGGCACCGTTGATGCGCTGGTGCACGCCACCGACGGACGCTTCGTCAGTGAAGTAGTCGAGGGGCCACTGGGAGAGCCCGTCGAGGCCCAGTTCGGGATATTAGGTGACCAAGAGACGGCTGTCATCGAGATGGCGGCTGCCTCCGGGCTGCCTCTGATACCACAAGAGCAACGCGATCCCACCCGCACCACCACCTATGGTGTCGGCCAGCTTATCCGGGCGGCGCTGGACGCGGGCTGCGGTCGGCTGGTCGTGGGGATCGGGGGCAGCGCCACTACCGACGGTGGCGCGGGGATGGCGCAGGCTCTGGGGGCGCGAATGCTCGACAGCCAGGAGCGAGAAATAGCGCGCGTCAGCGGAGGCAGGCTCGATGAGGTGACTGCAATTGGTATCAGCGAGCTTGACCCTCGCATTGACGAGTGTACGATGCGGGTAGCTTGTGACGTGGACAACCCGTTGCTGGGCCCCCGGGGAGCAGCGGCGGTCTACGGCCCGCAAAAAGGCGCTACCCCCGCGCAAGTTGAAAAGTTGGAAGCGGGATTGGCCCACTTTGCCAGGCTACTGGAGCGGGATCTGGGCAAGTCAGTCGTCGAGGTACCCGGCGCGGGTGCCGCCGGCGGCCTGGGAGCCGGCCTGCTGGCATTCTGCAACGCGCAACTGCAGCCAGGCATCGACATCGTATTGGACGTGGTAAAGCTGGTCGAAAAAGCCGCTGGCGCCGAGCTGATAATTACCGGCGAAGGTAAGATAGATAGTCAGACAGCCTTTGGCAAGGCACCAACTGGGGCACTGCGCATCGGCCAGCAGTTGGGCATACCGGTGATCACTATCGGAGGCAGCGTCGCCTCGGACGCCAGCCAGCTCAATAAATACGGCTTTGCCGCGCTGTTTTCTATCCTGCAGCAGCCGATGAGCCTGTCCGAGGCGATGTGTCCGCAAACGGCACACCAAATGCTGAAAACTACTGCCGAGCAGATTATGCGCTTATGGCTGGCGACTAATCGTAAGCAGTCAATTCAACAGCAGAAAAGAGGTTAATAAAATGCAAGTAGGAATGCTGACGGCTCCGTTCAATGGCGACGACATTGAAACGGTAGTGGGCTTTGCTGCCGAAGCGGGGTTTGACTGCCTGGAGATATTGGCAACGCCAGACTGTGCCCATTTCGACGCGGACCAAGCCAAAGACCTGCCCGTGATTGTCCGCAACGCTGGCCTGGAGATTTCCAGCCTGGCGGCATACGTTGATGTAACAGCAGGTGACGCCGACGAGCGCAAGCGTAATCAGCAGTGGGTCGCTTCTTTGGTCGAGATATGCAGCGAAATTGATGTTGAAGTTCTTTGCTGCATTGCGGGGCTGCCGCCGGAGGGAATGAGCCGGGAGGAGGCCCTCGAAGAGATCGCCGCGCCCTTCTTTACCGACCTGTGTGCCGATGCGGCCGGGGCTGGGGTGGAGATCGCCCTGGAAAACTGGTACGCAACCAATATAATGCACCTGGGCCAGTGGGACCTGATGTTCGATTTGGTACCCTACGAGAACTTTGGGCTTAACTTCGATCCCTCGCACCTGCTCCTGCAGGAGATTGACTACCTGTCGGCCATTGACGATTTTGCCGACCGCATCTTTCATACCCACGCCAAAGATACCGAGGTCCGCTACAGCGAGCGGGGGTACCTGGGCACAAAGACCGACGATTGGTGGCGATTTGTCATTCCCGGGTTTGGCGAGATCGAATGGGGCGTCTATGTAAGCCGCCTGCGCCACATCGGCTACGACGGAGTGCTGAGCATTGAGCACGAAGACGCCGCCTGGCCCCGCGAGGCCGGGTTTATCAAAGGGTTGCAGCACCTCAAACAGTTTGTCTAAAGCAATCCCTTGCAAAGAGCCAACCAGAGGAAAACCGTATGGCGACAGTTAGACCGTTCCGGGCCTGGCGCTACAATCGCCAGGTCATACGAAATATGGCCAGCGTGCTGGCGCCTCCTTACGATGTCATCGGCGAGAGACAGTATATCAGTTACGCTGCCCGCAGTCCTCACAATATCGTTTACCTGACCCTGGCAGGATCTCCCTTCTCGCCCGATCCCTACCTGTCGCGATACCCGCGGGCGGCCGACTACTGGCAGCACTGGCGGGATGAGGGCATCTTCATCCAGGACCAGTCTCCGGCCATCTATGTCTACGAGCAGGAATATGAAGATTTCCTGAAGGGACACATCCGCCGCCGCGCCTACATCGCCGCAGTTAAGTTGCACGACTACGAGGAGCGGGTGGTGCTGCCCCATGAGGAGATCCGCAGTGCAGTGAGGACCGACCGGCTGGCGATGATGCGGGCCTGCCAGGCCAGCTTCAGCCAGGTCTTCGCTCTGTTCAGCGACCCAGATGGGGCCGCCGAGCAGATTTTCGCAGCACAGACGGTGGGCGGGGCCGGGTTTGAGGTCTCCGACGACGAAGGAGTCGTACATCGGATGGCCCCGGTGACCGACCCCCAGCGCATAGAAGCCTTTGCCGAGGTTCTATCCGACAAGCAGCTAGTAATCGCCGACGGCCATCACCGCTACTGCGCGGCTCTGGCCTATCGTGATCAAATGTCGCCAGACCAGCCCAACGCCAATGACCCGCCCTGGGGCTATGTTAGCATGCTGCTGTGCCCTGCCGATCCTGACGCCCTGACGATTCTACCTTCGCACCGAATGATGCGGAGTCTGCCGCACCCTGGATATGGCTACTTGAAGGACCCGGGCGCCGGTATCTTCGAAGTTAGCAGCCGAGAACTGCCTTCGGGGCCTGCCGATCGCAGCAGTGCGGTGCGGGATATCCTAACTGAGATGCACCAGCTCAGCAACCAGGAGCACGTCTTCGGGCTGTACACTGGCGACAACGTGGTACGACTGCTAACAGCGCCGCGTGGCGCTTCTTCTTTGGGGGACTTTGCCCCAGAGCGCTCCCCTGCCTGGCGGCAACTTGACCTGGCCGTGCTGCATCGCATTATTATCGAAAGGCTGATGGGACTTACCGGGCATTACGCCGAGAGCCAAAAGAATATCCTCTTCACCGACAGTGCCGAAGAAGCGATAGCAAAGGTAGATATTGGCGAGGCGGCAGTCACCTTCCTGATCAACCCGCCACGTGTCGAAGATGTTATGCAGGTGGCTGGGGCCGGAGATCCTATGCCCCAAAAAGGAACGCACTTCTATCCCAAGCCACTGGCAGGCGTGGCGATCTATGATTTGCGGGCGTAAACTGCACCGGCGGCCAACACATTGTATTATCAAACAAAGTCATAGTGAGGGGCTGCGGACCTTTCAATAGGATGCGAGCACCCAGTGAGGGTTTCACTCTAGTTGAGCTATTGGTGGTAATTGCCATTATTGCCATCTTAGCCGGCCTGTTGTTCCCGGTCTTCGTCCGAGCCCGTGAGACTGCTTCGAGGACTGTTTGCACCTCAAATCTCCGCCAAATAGGCATTGCCTTTACGCTGTATATGCAGGACTGGGACGAAGCCTTTCCCAATAACAGCGATCCCTTCCTATGGATGGGCCGACGGTGGCGGTGGCCGCTTGGGCCATACCTAGCAATGGTGGGGCAACGGGACCCAACTGACCCCGATAATCCGAATCTCTCGGTAGGTTTCCAGCCGGCGATTCTGATATGTCCTAGTGACGCCACAGCACGCGAAAAGTGGGATGGGACCTCCTATGGTCACTCGGCAGCTTTTTATCATACGCCTCAGCAAATAGCAGCTATGACTACCGAGGATTTGTATAATCTTCCTTCCCTGCTCTGTGTCACTCAGACCTTGTCCCAGGTTGACTATCCGTGCAACAAAGCCCTGGTAGCGGAGTGGCTGACCAACCACGAAAACATATCGGTAGGCTGGTGGAACTGGCAGGGAGCGCGAAACTACCTATTTGTGGACGGGCACGTCAAGTACCTTCGGGCAGAGCAAATACAAGCCGCTGGAAATGGCTATCCTGATATTAACTTGACGGTCGGAGGAATTAGTGGTAAGGACTATTGAAATGCCCGTGAGTTGACCTTATAATAGGGGCAGAAGATCCTACACAACCTTTCGACCCGAGGAGGCCAGACCATGGCCAAGCGCATTAAGATAACGGCAGGAGAAGTTGAGGCTTTCGCAGAGCTTAACGACACCGATCTGGCCGGGACGATCTGGGAGGCGCTGCCTATTGAGGCTTCCGCCTCGACCTGGGGCGATGAGATCTATTTCGAGATTCCGGTCTCAGCGGCTAACGAAGCGCCCCAGGAGACAGTGGATATGGGCGATCTGGGCTACTGGCCACCCGGTTCGGCGATGTGCATCTTCTTCGGCCCGACTCCGATGAGCCAGGGCGATGAGATTCGCCCAGCCAGCCCGGTGACTGTATGGGGCAAGCTCGAAGGCGACCCTACTATATTCAAGTCAGTATCCGCGGGGGAGCAGATATCGGTCACCAGGGCTGAGTGAGCCGAGCGGACAGATCTCAACCGGCATCGGAGCAATTCGCGACAGACTGGAGGAGCAACTGTGGCATACCTGCTGGGTCTGGACGTGGGCACCACTGGGACAAAAGCGCTGCTCATTGATGAAACTGGCGCCATTGTTGCCCGCGCCGTCAATGAGTATGAGCTGGCTACGCCCCGTCCCAACTGGGCGGAGCAAGACCCGGCCGACTGGTGGCAGGCTACCTGCCAGACGGTACAGTCGGTGCTGGGTGAGGCTGACGTTGCCGACAACGAGGTGGCCGGCCTGGGGCTTTCCGGCCAGATGCACGGGTCAGTCTTTCTGGACGAAAACGACGAGGTCATCCGCCCCGCAATCCTGTGGTGCGACCAGCGCACAGCCGACCAGTGCGCGTGGATCACCCAGCAGGTGGGCACAGAGGATGTGGTGGCCGAGACCTGCAATCCGGTGCTCACCGGCTTCACCGCGCCTAAGATCATCTGGCTGCGGCAGAATGAGCCAGCCAACTACGAGCGGCTACGCAAGGTCCTGCTGCCCAAAGACTACGTCCGCTTCCGGCTCACCGGCGAGTACGCCACCGAGGTGAGCGACGCCTCGGGCACCTCCCTGTTCAACGTTCCCGAGCGGCGCTGGTCGAATCTGATACTGGAGCGCATTGATCTGCCCCGCGAGCTATTGCCGGATGTGTATGAGTCGCCGCAGGTGAGCGGGCAGATTACGCAGAGTGCAGCCGAGGCCACTGGCCTGGCTGCCGGAACACCGGTGGTCGGTGGCGGGGGCGATCAGGCTGCCGGTGCTGTCGGCAACGGTATTGTGACCACTGGCGTCTTCTCATCCACCGTCGGCACCTCCGGCGTCGTCTTTGCTCACCTCGATGAACCGCTGATGGATGAGCAGTTACGCACACATACCTTCTGCCATGCAGTACCCGGCAAGTGGCACGTAATGGGTGTGGTGCTCTCAGCCGGTGGGTCATTCCGCTGGCTGCGTGACAACCTGTGTCGGCACGAGATTGCCCGGAGCAAGGAATCCGGGCGCGATCCCTACGAGTATATGACCGAGGCCGCCACCGATGTACCCCCCGGCGCTGAAGGGCTTATTTTCTTACCCTACTTGACCGGCGAGCGCACCCCCTATGCCAACCCCAGTGCTAAGGGTGTCTTCTTTGGCTTGACTTTGCGGCATACCAAGGCCCACTTGATCCGCGCCGCTATGGAGGGAGTCGCCTTCGCGATGCGCGACTCCTTTGAAATAATGCTCGGTATGGGAGTGGAGGCAGCCCAGGTGCGCGCCTCCGGGGGGGGAGCCCGCAGCAAGCTGTGGCGGCAGATCCAAGCCGATGTCACCGGTCAGGCTCATTGCACCATCAATATTGATGAAGGCCCCGCTTTTGGCGTGGCGCTGCTGGCCGGGGTAGGGACGGGAATCTACGGCAGTGTGCCCGAGGCGTGCTCGGCAACTATCAGCGTGGTTGACGAACTCGCTCCTGACCCAGCGCGAACACAGCTATACGAAGGTTATTACCGCCTGTATCAGGAATTGTATCAACAATTGGAGCCGTGCTTCGAGACCGACCAACAATTGGTGGACGCAGCGTCAGCCCAATAGTTTGACAAGGTCGAGTGTGGTCTGTTATAATAAAGGCGACGTGCTGGAATGATTGAAGCTAAATACGTCCGAGGTGCTCCGAGGCCTCGCAAGCCAGTCATGGAGGGTTTAGCAGAATGGCCAAAACGATTCTGGTAGTTGATGACGAGCGACATATTGTGCGTCTAGTTCAGGTCAACTTAGAACGAGCCGGATACGAGGTGGTAATTGCCTACGACGGCGTCGAGGCTCTTGAAGCAGTGCAGGCAAAAGTCCCTGATATGATCATCCTGGATGTGATGATGCCGCGAATGGATGGCTTCGAGGCACTCAAGAAGCTGCGTGCTGATGATAAGACTAAAGAGATTCCTGTCATCATGCTCACGGCCAAGGCCCAGGATGCTGATATCTTCAAAGGATGGTCTTCGGGGGTTGATTCATATCTGACCAAGCCGTTCAACCCACGGGAACTGCTGGCCTTCGTCGACCGGATATTCCAGAGCCTGGAGCACCCACCCGAGGACTACGACGCCCCGACCACCTACGAGGTCTAGCCAGGGTAGGCGAGGTTTACGCTTAGTAAATCGCCTGTTGAATATGGATTGAGTACTCAGTTTTGAAGGGACGCTGCAGCATGGGCGTCCCTGCTTTGTTTGAGTCACCTGCTCGTACCGGGCTTCCCCCTGCATTGAGTAACCCAGTAATATGCTGTATAGTCAGCAACAAACAATGTCAGTAAAGGTCTGAGGGAATCAATGTCGGTACTGCTGCGCGCACTAGGATTCGTCCGCCGGTACAAATGGCGGCTCTTTGCGGCGATGGCGCTGGTTTGTCTTGCCACCGCCATCGATATGCTATTGCCTTATATCTGGGGCATCATTATCAACAAACTCACCAAGCACGTCGGTCTGCTGGAGGCTGTCACCGCGCAGGCTACCAACCCCGACGAGATCTGGCACTTTATTCTGCTGATGTGTGGCCTGCTGGCAGGTATCTACGCGGCCGGCTATGTCATCGGCTACATCCGCAGCCGGATGCTGTTGACCATTGGTAACCGGGTAGTCTTCGATATCCGCCAACAGCTTTTTCGCCACCTGCAGCGACTATCGCTACGCTACTTCGAATCCCACCCCCACGGCTGGATTATGTCACGGTTGCTATCAGATGTCGAAAAAGTCCAGAGTGTGCTCAGCGACCAATTGGTCAATATCGCCAGCCACATAGTTACCCTCCTTATGGCGGTGGTCATACTCTATGCATACAACTGGCATCTGGCCATCATAGCCACCCTGGCCCTGCCCATATATGTGGCCAACTTCCTGGCGCTGCGCCGGCGTATCCGCCGATTGTCTCGCGAGCAGCGCGATCAATATGCCCGGGTGTACAGTACACTCAGCGAAGCAATCTCCGGGGTTCGAGTCATCAAGTCGTTCGGTCGCGAGCTTTGGGAGGGCCGCCGCTTCGTTAAGGAAATCCGCGAGACCATCACCATAAATATTAACGTCGGTATCTGGCGGGCGGTACTGCACATCAATGCCAATTTTATCACACAGGTGGCCAACCTGATAATCATCATCGTCGGCTGCTACGAAATCATTTACTTGAAAACGTTGCAGGTCGGAGACCTGGTGGCCATCACCGCCTATGCAGGGAGGCTCTACGGTCCAGTAATCGCCCTGGTCACCATTAGTGACTTGATTAACTGGGCTGTGGCATCCATCGAGCGAATCTTCGAAACTCTTGACAGTGTACCGAGCGTCCAGGAGCCTGACCACCCTGAGAAGTTAGGCAAAATAGAGGGGCATGTCGAGATGAGGAATCTCTATTTCGCCTACGAGCCCAGTGAAACGGTGCTGCGGGACATCAACCTGGAGGCTGAGCCTGGCGAGGTAGTAGCCCTGGTGGGGCCTTCCGGCGGTGGTAAGACCACACTTGTTCATATGATCCCTCGCTTCTACGACCCCACCTCTGGCCAGGTACTAATTGACGGACACGACCTGCGCAACGTCGCGCTGCGGAGCTTGCGTCAAAACATCGGCATGGTTATGCAGGAAAGCTTCCTGTTTGCCGGCAGCCTGCGTGACAATATCAAATACGGCCAGCCCGGTGCCACCGAAGAACAGGTGGTCCAAGCTGCCATCGCCGCTAACGCTCACGACTTTATCATGGACTTCCCCGATGGCTACGAGACACGCGTCGGCGAGCGCGGCGCGCGCCTGTCCGGGGGACAGCGCCAGCGCATAACCATTGCGCGAGCTATCCTGTCCGATCCCCGCATACTCATACTCGATGAGGCCACCTCCGACCTGGACTCCGAATCGGAGGCGCTCATCCAGGATGCGCTCGAAAAGCTTATGGAGGGGCGAACGACTTTCATCATCGCTCACCGTCTCTCGACGGTCACACATGCTGATAAGATTCTGGTGATTGACGATGGGCGCATCGTCGAGCGAGGAACTCACGCCGAGCTGGCCCATGCCGGCGGAGTATATGAGCGACTATGCGAGGTTCAGTTCAAAGAACCTCAGCAGTCACCTTAACCGCTTGGCCAGCGCAATCCCCTCACCGGTGAGCATTCCCGGTTGGTAACACATTTGGTAACACATAATGTATACAAAGACTCTTCACTGGTCGGTATGGCTATCATCGGTAGCAGTGACCGCAACCATAATCGTGGGATGGTGGTCGGTCGCCGGTTCCGATAGCGCCCTACCCGCCAATGCGTCAGTCGTCAACAGCCACGAGGTGAAAGTCGTCGAACTGCGCGGAGTGTGGAGCGGCTACCGAGTTGAGCCGGACTGGGATGTGGCCACACAGAAGCTCAGTGCAGCCAACTTCAACGCCGTCTTCCCCTATGTTTGCAGCCCCGGTATCGCTTACTACCACAGCCAGGTGCTACCGATCTCCCAATTTGCCCAGCAGCGCGACTACCTGGCGGAGGCTGTCACCGCTGCGCACAAGCACAATATCGCCGTGCACGCGCGGATATTGACGCTCGAAATGCTGTTTGCTGCCGAGCATACCAAATCCGCCTTCGCTGCGGCCGGGCGGCTGATGATTAACTCCCGGGGGAAAACTGCCCCGTGGCTGTGTCCCACTGACCCCCGCAATCGGCAACTGCTGGGGCGGATCGTCAGCGAACTGGTCACGAGCTACGATATTGACGGACTACAATTCGACTACTTGCGTTACCCGGGGCGGGACTACTGTTTGTGTCAGCGATGCCGACGGCAATTCGCCGCCGATACCGGAGCTCAGATCAGCCAGTGGCCGCAGGATGTCCTGCCCGGAGGGCCATACGCGCCGCAGTTCAACAAATGGCGCCAGGAGCAATTGACGGCATTGCTTTCTGATCTTGTGACACAGGCGCGGGCTGCTCGGCCCGATATAGCAATATCCGCAGCCGTCTTCCCGCGCTGGGAAGAGCATAGTGCGAGGTTCGGTCAGGACGCCGCCAGGTGGGTGGAGCTTGGCCTGCTGGATTTCGTTGCCCCGATGAACTATACCACAGATCGCCTGGATTTCGCGACGTGGCTGCTGACCCAGCGCAAGGCAATCAGCGGCCGCATTCCGTTGGTGGTAGGTATGGGGCCGCTGAGCGATGCCTGCCAGTTTGACGGCCCGGAGCAACTCGTCGAGCAGATTCAGATCGCTCGCAGCTTCGGCGCTGGCGGCTTCATTATCTTCAAATACAACCAACAGTTCGCGCAGGAATATCTGCCCTGCCTGGCCGAAGAAGCCACAACTACCTTGCCAGGCCCTTGAGTCGGCTGCTGCGCTCGCGAACGACTGGCGGCTCTACCACCTGGCCGCCGGCTTGCTTGAATTCCGCCACAATCGTTGCCCCCGGCCCGTCCTTCCAAAACTCCTCGCGCTTGAAGGCACCTGAGAAATAGTCAGTGTCGAGAACGAGAGTATCCACGCGCCGCCTGCCGTCTACCCTCAGCAAAGCCTCGCGCAGAAACTGCGCGGGCCACGGCAGCTTGGTGTCTATTACCACGGTGCCCGGCCCATACTTCTCCCGGCACTCTTGCGCCGTCTCCTTGCTCCAGGTGAAGACGACTGTCTTTGTCCCTGCCGGCATCTTAGGTGGGCCCCAGTGAAAGGGCTGGGCAGCAAGCAGGAAGGCCCGGGGCGTCTTGTAGATTACCGAGCATTCGGGTATTATCGTCACTTGCTGCCCGGATCCCAACCGAACACCTATCGCTTGCACCCAGTGCTGCCCATAACGGTAAACGTTCTTGCCGCGCTGTCCACCCAGCTCCTGCCAGTTGCCCTCCAGTCGCGCCACAGCCCCAAACACTGGCACAGTCAGATCGAGAGTTAGCACCAGATCACTCTGATCTTGGCGCGTTACCGTGATTCCCTTCCAGTCCATTTCCAGCCGCAGGCGCGCATCGGCGACAGGAAGATTGTTGACACACATCCGTTCCCAGGGTATCGGCATCTGCGGTCGCAGGAAAATCCGCCCGCTGGCTGCATCTATCTCCATACCAGTCAGATAATACAGAATCGCTTCGGCGTTTATGCCACCTTCCCAGGGCCGGATGCGATGCTGGCCCCAGACTTCATCGCTGGGCCGATTATCCGGCTCGTTCATCTCCGCAAATCCCCCCGATTTCTCGGCCGCGGCCAGTACACCATTCAGAGCAATCCTGGCTGCCGGATGCCCCATCGCCGCCACTGCATATAGCCCGTAGCCCGGAACCATTGTGACGTAAGGCTCGAATTCCGGAGTCATTCTGATCGTGCCATCCTCGCGCCACAAGTACTTGAGCGCCCCCAGAACATTCTGCCGCTGGCGGGCGGTATCTGAGGCATAGCCGATCCACAGTGGCCGCAGATTGATTGGCGCAAATGGGCTGGGCTGGACCTGGTCAGATAGATCGGACATCGCCGGAGCATAGTAGCCCCGGTCCTGCTGCCAGTAGTAGCTTTCCGTTGCCTGTCTGATTTTCTCGGCACGCCGCTGATAATCGGCAGCCTCCTCAGCCTTGCCCAGCTCATCAGCCATTTCGGCGAGTGCCTCGGCCGCTGCGACATATTCAAAAGCCGAGTCGGCCGACCGCGTCTCCAGGTTTACGTACAGCTCCACTTCTTTTCCTGCCTGGAAGAACTCATACCCCGGGAAGCGATACGTCTCATCGCCGTGGAAGGGCAGCAGACCACGCTCGTCAACGACCTGTCCCAACAGGCAGCGACGCAGCATCGGCCAGTGGTGGCGGATAAGCTCCAGGTCGCCGCTTTGCCGGTAATACCAATAGTGCTGTAAGATCACGAAGCTGGAGCTTTCCGCCGGCTCGACGGGAACCTGCGACCAGTTAATCTCCGGAATCTGTTCTACATCGAGGTCCAACGGCAAATTGTTACCGATCTTCCCAGCGACGGCACAGCCCCGGAAATGATACTCCAGGTGGCGGCGCACCGATTCAAAATCGCCGGCCGCACTCAAGTAGCGCACCGGCCCGTTACTGTCGCGAATCCAGGTATAGGTGTATCCGTCCATCGGCGAGTAGCCACCGGCCTTGGCCTGCTGCACGGCGCACAGGTATTTGGAAATGGCCAGCAGCTCGCCGACCTCGGGCTGGTCAGGAGTCTCGACAGTTACTGTGCGCTCGTTGCAAGACCTCCAATACTCGTAGTTGTCATCCACCAGCGCAAAGCCCCGCCCGCGCACCAGGGCAAACAGGTCATCATCTTGAGCATCGGCTTCGCTGACCACAAAGTAGGCCAGCTTGGCCACGGTGTCACCCGGCTGGAAGGTCCCCAGTTCGCAGCGCAGCACCGGCGTGTTCTCACCCATCAAACCCGGCTTAGTCTCCCTCGTCAGGCTGTCAGGCAGAGGGAGCTCCGGATGACCGATCTCTACTCGCGTCCGTGAGCCCAGGAACCCGCCCTCCATGACGCGATCCCCGCGCCGCACGCGAATGCCGTTGTCTGTCGGCTCGCCGTCCGTGGCGCCGAACGCCAGCGCGAGCGCTACCCCGCGCTGCGCCCGCTGACCCTCATTGCTTACAATCATAATCCGGCACAATATGGGCAACTGCGGCGGGGCGAAATCATAAGTGGTCAGGCGCAGCCCGTCGACGCTAAGCGATTCGGTGTTGACGATCCCCCCCGGCTTGACCCAACGTACCCGCTGGGTGCTCCAGGCCACAACTTCCTTGCCAAGGTACACTAGAGGTACGATATCACCCAGGAAACTGCCCTTCTGATAGGTCGGCCCGATGACGTTCGTCAGTGTACCGAGCGGGTATACAGTACCTTCGTAGGCAAACACCTGGCCATTGCCGATAGGGAAGACGCCGAGGTCCGAGTAGCCCGGCCACTGCTCGCCGGTCAGGTCCACTTCCTGCTGCCAGTGCTCGAAGTATTCAGTCAGCCACGGACGCGTGCTGGTCAGTTCCGCTTCGGTCAGTGCGTACTGCTGACGGTTATGCCTGGCCGGACCACAGCCCGCAGCTAATATGGCTACTGCGGCTATCACTGCCAGAAGTGCGTTTTTGCTCATAGGATTGGTGCACATCTTTGGGTTTTGTCTCCCTGCCAATAACTACTGACGGCGCTTCACCTGTGTGTGGTAGCAACCATCTAATCCCGGGCCTCACGCGGCATAACCAGCAGCGCATTTGAGACAGCTCGCAGGTAGTCGTCGCGTGGGTGGTTGATCACCTGGTCGCGCTGGACGACGGTAGTAGAGCCGCCGCCATCAAGATTCATCGCATCCCGTGCTCCGAGTTTGACCAGGATCTGAGCAAGCTCAGCGAGCGTTACACCGCCGCCTGGCTCGTCAGGAGGTGTCTCAACTGCAACAAGCATAAGCAGGCCATCCTGGGTGATGGCAACCGCCGAGCGTGAGGTGGCCCCGCCGCTCACATCTCTGCCGAATACCTCCGGTGAGGCCGTGACATGAGGGCGGCCATCTTTGACCAGGCGCGGCCCCCCGCCGAGGGCATAGGCGAGCTTCTTCCACTCGGGATTGGTCTGCAGTCGCGTCCAGACCCCCTCACCCTCGTGGACCTTCTCAAGAAGCGAAGCATATCGGCCCGATCCCGAGATCACATATCCTCCAGGAGGAATCTCCACCGGCTGGGCCTGGGTGCGCTTGGCCACAACTACTGCCTCACCCGAGACTACCAGGCGCGTACATTGGGCATAGGGCGAGAGGACCTCGCCCCACCGTGGTGTGTATATCACCAGCCGGTACGACTCATCATGCCCCCGGTTTATCCCGTCCAACTCAAGGTAGCCGTGGTCTCCAAAATAGAGTCGCCCCTCAAATGACACCCGGTCCATAAGCAACTCGCCATCGGCAGTAATGCCCAGGGCAGTGCGATTCAGTATGGGATGCTTGATCCACTCACCATCGATAATCAGCAGACCCAGCGGCGGCCCCTGCCCAGCAAAGAAGCCTCCATTCAGCGCAGCAACGGCCCCACGCTGGCGGGCAATGTGCAACACCGACCGGCGGGAATGCACCGTCTGTCCGGCCAGTGTCGGGCGGACCTCCAGGCCTTCCCGACCCGGGTCAACCTTGAGAACATACACATCAAGTGGCCCTCGCGGCGTGGAGAAATGCCGCAGGTGCCAGCGCCCCGCGCTGGGCTTCACTGGTGGTAGCGGCTTTATCGGAATGGGTTCAGGCGACGGCTTGTGCAGATCAATGACAATTCGCGGCGGATCTGGTAGAGCAAAGCTGTTCAACTCATGCCAGCCGGCCGCCGCGACGACCAGCCGAGTAAATCCGTCTGGAGTTGTTGACTGGGCGATGCGGGAGACAAGCGGATTATCAAAGGTTAGCAGCCGCAGCCGGCCCCCCTCGGCGCGCTTGGAGGCGGGGCGGGGAACCTCAATGATGACCCCGTCACCGCCAGTTGACCACCGGTAGCCGGTAGGATGACTGAGGTCAATCACCACCCGGGTCCTATCGGGATGCTCACCCAAACGGACATCCTCGACCTCTGCCCCGGGCAGATTCAGCTTTACCGTAGGCTTGCTGTCTTGTACCGGAGTAACAGCGAAGTCTATGTCAAAGGCGCGAGCCAGCGGTGCCAGTGGAATTAGCAGTTCACCGTCGGTCCGCTGCGGAGCAGGCCCTTCGAAAGCAGTCTCGCCGACTTGATATCGGCTCTGCCCCACGGTGACCCGTAGCGAGTTGTCATACGCACTCAGTCGGTAGGAATCTGGTGACTCGAACTGTTCTACAGCAATTCCCAGATTTCGGTGAATGAAAGCAGTCGGCAGATAGACAGTCTTTCCATCCCACCGCGCCGGGGGTATGCACGAGAACTGCCGCGAATTGATGGTGATTGAAGTAATTGGCGAAGAGGGCACGTCGGCGCAGACATCAGCGGACGCGCTGAGGCTGATGAGAGCTATGATGACAGCAGTGAAGAAGTAGGGCTTGTGAGAATAGCTATTCATTCGCTGCTTCAATGTCAACTGTGAAGTTGGTTGCAAAAGAATCCTAATCTTGCTCACGGCAGTGGCGCAGATACTCCAGACCCACCACCGTCGCCGAGACGCTACAATACGTGGCAATACGATCAATGATGCGATTGACCTGCTGGTTGTGCAACTCTTCGTCACCGGGAGCTTCCTCGCGGGCCGCCTGCTCGACCTCGTACGTCTTGGCGAGTGCCTTCGCCATCAGTCGCGCCAGATCGGTGCCCCTGGCTCGCGCCCGGCTGCCGATGAAGACTTCCACGACATCTTCTAGTCCCTGGCGCCACACCTCGCGCGCGTCCTTTTGGACTGTCCTGGCCTGCGCCTTGGCCACTGCCTTTTCCTCGCCAGTAGCTTCGCGCTTCTTGGTCCGCTCCCAGCTTGCCATGGTCGTGCCGGAAATAACTCGGATATCCAGGCGACGGCCAGCAACCTGCTCCAGCAGGTCCTGGAGCTGCGCCTTATTCTGGCCGGTCCCGACATAGCTGGCATGCTGCATATCAGCCGGTTCCAGGCCCACAATCACTGTATCCGCGTCCACTACCAGAGGGGTGACCGCATCCACCGCGTCCCATAGTCGTGGATTCAGATCGCCTTTGTGGAGCAACTGCGTCATTTCTTCCCACAATTGCTGCGCGTCCAGGTCTTCTACCATTGGCTCGACCTCCCGGCTCCGGTCACGCTCACTCCCGCCGACATTGACAGAGCTGACTGACTTTTGTACTATCGCATTGTTACCGCTACCTATTCACCGGATTATAACACAAGGGCAGGGCGGTGTAAACGCCGGGGGCTAGTATATGCTTGTTTTAGGGAAACAGAACCGTACCAAGATTGTGGCAACAGTGGGCCCAGCCTCGTGCAGCGAAGCGACGCTGCGCGGCATCTTTGAAGAGGGCGCCGACGCTGTGCGCCTGAACTTCTCACACGGCAGCCACAGCGACCACCACGGCTATATCCGCACGGTGCGCTCGGTTGCTGCCAAGTGCAATGCGCATATCGCTATCATTGCTGACCTGCAGGGGCCGAAGATCCGCACTGGCCCGCTCGAGGGCGGCGAGGCGGTGGAGTTGATCAACGGTCAGGAGCTGGTGATCACCACAGAGCATATCCCCGGCACCAGCCAGCGCATCAGCACTACCTACGGGGCACTGCCCTCTGATGTAGATAAGGGCGACCGGATTTTTCTGGATGATGGCGCCCTGGAACTACAAGTTACACAGACTACCGACACGGAAGTGTGTTGTCAGATTGTCATCGGCGGCACTCTGGGCGAACACAAGGGGATAAACCTGCCGGGCGTGAGCATCAGTGCTCCTGCGCTGACCGACAAGGACCACGATGACCTGCGCTTCGCCCTCGAAAATGAAGTTGACTACGTGGCGCTCAGCTTCGTGCGCAGCGCTCAGGACATCCGCGAACTGAAAGCGCTTATCCGCGACGCAGGTGCCGAGGTGCCGGTCATCGCCAAGCTGGAGAAGCCCGAGGCAATCGAGGAACTCGAGCAGATAGTCACCATTGCCGATGTCATTATGGTCGCCCGCGGCGACCTGGGCGTGGAGCTGCCTCCTGAAGAGGTGCCCATACTGCAGAAGCAGATAATCAACCTCTGCTCACGGATGCGCAAGCCAGTTATCACGGCGACCCAGATGCTCGACTCAATGCGCATAAACCCTCGTCCCACCCGCGCGGAAACCTCGGACGTAGCCAATGCCATCCTTGACGGCACCGACGCAGTGATGCTTTCGGGCGAGACCGCCATTGGCAGCTATCCGGTTGAGTCGGTGGCAATGATGCGTCGCATTGCCGCCTTTGCTGAACAGCAGCAGCTTTCCGGGCAACACCTACGCACCGAGACTGCCGCAATTTCTGAATTCGTGGATTTCGCCGATGCTCTCAGCCGGGGGGCAGCTCGCATCGCCGAGCGTGTCAAAGCCGAAGCCATAATCGCCTTTACGCAATCTGGCTCTACCGCTCGCCTGGCCTCCAAGTGCCGTCCACGCTGCCCCATTATCGCCGCCACTCCCCTGGAATCAACTGCCCGACGCTGTGCCCTGTACTGGGGCGTGCAATCCATAATAATCGAGCCGGCGGACAACACCGATGAGATGATAGTGGGAGTTGAGCAGCGGATGCGAGAACTGGGGATAGTCGAGTCCGGCGACGTGATGATTATCACAGCGGGCACCCCCATCGGCGCTCCCGGCACCACCAATATGATGAAGCTTCAGGTAGTCAGCTAGGAATCTCGCGATGCAATGGCGCTGGTTGTCACAGGAAATTCCCTATACCGGTCGCGAATTGCGCTCGGGGTGGATCGCCGATACCGCAGCGATAGAGGGCGACGCCCTGGTGGCCTTTGTCGGGCCGTGCGAAGTGCCGCTGGAGCATATGGTGGATATGGCGGACGTCCGGCGGGGCGTGCCCATCCAGGCCGCCCGGATGCTGCACTTCTTAGCCGAACACTCTGACACTGACCTTGCCCGTACCGTGCTGCGTCAGCGCCTGCTGGTTTGCCGGGCCGCCGAGATACTCAACCAGACAAGCGCCCAGCAGGTATGGCGCGACGGCGACGATCTGTTTGTAGGTGAGCGGAAGCTTTCGGTATCCATCGCCACTGCCTCGCCGCTCTCTACCCTGATTCACCTGGGCCTGAATATTGACCCAAGCGGCGCACCCGTACCAGCGATTGGTCTGGACGAACTGGACGTACCCGTGGCAGAGGTAGCCAATCAGATTATGGCAGCCTATGTCGAGGAGATGCAGTCCTGCCAGACCGCACACAATAAGGTTCGCCGGGTACCGTAACTGATAAGCGCGACTTGCCCGCAGCACAGGGTCATAGCCTTCCACAGGACATCACAATTGCCTGAGACTCCGGAACTGCAACTCACTGCTCCGATTTGCGAGGTTTTCACCTCCGCCCAGGGCGAAGGGCTGTTGGTGGGAGTGCGGCAGGTGTTTGTGCGCTTGCGCGGGTGCAATCTGCACTGCTGCTACTGCGACACCCCGCGGGCCCGTGCTACCGATGGCCCCTGCAGTATCGAAGATGATCCGGGCAGCGGCCGCTTTACCCAGCGAGGCAATCTCATATCCGTGGGTCAACTGCTGCAAATCATTGACAGCCAAATTCAGGCCGATGACGGTATTCAGCACTCCATCGCGCTGACCGGCGGTGAGCCGCTGCTTTATCCTGAGTACCTGCATGTGCTGGCAGCGGGTCTGCAGCAGCGCGGCCAGCGGATATACCTGGAGACAGCCGGCCATCTGCCCGAGGCGCTGGCGAAGGTGCTTCCGGCCGTTGACTACATAGCTATGGACTGGAAGCTGCCCTCTACATTGGACAAACCACTGGATACCTCCCAGCAAACACGGTTCCTGCACCTGGCGCAGCAGCGGGAGTGCGTCATTAAGATGCCAGTAACTGATAACATCAGCGAAGAGGAAGTCCATCAGGCGCTGCGTGCCATCAGCGAAGTGACCAGGGCAGTTCCGCTGGTGCTCCAGCCGGTCACGCTCGGCGTGGGGGAATGCCGGCCACCCGACGCTCAAACGCTGCTGCAGTGGCAAGCGGTTGCCAGTGAATTCGTCAATGACGTGCGCATTATCCCGCAATGCCACCCCCTCATCGGAATGCGGTAGGCAGGAAGTGCTTATGGCAGAAGTGGGAATGACCACGACAATTCCTGTTGAGGTGATTCTGGCCGCCGGACAGACGCCGGTGGACCTGAACAATATCTTCATCACTGACCCCGATCCTGAAGCGCTGGTCCGGCAGGCCGAACGCGCCGGCTATCCGCGCAATACCTGCGGATGGATCAAGGGGCTCTACGCCACGGCCTTGCGCATGGGCATTGAGCGCGTGGTCGCCGTCACGCAGGGCGACTGCGCCCAGACTCACGCTCTGATGGAAACGCTGCAGGCCGCCGGAGTCCAAATAATCCCCTTCGCCTATCCGTACGATCGCGACCCTGTCCTGCTCGAGCAGCAACTGCGCCGGTTTATGGAGCACTTCGGCGTCGAGTGGGCCGAGTGCGAAGAGGTTCGCCAGCAACTGGCGCCGACCCGCCGTCTGATAGCTAAGATAGACAAGCTAACCTGGCAGGAGGGAAATGTGAGTGGCGCGGAGAACCATTACTGGCAGGTGTGCTGTTCCGACTTCAACCGTGACGTCGCGACCTTTCACACCGAGGCCGAGCAGTTCTACCAGCAAGCTCGGGAGCAGCCCGGCACAGAGCCAGCCATCCGGCTGGGCTATATGGGCGTACCGCCCATCATTACTAATCTGTACGAGTTCATTGAAAGCCTGGGTGGTCAGGTCCTGTACAATGAGGTTCAGCGGCAGTTCACGATGATTGAGGGGCTTGAAGATGACCTGCTGGGCCAGTACCGGAGTTATACCTATCCTTATGATGTCTTTGGACGCATTGAAGATGTCAGTCGGCAGATTACCCGGCGAGGCCTGGACGGCATAATTCATTATACACAGACCTTCTGTTTTCGGGAAATTGAAGATATGATCATCAAGCAGCGCCTGAACTGTCCGGTGCTGACTATCCAGGGGGAACGACCCGGACCGCTGGATGCCCGCAATAAGCTGCGCATAGAGGCCTTTATCGAAACGCTGTACCTGCATAGCTCGAAATAGTATGACCAATCAGTTAAGCATCACTATTCGACCAGATCACTGAAAGGATGGTGGCACAGGTGAGACTTCGCACGCTTACGATTTCACTGGTAGTTGTCGCGACGGTGCTACTGGGCGTCAGCGCCTTCGCCCAGGACACTGGCAAGCTGGAGGGGACTGTCTACCTACGCAGTGGGCAGACGCTCAGCGGCGTGATCCGCATCGCTGAGTTGGGCGTGGTTCCCGGCTCGGGCATCGGCACCTTGCTGGGCGGGGGTGGTGCCTTCACCGTCGAAGTTGACGGTGCGGACCAGACGGTGCCGGCCTCTGACCTGAAAATGCTGGAGGCCAGTTGGGCCAATGTGGGTACTGAGCAGGATCCGAGATGGAAAATAGAGCAGATCACGCTCACTACCCAGGACGGGGAGAAGATCGTCGGTAAGCCAACCTGGCTGATTCACGCCAGCGAGGTGAGTATCGAGGGGCAGCCGGCGGTGCATGCCTTCCCGCTGGCCGGCACTGACTTTTCCCCGGACAACTTCATCAGCAAGATCGTGCTGGGAGAGCCTCTGCCCGAGGAAGTACCTCCCCCGGCTGAGGAGGCCCCACCGGCGGTTGAAGAAGCTCCTGCTATTGTGATTACGCCGCCGGAGGAGATCTCCCTGCCCCCACCGCTGGTTGCCACGGCTGAGGGCATCGCCATCCCCGCGGAGGCGGTAAGCTTCACTATCACCTGCCCCGAGTGTGGCAAGAAGATCCGCATCACTATCAAGGCCGAGGTCGCCGAACAGTAGCGACCGTCAGCCTTCTGTTGGCAGCTACCAATATCTGAGTCAATATCAGCGCCAGGACAGGGCCATGCTGGTCCTGTTCGGGCCTGTCCTGTGCCTATAGGGAGTCGCAGTAAACTATGAAACCCGAGCAGCAACTCGAACTACTAACTCCACACCCCGCTAACGTGGTTACTGATGAGCAACTGCTGGAGAAACTGAGGCAGGGCCGGCCACTACGGATCAAATACGGCGCCGACCCCAGCGCGCCCGATTTGCACCTGGGCCACAGCATACCCCTGCGCAAGCTCAAACAGTTCCAGGAGCTGGGTCACCAAGTCATCTTTATCATCGGCGACTTTACCGGTCGGATCGGCGACCCCTCCGGCCGCACTAAGACCCGGCCAATACTCACCGACGAAGATATCCAGGCAAACGCTCAGACGTACGTAGAGCAGGTCGGCCAGATCCTGGACACCGACCGCTGCGAGATCGTCTACAACAGTTCCTGGTTTTCCGATATGACCACCACCGAGCTGCTCAATCTGGCCTCGCAGTACAGCGTCGCCCGCATGCTGGAGCGCGACGACTTCGCCCTGCGGCTGAAAAATGAGGTGTCCATTACCGTTCTGGAGCTGCTTTATCCGCTGATTCAGGCCTATGATTCGGTGGCCGTGGAGGCTGATGTCGAGCTGGGCGGCACCGATCAGCTTTTTAACTTCCTGGTCGGCCGCGATATTATGCGCTCCTACGGCCAGGAGCCCCAGGTAGTGATGACCCTTCCTCTGCTGGTGGGCACCGACGGTAAGCAGAAGATGAGCAAGTCGCTGGGCAACTACGTGGGCATCACCGAGCCGCCCGGCGAGATGTTCGGCAAGCTGATGTCCATTCCCGACAGGCTTGTCTTTGATTATGACAGATTGCTGCTTGACCCAGATAACAAGGTGGTGCCGACACTACCCCCAAATGTCCCAGTGGACGGCATCTTCAAGTACATGGCCCAGAATCCACGCGACGTGAAGGCTGACCTGGCCGAGGCGGTCGTCGCGATGTATCACTCACCAGAGGCTGCGACTCGCGCCCGCGAGGAGTTCGACCGGGTATTTGCCGCCGGCCAGCAGCCCTCAGAGATGCCCGAGATCGTCATTACCAACGCTGATCTGGAAGATGGCCGTATCTGGATCATTGACTTGATTATGCAGGCCGATTTCGGCAACAGCAACAGCCAAGCACGCAGCCTCGTCCGTCAGAACGCAGTATCAATCAATGACGAGGTAATAACTGACGAAATGGCCGAGGTTGAGGTAGCCAGCGGGGACGTACTGCGCGTGGGCCGGCGGCGGTTTGCCCGCATACAGATACAGAGCCGGTAAAGACGACAAACTGAGCATGCTCAGGCCCCGGCCGCCTCCCCGTGCTGCTGAACCTCCTCGCGCAGCTCTTCTATCTGTTCTTCGATCTCGTTGATGCGCTCCATGAGCACATTCAACTCTCGGGCGCTGATCTGGCGCATACAAGGTAGCTGTTGGGCGCGCCTGGTGATCTCTCGAAACTGCCGCTCCAGTTGGGTCTGTTCGCTTTCCAGGCTACTCAGCCGCGCCTGCAGCTTCATACAGTCAAACTGCTCAGTGGCACTGTCGGCCAGCGACTGCAATGCTTTCTTAGCCTCGCCCAGAATATCCACGCCAGCTACCCTCCCTGGCAGCGATTCGCGCCCACCGCTTACCAGTATCTGGTGTTGTACTTCCGGTACGGCCAGCCCAGCACGTCCGCCCCGATGCTGGAGTTGTAGTGGAATGGCTTCTTGTACCAGTATTGACCGGGCAGCGGACGGAGCGTGTGAACTTTCTGCTTGTTGGGATTCAGAAAGCTCTCGTCTTTGTCCTTTTCGTCATCAGACCCAATCAGATACCACCACGGTGAGGTATGCCGGTACTCGAACAACGGATAGGCCGAGTTCTGGGCCGGTTTGTACTGATACCAGCCGACGCCCCTGTCCAGATGCTTGACTTCGCCGTCGAAGTACCCCCGGTAGTACAGTGTCCGCTGCGCCGCGGCCGGAAGCGAGGCTGCCACTATCACGGCGACGACCGTTGCGCCAACCACCCATCCAGTAGTAAGCTTCATGTTAATACCCCCTGCGCGACTGATTGCACGCCGCTACACCTCATTAGACGTTCGAGAGCGCTGGGATGTTTCCTGCTGGGTCACAGATAGCTACTCGCCGGCAAGCTGCTGCCTGACGCGCTCGCGTAAACCACCGACTTCGAGCAATTCGGCAGCGATGCCCGTAATCGGCGCGAAGCGATACTCCTCGCCGGTAGTGATGTTACGCACTACGCCCGCTTCCAGGCTCACTTCCGCCTCGTCACCGTCACTGATGCCTGCCGCAGCCTCCGCACTCTCAATCAGCGGCAGGCCGATATTAAAGCTATTGCGATAGAAGATGCGGGCAAAGCTCTCGGCAATCACCCCCGCGATACCGGCTGCCTTGATAGCAATCGGGGCATGCTCGCGCGACGAGCCGCAGCCGAAGTTCTTCCCCGCCACCATCACGTCCCCGCGCTCGACCTTGCTGAGAAAATCGCTGTCGATATCCTCCATACAGTGCCCGGCCAGCTCGTCGGGGTCAGTCATATTCAAATACCGCGCCGGAATGATTACATCGGTGTCAATATGATCTCCGTACTTGTGCGCCTTGCCGTGGATTAGCATCAGACATCTCCCTCTCGTCTCTCAGTAGGACAGGCGTCTCGCCTGTCAATAACCCTAAGTCGTTTCGCCTGTTGAGAACCGGTAGGAGCGACATTCCTGTCGCGACTGAACTGTACGGTTGGGCGGTGGCCCCGTGCCATGGCGAAGACTGCACATCAGGAAAGGCACCCAGACAGGCGAGACGCCTGTCCTACCGTCACGTCAGCACCGGCATCTCAGCGTATACCTTTACTTGCGGGTAGTCAAAGTGGCGGGTATTGTATGTGACCAGAGTGAGGTCATTCGCCAGAGCGGTGGCAGCAATGAACAAATCCGGAACTGACGGAGAGTATCCCGAAGCTCGATCAAAGCGTGCCAACTCCGCTGCCCGAAGCGCTATTTCATCGTCAATCCTCAGGTGCGTGAACTCGGCCAGGAACTCGGCCGTCACTTGCTCTTCGGACTCGTGCCGACCCGCCCAGACTTCGAACACGGTGATCACCGAAGCGGCCAGCGGCTCACTGGCTTGTTGCCGAAGCTCGGCCAGTAGCTGGATAACCGGCTGGCGGCCGCGCAGCGCCCAGATGAGAACATCGGTGTCAACCAGGAACACAGGCTACTCCTCGAGGCGCGCTGCGAGCTGCTGGTTGGTCCTTGCCCACAGCTCTTCTCGCCAGCGCCGAAAATCTTCGGCAGACTTCAGCTCCGGGTGATGCTCATCCTGCCAGCCAGCGCCCGCGCTAAGCCGGCCCAGTAGCATCAAGAAGCGGGCGCGGCTGGCCTCTTCATCCCGCTCCGAATGGTCTTCGTCAAGCGAGGCTCGTGCTGCCTCCCGCAGCCACTCGCTGCGGGTGCGCCGCTCGCGAGCGGCTGCCTCATCAATCTGCGTCAGCAGGTCGCCCTGCAGACTAATATGTATCTTGTCAGTAGCCACCGGTGGCACCTCCTTGGGTCATAGTGGCTATTATAGCTCCACTGACAGCAAATGTCAAGTGCCTACAACTCCCCCGGCCCGCAGATTTTGCCGGCGACTGCCGAGGCAGCGGCGACGGCCGGGCTGGATAGATAGACCTCGCTCTCAGGGTGGCCCATGCGACCGACGAAGTTGCGATTGGTGGTGGCAATCGCTCGCTCGCCGGCAGCCAGGATGCCCATATGCCCGCCCAGACACGGCCCGCACGTCGGCGTAGATACCAGGCACCCCGCCTCCAGGAAAGTCTCCACCAGGCCCTCACGAGTTGCTGCCAGATGAATCTCCTGACTACCGGGGATGATGATACAGCGCACGCCGTCGGCTACCTGGCGGCCCTCCAGAATCTGTGCCGCGATGCGCAGGTCCTCCAGCCGCCCGTTGGTGCAGGCGCCGATGACGGCCTGGTCAATGGGAATCTCCCCCACCTCAGAGATACCACAGGTATTTTCTGGCAGGTGCGGGAAGGCCACCTGCGGCTCGATATTGCCCGTATCCCACTCGTAGACCTGAGCATACTCAGCATCTTCATCGCTGCTGAATACCTCGAAGTCGCGCCTCGCACGTGACTCGACCCAGTTCATAGTCGTCTCGTCCGGCGCAATTATGCCATTTTTCGCACCGGCTTCGATGGCCATATTACAGATAGTGAAGCGGCCCGCCATCGGCAAATTCGCAATCACGGGCCCGGCAAACTCCATCGCCATATAACGGGCACCGTCCACGCCGATCTGGCCGATTGTGTACAGGATCAGGTCCTTGCCGCTGACCCACTCGTTAAGCTGGCCGGTGAAGATAAACTTGAGACTGGCCGGCACACGAAACCAGCACTCGCCCAGGGCCATTCCCGCCGCAAAGTCCGTGGAGCCGACGCCAGTAGCAAACGCGCCTAAAGCTCCGTAGGTGCAAGTGTGCGAGTCGGCGCCGATAACTACTTCTCCCGGCAAAACGAGGCCCTTGTCGGGCAGTATGATATGCTCGATTCCGCCGGTCTGAGCCTCATAGAAATGGGCCAGGCCCTGGGCGCGGGCGAAATCGCGCAGCAGCTTGACCTGCATCGCTGATTTGATGTCCTTGCAGGGCGTGAAATGGTCGGCAACCAGCACGACCCTCTCCGGGTCAAAGACCCGCCCGGCACCCATCTTCTCAAATTCTTCGATGGCAATAGGCGCGGTGATATCGTTGGCCATAACCAGATCAAGCTTACAGGTAACAAACTCGCCGGGACGGACCTCATCACGCCCCGCCGCCCGCGCCAGGATTTTTTCTGTGATGGTCATAGCTCACCTCGGGACGAAGGGAGATGTGCAGCGTCGGTCAATAAGCTTACAACAACGGACAGAGGAGGTCAATCTTACGCAGACGATGGGACGGGGGGAACGACAGGGGCGACAACAGGTATTACGGCAGGGTAACGGCCAACGGCGACCTCACCCGCCGGCCCCTCTCCCTGCGGACGCGACAGGCATACAGGGGATTTCTGCCAAGGCATCACTGGAAGCCAATTAGAGCCACGTCACGCTTCGCCTCCGTTCTGGCCGGGGCGGGCGGAACGCAAGAGGTAAGCACTTTTCCGCACTCTATTTCTGAGCTAACGCCTCTCGAATCTCTGTGACTGAGTATCCGCGTTTCACTGAAAAGCGGAATGTCGGGATTCCGGTGAAGTCCATGACCTGATCAACAAACAGATCTCTTGCTTGACGCTCGGGCTTCTCATGAGTCCGATCATCCAACTCGACCACCGCTTTGACATCGAGTTGCTGTGGGTCGCAGAGCACGAAATCAATATGTTTGCTTCGGATCCTGTTGAAGGCAGACTGCCATTGCCCTCCACTCATCCCCTTTCTCACCTTCACGATGTCGGCCAGTCTGACTTTGGTCATTATCACCAACTGCCCGTCCGTCGCCTGACTGAGCATGGCATAAAATGACCTTTCGGCGGGACTTAGGAAGGGAATCCTCTTCCGATAGTCCTCGGGACTGGCCCTCTTGCGTGTCGCCCGCAGTAGTTCCCTCAGTAGCTCGCCCAGGATCACAATAACGACGATTACGACGAACAATGGCCAGAGCTTGAAGAGTGTTGTTGTCATTTTGTATGATACCACTCCACGACTGCGCAGTCGGCTTGCGACTGCAATGATAGGCTGTTCTCCCGCCTAAACTGGGATTACCCGTACTCCGCTACTAGCCGATCCCTCAGCTTGCTTGGCTTAGTATGCCACATGTCTCAGGCGATATCCTTCCCCCGGACGGTCGAACAGAGATTCGGTTCTTCCGGAGGGTTGCATAAAGTAGCAGAGTTGTGGTATACTATTACATTACAAGGTCAAAGGCCACGACGGGGAAGAGTAAGGCCAGAGATCCTGAGAGCGAGCCGGGGACCGTGGAAGCCCGGTAGGCTGAACTGGCCCGAAAATCACCCCCGAGCCACCGGCTGAAAGGCGCTGCGTCAAGTAAGCTGGGTCGGCACTCCCCCGTTACCAGGAGAGGATATCGGCGACCGGCAGCAATTGTCGCCTGTATCTGCCCAAGTGGGCGAGCTTGCTGCTCGCCAATCAGAGTGGTACCGCGGAATAGCCATGTCCGTCTCTGAAAACGTTCAGAGGCGGGCTTTTTGTTTGGGTCTGTCCCGAGGAAAGTAGAGGTGTCCAAGATGAACAACACCGATGTCAAGGTCTATGACACAACCCTGCGCGACGGCTGCCAAGCCGAACAGGTCTCGTTCAGCGTAGAGGACAAGCTGCGAGTGGCGCGGCGCCTGATTGACCTGGGCGTAGCCTATGTCGAAGGGGGCTGGCCTCACGAGACCAATTCTGCCGACCTGGAGTTTTTCCAGCAGGCCCGCGACCTGGATTGGGGCCAGACCAAGCTGGCAGCGTTCGGTAGCACTCGCCGCAAAGACATCAACGCTGCAGAAGACTCAATCCTGCGTTACTTGATTGAATCGCAGGCGCCAGTGGTCACCATTTTCGGCAAGTCCTGGGAGCTGCACGTTACCGAGGTCCTGGGCACCAGCCGGGAAGAAAACCTGGCCATGATTGAAGACTCGGTGGCTTTTGTCAAGAGCCAGGGCCGCGAAGTGATCTTCGATGCCGAACACTTCTTCGACGGCTATAAGGCTGACCCTGAATATGCCATGGAAACCTTGCGGGCGGCAGCCCGCGGCGGTGCCGACTGGCTGGTGCCCTGCGATACCAACGGCGGGACCATGCCCCACGAATTGCACCAGATAATGACGGCAGTTGCCGCCGAATTCAAGTTGCCGCTGGGCATCCACGTTCATAACGACACCGGTATGGCCGCAGCTAATAGCGTAATCGCAGTGCAGGCCGGCGCCACTCAGGTTCAGGGAACCGTCAATGGCTACGGTGAGCGGGCCGGCAATGCCAATCTGTGTACGCTGGTGCCCAATCTCGAGTTGAAGCTGGGCCGGCGCTGCTTGCCCGAAGGTAAGCTATCGGACATCACTTCTCTGTCGCTGTACGTCAGCGAAGTCGCTAACCTGTCGCCGAACGATCGAGCTCCTTATGTGGGAACGGCTGCCTTTGCCCACAAAGGTGGAATGCACGTTGATGCGGTGCTCAAGCGCCCGGACTCCTTCGAGCACACTGACCCGGAAGCTGTAGGTAACGAGCGCCGGCTGCTGGTCTCTGATTATGCCGGACGTAGCACAGTGCTGCACAAGCTCCAGAAGCTGTGGCCCAACCTGGAGCGCGATGACCCGCTGGTCGCCGAGGTGCTCAGTGCGGTCAAGCAGCGCGAATATGAGGGCTATCAGTATGAGGCAGCCGAAGCCTCGCTGGAGCTGCTGGCCCGCAGGCTGCGTCAGGAGCTACCTGAGCTGTTCGAACTGCACGGCTTCCGCGTCATCGTAGACAAGGCTGAGCATGATGCCGAGCCGCGTGCTGAAGCAACGGTGCGAATAACCGTCAACGGCGACCATCTCCATACGGCTGCTGAAGGCGACGGCCCAGTCCATGCCCTTGACCAGGCCCTGCGCAAGGCCCTGCTGGAGAAGTATCCGGCCCTGGCCGACATTCATCTCACTGACTATAAAGTACGGGTACTGGACGCGACTCGCGGGACAGCCACCAGTGTCAGAGCACTGGTCGAGGCCACCGACGGCGAAGAGACCTGGTCAACTGTTGCCGCCCACGAGAACATCATCGAGGCTAGTTGGCGCGCACTGGTGGACAGCATCGTCTATGGGCTGACGCGCCATCGGGAAGACGATGGCGGCAGGACGGTCAATGAGTGATCTGGTAGTAACTACTTCGCACAAAGCCAGCACCGAGCAGCAGGATCGGGCCGAAGTCTGGGCTGAGCGACTCGCGGTGCCGCTTGTCCCGCGTAAGGGCCGCAGCATCGCCGAGGTTGCGACTGACGAGCATGTCACCGGCGTGCTCGTCATATCCGACCGGGAACCTGTCTACTACGAACCCGGCCGCCAGCTTGAGTACTTCTTTCACCCCAATATGGCCAAGGTGCGCATCCATAACCTCAAAGCGGGACGGGGCGATCCGATGATTGAGGCTATGCAGTTGAGTGGTGGCGACAGTGTCCTGGACTGCACGCTGGGGCGCGGCTGCGATGCAATCGTCGCCAGTTGGGTGGTCGGCGCGGCTGGGAAGGTGGCAGGAGTCGAGCGGATACCGATTCTGGCTGCTTTGACTGCGCACGGTCTGGCAAACTACGAAATCCAGCCAGATGATGTGGCCGCCGCGATGCGCCGCATCGAGGTGCACCAGGCCGACTACCACGATGTTCTGACGGATGCTGCTCCAGCAAGCTTCGACATAGTCTATTTTGACCCCATCTTCGACCAACCCCTGGATGGTTCCCCTGCTATGGATCTGCTGCGGGCGTTAGCCGACCAGCATTCAGTGGATGCGGTCGCACTGCGGGAAGCTCGGCGGGTGGCCCGCCGCGCTGTTGTCATCAAGCAACGAAGGGGAAGTGACTACTGGGAGCAGTGGCCTTTTCCGTTCGAGATTGTTGCCGGTGGCGCAAGCCGGATAGAATATGGAAGACTTAGCGTCAGTTGAGAGCTGGACTGCACCACAACCCTTGCCGGCAACCAGCACGCCCCAACCATTCAGTGCACATCGCGCCCCACCTTAGCCGCTAGCACCGCAACTATCTGTCCCCCGTGATGTCCATATCTGTGATATTCACGCCCTACCAGCGAGTACGATGAAGACTATGCACCACAACCAGCTTCGTCTCATCACGACTGTTCTGGCATGCACGGTAATGCTGGCAACAGTTGCCTGTATCGCTCAGGCCAGTCCTGGCCGCGCTCCCGGCCCGGCTATAGTTGGCCTGGCGCGCGCCGACCACGTCTACCTGCCTGATTCTATCTTCATCCCCAAGTTTGCTTACCCTGAAGGTAAGATAGACTACCATGTCCTGGAGCTGCTGGTGCATCGAGCGGTGACCGCCTGGTCCGGCCAGCAGCCCGATGATTTCTGGACTCAGAACTTCCTCCCCAACGACCGGGTTGGTCTGATGATTGATGTGCAGGAGCCGTCGGTACCCCCCATTGTGGTAGAGGCGATCATCCGACGACTGGTCAGCACCCAAGTGAAGGCTGAGAATATCCTGATATTCGCCGCAGACGAGCGCGATCTGTTCGCGGCTGGTTTCTCGCTGGACCACGACCGTCCCGGCGTCAAGGCCTACGGTGCCGCCTCGCTGGGTTACCGCAAGAGCATCAGCCGGATACTGATTGATATATGCGACAAGATAATCAATGTCGCCACGCTGCGCCCTCACCCTCAACTCGGGATGACTGGCGCTGTCTACAATCACCTGGCCTGCGCTCCGGCGACCGTGGCCAGGCAGGTTACCGCTGATCCGCAGCAGCTTGCTTCGGTCGCAGCCCGACCACTGATCAACCAGAAGATAGTCCTCCACTTTCTGGTTGCCCTGCATCCCTTCTACGCCGTTCCCACAGAGGCGCAGCCCAAACCCCGCTGGGAATACGCCGGCCTGCTGCTGGCCTCGGACCCGGTTGCGCTGGACGTCGTCGGCCTGGATATACTGACAGCCAAGCGCACTCAGGAAGGTATCGAGCCGGCCGAACCCCCCACAGCAGAGCAGTACCTGCAGGCCGCCTTCAGCGAGTACCATCTGGGGCAGGCCAACCGGGCTGAGATTACCGTCGTGACTATCGGGCCCGAACAGGACTAACACTGGGGAGGGACGGCGGAGGAGGAGACGTAGAGATCCATGTGGTGGTGCCGAAGGCCGGAGTCGAACCGGCACGGGCCAAAGCCCACTGCCTCCTGAGGACAGCGTGTCTACCAATTCCACCACTTCGGCACCTGATTATGCTGCCACGATACGCTAACCTGCCGAAGACGTCAAGTGCTTCGATAAGCGGTTGCATGTCTCATGCAGCCGCGTGGGCCACAGCCAGGGAGGCGCGCTATCCTCAATAGCGCATAGTGCTCTGCTCTGCCTCCCCCAAGGAATCCAAGAAGTAGACCGATATTTCCGCAATACCTTCGAAGTAGCCGCTATCACAATCAATAGCAGGCGGCGTTCGTCCATGCGACCGGAGAAGTACTCTTACAAATTGAACACTTGCCTCCTTCAGCGCCTCTTCAACTTTCTGCGATTCTGTGCTGTCATCTGCGTAGAAGCGTACTGGTGCCATGTGTTACAGCCTCCCTCACGTATTGTCATCCCTCCGAGCCGGTAGCCTGGATGGTCAGTCCGAAGTGCTGGACCACTGTCGTGCGACATCACTGGCAAAGACCGAAGCCGTGCAGTCGTCGCTCACGATGACCGCTGCTCCCTGATCTTGCAGCGCCCACAAATAGCAGTCCTTCGCCCTGCTGAGAAACTCCTGTCCCAGCTGCTCCTGTGATTCTTCTCGCTGTGCCGCTGGTTCTCGCTCCAGGGGTCCCAGAGCAAGTCTAGTATCATATAGGTCCAAATGATACTTGTCTAGAACGGTACGTATTCGGGAACTGATCGCAAACCCATCTAGTTCCTCTATGTCTTCGACGCTTACCTCCTGTACTCCTTCTTTGACAAAGCTATTATACTCGCTCTCATCTCCTCTCAGCCTTTCGCTCTGCCACCACTCTGTGCAGACATTACCCAGTTCCCAGTGCCTCCTCGCGAGTTCGTCTTGGGGCGGGTGCAAGACATATGCCACGGCGGTCCGTTCGCCTAATGTATGGAGCCTGCCCCAGTGCTGGAGCTCTTCTTTGACTCCTTTCGCCTCATATCCCGGCGCGCAGGGCCGGTACGCCACAACTCCAGCAGATTGCTCGACAAGTTTGTGGTCCCGTGCGTTGATGTGTTTCTTAATCTTATCCTCCAAATACCCCGTGAGAGCATTCCTCACCTCCTCTTGTCCCTCGGGAACATTCCAGAAGTCCTCCAGGGGTGGCCTCCACAGCAAGTCTTCATCCCGGCCAGGCTGCGGCCACCGTGGTCCGAATTCGTTCTCAGCAAAACATAGCTCATCGATAGCTGTAGGCTCCAGCACCGTGAAGTCCTGTCTAAGAGAGCTTGTGAGCTCTTCGACTTCTCTCACAAACGCGTTTGCAGTGTCGTGCTTGTCCGATCCTCCCTCGCGCCAGAGATCACGAACATAACCAATCGGATGAGCCAGGTATACCGTTGGGCACTTGCCATCGAGAAGACTCGAAAAGGTGGCCAAAGGGTGCTTGACCGCGAATACTACGTGAGGAACGTCGCCGCAAAGTGCGGCTATTCGCTCTGCCAGCGTCTCCTCGAACGCTCGCCAATCGAGAATGGTCAGAAGCTTGAATATCCGGTCCTCTGCCGGGTCTCGCCTTATTGGGCTGGGGAAAATCCCGCCTTCCACACTGAGTCTGGCGCAGACGTCGTAAATGTCATCCACCAGTGTGAACACAATATCAGGCCTGAGCTGCGAAATCATCCTCAGATCGATGATGCTAGTGAATTGGCGAGTGAGCAAATGGTACCAGCAGGCGTGAAAGGTGAAGAAAACGTCCTTTCCTTCGTCCCGGTGCTCTGATATCTTGGGAACGACATTGGTAAAACTCTCCTGCCAGATGCGCACCTGCGTCGGCCTGGGTAGCTCCAGCAAGCGGAACCAACGTGGCCTTCGCCCTGGTTCCAGGGCCTCCAGATAGGGCTTAGCAACACGCGCTATTTCATCCTCCAGCTTTATCACTTTGACTGGCGCGCCGACCCCGAGGCGCGAACGCCACCCGCCAAATTTGTCCAAGGCTTTCTCAGTGCCTGTTGCCCCTTCACTTGCTGCCGCGATACCTGTTCCCGCGATACCTGTCACGAAGTAGAGTTTGCCTGGCATTTCGCCATCACCCCTAACACGCCGAGCCACGCAACACGGTGCTCGGCGGCCGTTTCCGCAGCTAGGCGCGTCCTCTTCATTCCGACAGGAACTGTGCCCTCTGTCCCCACGCACCACCACATTCATAACATAGTATAACAGAACCTATGTTCCAAGTCAAGGGCTGGATAGGTTCTGTTACCCGACTCTCCCTCCAGAGAATGCTCTACTGGGCCGGAACATCCTGCTCGACACAGCAGCCCGGGTGTGTTAGTATGAGTCAAATTGCGCCAGCATCTGAACACGTGACCGGTATGGAGACCCAGAGCAACTCGCCGCCCGAACTAGACCTCGGCAAGCCCTTGTCCCGCGATTTCTACGACCGTGACACCACGTTGGTAGCTCAGGAACTGCTGGGCCGAGTGTTGGTCCACTACGAGCCCAAAGGGATCACCGCCGGCATCATCGTCGAGACCGAGGCGTACCTGCAGGGCGATCCCGGCTGCCACGCTGCGCGCGGTCGCACCGAGCGCAATGCCCCGATGTTCGGTGTGCCCGGCACAATCTATGTCTACCTCATCTACGGAATGCATCATTGCCTCAACATCGCCACTCAACTCGAGGGAATCGGCGAGGCCGTCCTCATTCGCGCCGTGGAGCCGGTTTGCGGCCAGGAGTTGATGGAGCAGCGGCGAGGCTGCCAGGATACGCAGGAATTGACCAATGGCCCGGCGAAGCTAACTGAGGCAATGAACATCAACCTGCGCCACAACTTTGGCGACATCACCACCAATCCGCTCTATGTTAGTAATCAGCCACCGGTTGAGGGTCCAGTCGCCACAACCACCCGTATTGGTCTAAGCCTCGATCGGGGGGCTGAGTTGCCGTTCAGGTATTGCTTGGATAGCAGTTCCTACCTGTCCAGACCGGTATAACCTGCTACAAGGAGACTATAAGGTGTACCTTTCCTTTATGACCTTCGTCTGTCCCGAATATGAGCTGGACAGGGCTCTGGCCACAGCAATACGCTATGGCTATGAGGCCATCGAGCCCCGGGCACAAGAAGGCCATAACCATGGCATCGAAGTTTCCACTACTAAGAAAGAACGCGCCCGCATCAAGGCGCAGTTCGCCGATGCGGGCATCCAGATGTGCTGCCTGGCCACCTCGTGCCGCTACGCATTTGCTGACGCGAAAGACCGCCAGCAGATGATAGAGGCCACCAGGCAGCATATTGAGCTGGCTGCCGACTGTGGCGCCCCTACTATACGAGTCTTCGGCGGGCCTACTCCCGAGGGGATGGACTTTGCCGATGCTAAGAAGTACGTCAGCGAGTCGCTGGCCGCAGTCGCCGATTTTGCCAAAGACCACGATGTCTGTGTCTGCCTGGAGACTCATGATGCCTACTGCCGCGCTGCAGATGCCGCCGAGGTGGTCGCGCGCGTGGGCCATCCCCATATCGCCATCAACTGGGATATGATGCACTGCATTCGCACCGGAGAGACTGTCGAAGAAGCCTTCGGATATGTTCGCGATTACGTCAGGCATACCCACATCCACGATGGCACCTGGCCGGCAGATGACCCCGGTAATGTGACCATCACACTTATGGGCGAGGGTATGGTGCCGCATGACGAGGCGGTCAAGCTACTGGCCTCCATTGATTACCAGGGCGCGCTGTCCGGCGAGTGGATTGCTGCCTTTGAGCCTGAAGAGGTGCTTGCCCACGACGCTGCCCGACTGCGCGAATACATCGCCGCCGCTGAGGCTGAATAGCTGCTCTGCCAGTTCTACCCGGTCCATCAGAATATGACCCAAGTCCGGATCCTGCCCGAAAATCTGGCCAATCGCATCGCTGCCGGTGAGGTGGTCGAACGCCCCGCTTCGGTAGTCAAGGAGCTGCTGGAAAACAGCATTGATGCTGAAGCCAGCCGCATCGAGACTGTACTGGCTGACGGTGGCAAAAAGCTCATCGAAGTGCGTGACGACGGAGCCGGTATGTCGCAGGAGGATGTCGTCCTCGCCGTCCAGCGCTTTGCCACCTCCAAGATAGCCCAGGACAGCGATCTGAACGCGATTGCCACCCTGGGCTTCCGGGGAGAGGCTCTGCCCAGCATCGGGGCCGTCTGCCAGATGAAGATTACCACCCGCCGCCACGACGACGTCGAGGGCACGGCGCTGCTGATGGAGGGTGGCGAAGTGACTGATCTGCGCGCGGTTGGCTGCCCGCCCGGCACGACCGTGCAGGTGGCCAACCTCTTTTATAACACGCCGGCGCGGCGCAAATTCCTGGCCACGACGGCCACCGAGCGGGGCCACTGCATGGACTGGGTATCTCGCCTGGCCCTCGCCCATCCCGAGATAGCCTTTCAAGTTACCCACAACGAGGCAGTCCTGCTGAGCACGCCTGGTTCCGGTGACCTCGAATCGGTACTCGCCGCTGTCTACGGCAGTAACACCGTCCGCCAGCTCGTGGCCGTCAACCTGGAGAGCGATGGTCTGCACATTCACGGCTACATCTCCACGCCGCAAGTGACTCGGGCGACCCGCCGCCACCAGCTTTTCTTTGTCAACCACCGCTTTGTGCGCTCGCGGATGCTCAGCCACGCACTCACCGAAGCCTACGGTATGCTGCTGCCTCAGCAGAAGCAACCTGTCGCGGTCATTGTGATAGATATGGACCCGGGACGAGTAGACCCAAATGTCCACCCCACCAAGATTGAGGTGCGCTTCAGCAACCCGGGCGAGATGCATAATCTGGTCCAGCAAGCGGTGGCGAATGCTCTGGCCGAAGCCGGCCTGCGGTCGCTGTCGTCAACACAGGCCCAGCCCCGCGAGGGCCCGGGGCTGCCGGCGGGACGACTCGCTCCAGCCGACTTCCAGCAGAGCGGACGGGTCAAGCGCCTGCGCGTCAATCCCTTCTTCGACCAGGTAGACGAGCACGAAGAT
This sequence comes from bacterium, assembly GCA_030602615.1. Taxonomy (GTDB): domain Bacteria; phylum Armatimonadota; class Zipacnadia; order Zipacnadales; family Zipacnadaceae; genus JALGTD01. Next base: position 42,057 of record JAUVZM010000016.1, read on the forward strand.
GGTCTTGACGTCCACACGACTCCGGCTACGGTGGCGAGGCCTGCCCCAGCAAAGACTACCACGGAAGAGATAGATACCGAGCGACGGCAGCTCAATATACTGGGACAGGTTAGTGCAACGTATCTGATCGTTGAGTATGGCGACGACCTGCTGCTGGTAGATCAGCACCGCGCTGCCGAGCGAGTCATATTCGATCGGCTGGTGGCCCAGCCCCGGCGCCTGACTCGCCAGCTTCTGGCTGTGCCGGTGACGCTGGAGTTTGGCCCGGAACAGATGGCAGCGATCGAAGACCACTGTGAGCTACTAGCCGAGATGGGCTTCGAGGTAGAGCCCTTTGGCGGGAGCAGCTACCTATTGCGCTCGGTGCCGGCTCAGCTTACCGAAAGCAGCCCCGGCGCGGTTGTCGAAGCTATCCTTGCTGACCTGGCTGCCTGGCAGAGCAGCAGCAAAATGGCGGATTTGCGCGAAGAGGTCCTCGCCAGCATTTCCTGTCATGCCGCAGTCAAGGCCGGACAGCGACTCAGCGACGAAGAGATGCGTAAGCTGGTGGTTGAGCTACTGGAGACTGAGACCCCGGCCATTTGTCCCCACGGTGACCCGGTGATTGTCAGCATGCCGGCTGCCGAAATTAATCGCAAGTTCCATAGAGACGCGCGCAGCGACTGAGTGATGATTCTGGAAGATAGCCCGATTCCTCTGTTAGTGATTGCCGGCCCGACAGCCGCAGGCAAGACCGCTGCGGCTATTGAAGTCGCGGGAGCAGTCGGCGGGGAGATAGTCTCGGCAGACTCGATGCAGATCTACCGGGGAATGGATACAGGCACCGCCAAACCCACACCCCAGGAGCAGCGCCAGGCTACATTTCACCTCATTGATATCGTTGACCCGGATGAGGATTACAATGTGGCACTGTTTCAGCAAGATGCGCAGCGGGCAATAGTTGACATTCATCGCCGCGGCCTGCTGCCCATCCTCTGCGGCGGGACAGGACTGTATATCCAGGCAGTCGTCGAACATTTTGACTTTCCGCCCGGTCCCCGCGATGAGCAAACCCGCCAGCGCCTGGAAGAGAAGGCAGCGGAGCTGGGCACCGAAAAAATGCATTACCGTCTAAGAGAAGTTGACCCGGAGGCTGCCGCCCGCATCGAGCCACAAGATCTGCGCCGAACTGTCCGCGCGCTGGAGGTGTACGAGCTGACCGGCCAGCCGCTTTCCGGGCAGCAGTGCGTTGACGAGACGGCTCCAGTCAAGTATAATATGTTATCTTACGTGCTGACCTGCCCCCGAGCGCTACTGTATGAGAGAATCGAGCGGCGCGTTGACGAAATGATGAAGCGCGGCTGGCTGGGCGAGGTGCAAAGCCTACACAGGGCCGGCTACCCCCGCCAGATGCAGTCAATGCAAGCCATCGGCTATCGCCATCTCCTGGAATACTTGGAAGAGGGCACAGACCTGGACAAGACCGTGGCGGATATCAAGCGTGACATCAGGCAGTTCGCCAAGCGCCAACTGACGTGGTTTCGCAACAGGACAGACTTTGACTGGCTGACCTGGTCGGATCAGCAACAGTGGAAAAAGGCAACGGAACAGCTCACCAAAGCAGGACATGATTTAACGG
>JAUVZM010000036.1 GCA_030602615.1 bacterium
CGAGATCATTTCGCTGGAGTCGGGGCTGGGCAACGGATACGACATTGCGGCCAGGCTGCAGACCACCGATTCTCCCGACCCCTTCGGGCTGCATCAGCGCATCGAGGAACTCAGCCTGGGTCTGCCGATGATGGGCGCGACCGGCAAGCTGTCGTTCTCCAACTTCGAAGAACATAACGGCATCCACGACAAATATGTGCGGAAGTTGGATGCTGATTTGCCGCTGATGCTTAGTGGCGGTCCGGGCAAGCTGGGCTTTTCCGAGGTCAGGCAGATGGTTGACGGCAGCACCGAGCGCACCCGCACTGCAAAGGTTGATGCCCTGCTGGCGATGTTCGGCGGCCAGGCCAGCACCAGCTACATGCGCATCGCCACCGACAAGAATGGCAGCAGCTTCGCAAGGCAGACCCTGGACTTCGCCACTCCCCTTGACAGCCTCGTGCGGGGGGCCAGCTTCTCACATCAGATCCAGCAGGTCAAGGAGAAAAAGCAGCCCGACGCCGAGGTGCGCACCTCGTTGCTGCAGACTCCCTGGCAGATGATGGGAGCCGGCGGCAGTCTCTCGCTGTGCCGCACCACCAAGCGGCAGGGCAATACGCGCGCCGCCACCTATGACACGCAACTGGCTACTCAGCTCGAAGGCAAGCCGCTGACGGCGCAGTACCTCAGCGCTCGGTCAACAGGTGGCACCAGCTCTGAGACTGAGACCCTGAAGATAGACATGCCCCAGTTGAGCATGTTCGGCAGTGGCACGATTGAATATGACGTCAATGTCACTCACAAAGATGGGACTAAGACCACTCGGCCGACCCTGGACCTGGTTGTGCCCTTGGGGTTTGTTAGTGATAGCGCCGAACTGACCCATATCATCAAGCATGTCGAGCGCAAAAAGAAGCCGACTCAAGAGGTACGGGAGTTTGGCCTGGATCTGCCCCTGCAACTCTTTGGTGCTGAGGTCCAGCTCGGGCACCTGCGCAAGTCGGTGCGGGAACCCGGCGATTACCGGGTTGTGCATACCAGCTCCTTTGCAGTGCCGCTGGCTGGTGAAAGTCTGAAGGTGACGCGCCAGTCAACCCACATTCCGCTGCCCGGCGGCATCGAGCGCACGGGCCTGACCACGATAGACCTGCCTGAGTTTAAGCTATTCACCGATAACGCTACCATAACCGCCAGCCACGCCATCTCGGAGAATACCGGGCGGCCGGATTACCGCAAGACCGATATTGATCTGGCTTACCAGCCTCTGCCGGGGCTGGAACTGATCGGCAACTATCAAATTGACGACCACGGAGCCACCGACAGCCGCGACCGCCAGGCGTTGGCGCGTTGGCACCTGACCAAGAACCTGTCGCTCAATGCCCTGTTTCATCAGCTCAATGGCAGCGGTGACGTCGCCAGGATCGTGCGTAATCTCTACATCACCCAGGAAAGCCCTGACAACGGATTGAGCGTGCAGGCTGGCTATACCACCTGGGGGCAGCCCGGCAAAGGTCCTGACGGTGCTGGCGATCTGCGAGTATCGTTTGGCGACCCCAGTCAAGTCCAGATTACTGGTCGGCTCTCTGAATATGACGAGAAGAAGTGGGAGCGCTACGACCAGCCCATCCTGCAGTTGGCGATGGTCAGTGGCGATCCGGCCAACCTGAGCGTTAAACTTGAGTACGAGGACCACCCGGCTCGACTGGCACCAATGCGGGGCATCAAGTTTGCCTTCCCCGCCTTGGGTGGAGATATGAAGCTGGGAGCCGTGGCCAATCCGGTGGGTCGGGATGGAAAGACAGTGCAGCGTGCCGACCTGTTTGAGGTCAGTTTAAACCGGCCATTGTTCAGTAGTCTCAATCTTGATGTGGGCTACCGGTACTGGGATTATTGTAGGCCTGACTCTGGGGAGGCTGGCCGGCAGTACATGCACTTCAAGCTCGAAGGTGGCCAGGAGAGCGATTGGGGCAAGCTGGCGGTGGGGCTGCGTTCTGGGGACTTTGTGCCTGATCCCAGCGACAAGAAGAAGCCGCGTGCTGAGAAGATTGCGGAGCTTAAGTATACCAAGTCGTTCGGGGATTTGGGCCAGTTGCACCTGGCTATGTACCGCCCGCAGTATCCTGATGCTGGCTATACCACAGCTCACCAGTCACTCGAAGGCGAGTTGAAGTACGGTCATCTGGCCCTCGGCTATCAGTCGGGCGTGGCAGTGCCGCGCGAGGATGGCCAGAAGATTGTCCCCTACTCGGTGTTCAGTCTCAGCTATGAGGACCGCTGGACTGAAAACAGCCGTCTCATCATCACCCTCAATCGCACCACCCCGCCGGAGAACCGCGAGGACCTGGAGCGGTCCCTGGAGGGTCGTGTGGAGTATACCACCCCGTTCTGAAGCTGGGCGGCACTTCTACTTACGGAGAGTTCAGCGTATCTGTGGCGGCCAGCACGACTGGCAGCGGGTCTATCGCTCCTCCAAAGCCAGTCCCGACAGCAGTTGACAGGATTTGACTTTCCCACGTTGGTCGAGGGTCACTTCCACCAGATCCACGCGCACTGGCCTGTCGGCCAGTTGATACTGCTTGCGGAGCTGCTCGGTGAGCGCGCGCAGCTTCCTGCGCTTTTGGCGAGTGAGCGTTTCGCGGGGGCTTACCGGTGAATCTTCGCGGCGGCTGCGTACCTCCACGACTACCAGCCACTCATCGTGGGTGGCAACAATATCTATCTCGCCGATACGCGTACGCAGGTTACGCTCCAGGATGTGGTAGCCCTGCCGCTTGAGGTAACGCGCCGCAGCCGCCTCGGCGCGGGCGCCTATCTTGCGGCGTGGGTCAGGGGGAACAGCCCACAAGCGCCTCCACCAATCGCGCAGAGGGTCGATCCAGTTGCTGGCGTTGCTTCTTTTCATCTGTTGTTAGGAGGGTCGTTTTCCTGGAAGATATGGTAAACGATACTACCTGATTCGGTAAGCGAAGCCTGAAGTCCTTGTCGTGACGAAACTAGCTGTTGCGGGTGATTAGCAGGTTGACGCAGATATTGCGGTTGAGTATGATGTGCGCGTCGCAGCGTATCAAATCACTATGGAGGTGCAATTGTGACCTATAGGCGTTTTCGAGTAATTCTGGCGGCAGGTGCGGCATTAGGGCTGGCCGTCGCCACAGGGGCGTTCGGTCCAGTCGGAGCAGAGGCCGTAACAGCAACGATGTGCGATGAGGCACTTGCAGAGATTGAGTCAGATGGCTTCATTGGGGACCGCTTTACCTTTTGCGTGATAGGAGATACCCGGGTGCCCGGCCTGGCAGAGATATTTCCCCAGAATCTCAGGGAGATGAATCTGTTAGATCCTGCGTTTATCATCGACGTCGGCGACCTGATTCCGGGATATACCGGCAACGTCAGCGCGATTAATCGCCAGTGGGATGATTTCGCCAGGGTTTGCGCTGCTTCACAGGTGCCATTGGTTCCAGTGGTGGGAAATCATGATGTGCGGGATTGGCAGTCACGTGCCATTTACAGACAGCGCATCGGCCCGTTGGCTTTCAGCTTCTCCTATGGCAACGCGCATTTTATCTGCCTGGATACGGAGGAGCCTGGACACACAAACAATATAGGTCCGGCCCAGTTGCGCTGGCTCAAAGGAGATCTTGAAGCCGCCCGCAGCGCTGCCCATATCTTTGTCTTTATGCATAAGCCGATATGGGCTTATGACGCCAATTGGCTGCGCGATGTCCATTCGCTACTTATGAAATACCCGGTCAAGGCAGTTTTTGCCGGACATGAGCATGTTTATCGCAAGGATGTAGTGGATGATATTCCTTGCTTTGTCACAGGTGGCGGTGGAGCAGAAATCGGCAGCGGCAAAGGGGGCTTTTACCATTTTATGCACGTCTCGGTCAAGGGTGAGCGGGTCAACTTTGCTGTGGTCAAGACTGGCGGCGTCGCGAGTGAGGAGATCGTCACCGGGAAGACTATCGCAACGGGGGAATAATCCCCTCACCAGGAATAGGTAGGAAAGGGGGCCGGATGGTTCCGGCCCCACTACGAGGCTTGCGACAGGCCGGGTCTGTGCCACAGTTGCGCCCAGAGCTGGCGCAGCCTATTCAATAATCCTGGGCTCTGCTTCTCATTCATTGACCGGTTGGTCGCCACTTGAAACTAGGGCTCAAGCAACTTTCCCGCCTCGTGCATTTCTTTTACCGTGGCAAGGATTTTCTCAGCCGTCAATCCTTGCTGCACCCGCCAGCGTACGGGAGCCTGCCCACCGACATAGGAGGCGATGTCGGCATAATAAAGGACTGCCAGGGTCAAGCGTGCTGGCCAGCAGAGCTTGTCAGGAATAGCAGGCTTGACTTTTTCGGAGAGCCTCGGAGCGGTAATCTCTTCGTCGGCCTCAGCAAGCTGACAGGCCGCCTCGGCCAGCTTGTCGAATTCCTGCAGCGACAGCCTCTCCTCCCACTGGTTGGTGCGCGCGCCGTTGGTTTTCGTAACATACAGAGTGTCACCCTCCAGCCGCCAGCCGGTGTACAATATCGGCGGCTCTACTTTTGGTCGCTGCTCCTGGTCTAGGTGTAGCCACACGGGATGGTTGGATAACGATGCCAGTATTTCCGCCACATCATCGTTCTTCAATACTGCCCCTGCCTTATCAAGGAAGCGGTTTTTCACTAACTCGACCAACCTCTCGTCTCTCTCCTGCATCCAGCCGAGCAAATGGGTAAGGATGTACCATTTTGCGCCAGTTCTTTCAAGCTGGCCGGAGGTTACTGCGTACAGAGAGAGTAGTCCCAGCTTGGCAATAACCTCCTCCTCCTTCGCCTCCAAGAGGTCGACCGAAAAAACTAAATTCTCGGGCAGTTCCACCTCCAGGCTGCGGTCGTAAAGTTGATACTGTTGGCCGTTGGTCAGCAGACACCAGCGCACTCCCCCTGACGCAGCATATCCCAGCACCTGGCTGGCTTCTCTTGGGGATAGCTCCGTTATCAGTCGCTTGCTTTCTACGAAGACGACTGGCTGCTCGTCAACCACTAAGGCAATATCAACGACATTGCCGCCAGAGATTTGATGCTCCAGCGTGATGTGTTCCAGTTCTTTCCACCCGAGGGCCTTTATGAGAGGAAGTATCAGAAACATCTGGGTACTAGCTTCACCGAGGTGCGCACGGTTACGGATGCTTTCTATATCTTTCCGCACCTTGGATACAGCCTCTTCAAGCTGTGGCGTTATGCTTGCTTCCGGTGCCGCCATTATGACTTCCTCCTTCACGGTTGCACTGCTCACGGCCTTGTCCAATTATCTTTCGCCCCACCGATACATACTCCTTCCCCAATGTGCACGAGCAGGGGCGCGGTTAGCTCCGGCCCCCTTACGATGATCGCGACAGGAATGTCGCTTCTGCGGTAGTCTGGCTCTGTGCATACCAGCACTACCCCTCAATCCACGGCATCATGGCGCGGAGCTTCCTGCCGACATCTTCAATGAGATGGGCGGCTTCTTCGCGCATCAGGGCGTTGTAGACGGGCCGGCCGGTCTGGTTCTCCAGAATCCACTCTCGGGCAAAGCTGCCGTCCTGGACCTCCCGCAGCATCTTCTTCATTTCCGCGCGAGTCTCATTGGTGACGATGCGCTTGCCCCGGGTGATGTCACCGTAGGTGGCGGTATCCGAGACGCCCGCGCGCATCCCGGCGATGCCCCGCTTGTAGATGATGTCCATAATTAGCTTCAACTCGTGGCAGACCTCGAAGTAGGCGATTTCCGGCTGGTAGCCGGCTTCCACCAGCGTATCAAAGCCGGCCTTAACCAGTTCGGTTACTCCCCCGCACAGGACGGCCTGCTCGCCGAACAGGTCAGTCTCAGTCTCCTCGGTGAAGGTGGTCTGGATGACGCCGGCCTTCGTCGCCTTGATGGCTTTGGCATAGGCCAGGGCCAGTTGCAGGGCATTACCGGTGGCGTCCTGGTAGATAGCAACCAGCGAAGGGACGCCGGTGTCCTCCAGGTAGCCTGCGCGCACCAGCGCTCCCGGGCCCTTGGGGGCGATCATAAAGACGTCCACATCGTCGGGCGGGACGATCTGCCCGTAGTGGATATTGAACCCGTGGGAAAAGACCAGCGCGTTGCCAGCGACCAGATTCGGCACAATGGTCTGCTCGTACACCATCGCCTGCACGTGGTCCTGGGTCAGAATCTGGATGATGTCGGCCCGCGAGGCGGCCTGCTCGGTGGTTAGCACCTCCCAGCCATCGTCAACAGCGCGCTGGTAGTTGGGTGTACCCTCCAGCTCAGCGACCAGCACATCACAGCCGCTGTCGCGCAGGCACAGCGCCTGAGCGCCCCCCTGAATGCCATAGCCGATGACGGCTATGGTTTTTCCCTCCAGATAAGCCAGGTCGGCATCGTCGTCGTAGTAGATCTTTGCAGCCATTGTAAATGCTCCTTTCCAGCGTCAATGCGTGGTCAGTTACGCTTGTCAACATAGCTCGTTATTCTTTGCGGGTTCGTGCATCTCCTCGGAAGATCCTGGCGTAGGCCAGACCCAGGATCGCGCCAACAATTATAAACACCCCCACGTTCAGAGCGAGGACGCCGGGCCGGTGCAGCCCAACGTAGCCGGTTTCCGGCTCCAGGCGGACCATCCACCGGTAGTAGCGCCACAAGGCATAGATGATCGGCCCCAGCAGCCCGACTGCTGCTCCGCGGATCATATACTTACGCATCGCCCCGCGGGCACGGCCCAGATAAGTACCGACGATTAGCCCTACTGGCAGCGTCGCTGCTGCGAGCAATTGCAAAGCCAGTTCAAATTTTCCCAGGTCAATAAGTTCGTGCATCGCGGAAGCTGGCGGATCGCCGGGGATTCGTCAGGTCGGCTGACTGCCGCGCACCAGCAGGATCTTGCCGGTGCGTACCATCTCATCTATTTCGTAGTCCTTGATGACGTTGACAAAGGCGTCTATCTTCTCCTCGTCGCCGGTAACCTCGATCATCAGCGCATCTTCGCCAACATCCACCACCTCGCCGCGGAAGATATTGCATATCTCAACAACATCCGAGCGGTCCTCGCGTTGCACCTTGATCTTACACAGGCACAGCTCGCGCTCGACGGTGGCATCACCGGTATGATCCAGGACGGCAATGACATCTACCAGTTTCTGCAACTGCTTACAGATCTGATCCAGAGTCTGATCATCGCCGCTTACTGTGATGATCATCCGCGAGACCTCGGGGCTGTCGGTGGTGCTGACGGCCAGACTGTCGATATTGAAGCCGCGCCGGGCAAAAAGTCCCGCGCAGCGCGCCAGCACGCCGGGTTTGTTCTCAACCAGAGCTGAAATCGTATGTCTCATGGTAGCACCCTTCTTTACCTGCGAGATGGGCTAAGTGGATGTCATTATAGCATAATTTCTGGCCCAGTGCATCCGTACAACATATAACGGTGCAAATGGCTGAGCTAATACGCAGGCTCTTTACAAACGCCGGCGGTTATGCTATAATAGCTATCAGTTAACGCGGGGTGGAGCAGTCAGGTAGCTCGCAAGGCTCATAACCTTGAGGTCGCGGGTTCGAATCCCGCCCCCGCCACCAGGTTTTCCAGCCGGCTGGCCCCAACCAGTCGGCTTTTCTGCTAGCGCTTTTATGACCAGTTTTGTTCACTGTCGAGGGCTTCTTGAGATAGAAGTACAAAGCAGGCAGGATTATCTGTCCGCGACAGTGCATATACGACTCGTAATGCAAGCTTCAGGAGAATCTACCAGCAAGTCCCGGGGTCACCGGGTGCAATGCCAGCGGTTGCTGGCCTTGACTCCGTAGGTAGATGACATAATGAACACAGACGACCAGCGTGAGGCTTCATTAGCCGAAAAGTTTGCGGGATCTCTGCTGGGCCTGGCACTAGGCGACTGCCTGGGCGCTTCCTGGGAGGGCTACCGGGGCACCGAAGTGGCGGAGGCCTACTACGATGGCCGCTTTGACCCGGTCAACCTGCGCATCAGCGAGTGGACCGACGATACGGCGATGGCCGTGGCCACTGCGCAGTCCATTGTTGACACTGGTGTGGTGGACGGTGCCGACCTGGCCGCGAAATATCTGGCGTGGTTTGAGTCAGGCGGCCGCGGCATCGGACGGGCTACTTACCACTCTATGAGGCGCCTACAGTCGGGTACACTGTGGAGCGAGGCCGGCCAGAAGGGTGAATATGCTACCGGCAACGGCGTGGCTATGCGCATCGCGCCGGTGGGACTTTTACACGCTCGCGACATCTCCGGACTGGCCGAGGATTGCCGCACCTGCGGGATTATCACCCACCGCAACGAAGATGCCGTCGCTGGCGCTGTGGCGGTCGCCCATGCCGTAGCCACGGCTGCCGCTGGGAAGTTGTCAATAGATACCCTCGCCGTGCAGATGTCCTCGGTAGCAAGCTCGCCGCAGGTCAGTTCGCTCATCCTGCGGGCCGGTGAGCTGGTGGAGGTGGGGCAGTCGCCGCTGGAGGCCTTAAGTGAGCTGGGCCTGGGCGGCAGCGTCTATGAGACGGTTCCTACAGTGGCTTACTGCATAATGCGCTGGCCCGACGACCCTGTCAAGGGCTTGGTGTCGGCAGTGGTCAACGGTGGCGACACCGATACGCGCGCGGCGATGGTCGGCGCCATCTGGGGGGCCCAACTCGGCACCTCGGCCTGGCCGGATTACTGGCTGGGTGAGCTACCCGGTGCCGCCGGCATCCGCGAAGTCGCCGGGCAGTTGTGTGACTTGGTGATCGGTAAATAGCCGGCGTTCTGCCTTCACCGTTAGTTTCCATTGCCACATCTTGTCCATCCCAGATGAACTTGACCGTGGGCGCAGAAGTGCCCAACACCGCTCAGCTCTCCGCTCCTCTTCAACGCCTCCTGCCAATCATTGGCCGTCTTGCCGGTCTTCTCCCCATTTCACCGTGCGCTTACCTGGGGACCAAAGGCACGGCAACCAGAACTGGTTGATTTCCTCTTTCCCAACGCGCTCGAGGCGTCTGTTACCACACGTGGAGAAAACGTCGGCCATTTCGAAATGGCAGTCGGAGTCGTAATAAGGCCCCCACAACGCCTCGATCAAGATGGGCTCCGTTCCCTGTATGCCCTGCTGCACGAAGAATACGTGGGCAGCGGCAATGATCTCCACCTCTTTGTTTTCCAAGGCCTGGAGCAGTCGTTGCCTTGCAGGGGGAGAGTCAATCATCTCCAACGACCGGGCGGCGGACATGTGAATCCCCTCACCTGGGTCGTTGAGGGCGGCGATGAGGGCGTGTACCGCACGGGAATCACCCAGTGTTCCAAGCGCGGCAGCGGCAGCGCGGCGCAGGGCCGGGTCTTCGTCATTCAGTTTCGCGATCAGTGGCCCTAACGCACGCGGGTCACCAAGTTCGCCCAGCGCCCTCATCGCATCACCACGCCATAGGTTGTGTTCATCCTCGACGAAAGCTATCAATGGCTCAACCGCGCGAGTGTCGCCGAGCGCCCACAGTGCCCCAACAGCGGTGTCGCGGACATGTTGGTCACTGTCCTTCAATAGTGCAATCAGCGGTTCAACAGCACGTTTGTCCCTCAGGTGCCAGAGGGCCAACGCTGCGTCATATCTCACCATAGCATCGTTATCCTTCAGAGCCTGTATCAGCGGCTCTACCGCCCGGGCGTCTCGCGGTGCGCGCTGTCCGTCGTGCCAAAGCAGGAATAGGCATGTGCAGGCAACGGCCAACAGGATCACGAAAACCAGTATGCCTCTCCGCGTGATGGCTAATTTAACGTGTCTGATGACCAGCACCTCCATTCTTGCAACAGGACTGCCAACTTCCGTGGATAGCTCGCATCCGGTCCTACGCCATATCTATCTCCACATTATCGGCTACGCCGGCCAGGAGGGTGTAGTCGGTGGGGACGGTCTGCAGGATTGAGCCGGGGACGAAGCGATTGACCCGGCAGTGCGCGGCCAACCGGGCGATGAAGCGCTGCCAGGCCATATCCGGCCCGCACACGCCATCCAGCCAGAAGCTACGGTGCTTTGCCCCCAGGATGTCAGCGGGAGCAATGGTCGCCGCCTTCGGTGGCACCCATGACCAGTCGCCGCCGAACGAGTGCAGGGCGTTCTGCATAATTGTCATCGGGGTCAGCTCAACGATCTGGGCTTTGGCCTGCTTCCACTCGTCGAGCGAGTCGTAGTTGTGTCCCAGACTGCTCTCCCAGAAGGCGATGTGGCCACACCAGCCGACGCCGCCGTAGCAGCAGTCGGCGCCGCCCGTCGCGGCGATCATATCCGAATAGTCGTTGATGTTGTCGCTGTCGGGGAAGTGGATATTCTCCTCGGGGGGGCGCAGCTCGGCATCAATCTTGCCGAAGAAACTGGCACGCATCGCGGTCGCAAACGAGCCTTCCCAGTCGGGCGGGGCGGTCTGGCCGTTCTCGTCGGCGTACTCGTCCATATTGAAGGTGACGAGGTGCTGGCAGTCAATGCGCAGCCGGTTGATGATGCCGGCGGCGATCGCGTACTGCGGGACCGGGCCGACCGGCAGTATCAGCACGCAGTCGCGCCCCTCCTGGGCGGCCTGGACGATGCGGCCTACGATATCCAGGGCAAACTCGGAGTAGAAGATCTCGGTGTTGTCAACCACCCGGATGTTGAAGTCGGGATTGTCGTGCTCGGTGATCTGCTCGCGGGTAATCGCCCGCACCCGCGCACACTCGTCAGGGTCCTGGAAGTCAATAAACTTGGCCAACGCCGGCATAAAGGCCATCTTCATTCCTCCTTCGTCTATATTCCTTCTGCAGAATCCGTTTTCTCCGTTGTGCTTGTGTTATCCTCCCTGCAATGATGGTACGAGCCCGTAGCGGGAGGATTTTGGCTGCCGACAGCGAACAGCAGTGCAGTCGCCCGTAGCAGGATTGATAACCAATACTACTAAATAAGGGCCCCACAATGAGGAGGCAACGGATGCCACCGCCTTTGGGCACCGAACAGATTGAGGAACTAAAATGCTTTCCCACGCCTACCGTTTCTAACGCTATAGAACTATTTAACATTCGGGGGCGCACGGAGGGCTTCATGCGGCCGGGTTTGCACTGCCATTTTCCCGAGATAGGTCCGATTATCGGCTACGCGGCCACTGCCACTTTCGCGGCGCAACAGCCGGCCGGCGAACCGGTTGACGATCAGGCCTACTGCGAGGCAATTCTAACTCAGCCTGCACCGCGCATTTCTGTAGCTCAGGATGTGGATGATGCGCCCATCGGTGCACTGTTTGGCGAGGTAAACTCAACAGTGCACAAAGCGCTGGGCTGCGTCGGCCATATCACTAATGGCGGCGTGCGTGACCTAGACGAAGTCAGAGAGATCGGCTTCCAGCTCACATCAGGCTGTGTGCAGGTGGCTCATGCTTACGTACATCTGGAAGACTTCGCTATCTCCGTGCAGGTGGGCGGCGTGACGGTGAATCCCGGGGATCTGCTCCACGCCGACCAGCACGGCTTCTGCATAATACCCCCGGAAGTAGCTCCTCATTTGGCCGAGGCCTGCCGTGGTATCGAAGAAGTGGAGCACCCGCTCCTGGAGCTGGCCCGTTCGTCAGCGTTCACTGTCGCCAAGTACAGCCAAGCGCGGGTTGAGTTGGCGCAGGAATTAGCCGCTCTGTCGGCGGACTTTGCCCAGCGCATAACATCACAGTAGGCGAGCTGGACAGGACCTACCAGGGATGATGCTGCTCTATTGCGTTAGAGCGCGGAACAAATCGTCCCCGAACCCCGTCAAACCCACAACTACTACTAATCTGTTTAGGGTGTGACATAGTAACCGTGCATAGCAGTTTGCGGTCGGCGGCTGCGGTGCTGGCAGTCGTTATGCTGGCATTAGTAGTGCCAGCCGGGGCCAATCCGCTGGGAAGCCTCGACGGGCTCTTCGATAAGTGGGAGCTGTTCCAGGGTGTTCAGGTGTCGGGTCGGAATACGTTGACTCTTCAAGAGCACTATGTTGAAGGGTCGCAATCAGCCTTCGAGGGGCAGCGCTGGGATACCGGCTCCCTGGAGCGGCGCAGCAGCCTGAGCCTGGAAGGGTCAATCTGGAAGGAGGTAGGCTTCCAAAGCGACCTGTCCTTTTCCGGCTATGGTCCCAGCTACTCGCGTTGGGTGGTGGGCTATGTCGGGCACGACTCAGCACTGTATTTCGGCGATCTGAATGTCAGCCTGCGTCAGAATGAATTCGCCGGTGTCGCCAAGAGTCTGAAGGGTTGGCAGTTCGATCAGAGCCTGCCGGGCGGCGGCCTGCTGCGGGCGTTTACCTCCGAAGATAAGGGCTACACTCGCAACGAGACGCTGTCGGGCAACGACACACCGGGCCCCTATTTTCTGCGGTTTACCCCGATCATTGACGGCAGCGAGTCAGTCAAGGTCGATGAGCAGCCCCAGCAGCGGGGCGTAGACTACCGCCTGGGCTACCAGACTGGTGAACTGTGGTTTGACCCGATTGATGGCCCCACCAAAGTCATTCCGAGCACCTCAACGATATCGGTAAGCTATCAGTCATCGGGATATTTTGGCAATGCTGGCACATTGACCGGGGCGCGGGCGGAGATGCCTCTAGAGAACGGGCGAATCAATGTGGGCCTCACCTGGCTTAAGCAGGACCGGCCCGAAGTGGGTCAGGGCGATACTGTCGCCTACCAGGAGAATGTCTACTACGGCTCAGGCAGCACCGGCCCGTTCGACACCAACTTCCGCCCCATCATCGCCGATGGCGCTGAAGTTGTCTATCACGGGCAGACGCAGATAATCTCTGATGCACTCAAGGTTTTCATAGATGATGTAGAGATGAAGGAGGGCATTGACTACGACGCTTACCGGCAGATCGGCCGAGTCATCTTCCGGCTAGGCGTCCCGCCGACGTCTTTGGTCCGCATCCAGTACTATTTCGAGCTGGGCCAGACGGCGCTGTCCCAAGATTCTGAAGTAGCCGGCCTGGACGTCAGCTATGAGGCCAGCGACAATCTGTGGCTGAAAGCCGATTTTGCCACGAGCAGCGCCGCGGACAACTCAAGTACTGCTCTGCAGGCGGCGCTCAGCTACCGGCAGTCCAGATTCGACGTGCTGGCAACATACCGGGACATCGCGCCGCAGTTTAGCTACATAGATTCGTCTGGCTTCCGCCGCAACGACAAAGGCCTGAAGCTGGATATCGGTTGGCAGCTGGCCAAACACGTGCGGATACAGAGCCAGTTCTCCGACCTGGACAGCACTCAGGGGCTATCATTTGGATACAGTGGTTATGGCGGCGGCATCGGCTTTGATACCGGTACTTCATCCTATCAGGTCGCTGCCGGTCCGGCGCAAACCACCCCGACTCAAGACGTAGCCACCCAGCGCAGCGATATTCAGATGCAACTGGACTTCCCCGGCTGGCCAACGGCAACCCTGCAGCGTCAGACTATGTCGAATGCCGGTGGCACGGGGGGCGACAGTGATTACCAAGAGATTTCTCTGAACCTAGCTCATCCCTTGACCGATGCCCTGCGGCTGCAAGCCTCCCTGTCGCAAACCGACCAGGACTATATGGGCAGCGAGTCGGAGGACGCCCGAGGCAGCGAGACGCGCCGCCGGCGGGTGTCGCTGACCTACAGCCCGTCATCCTCGCTAAATGTAATAGCAGACCTGGGCAACATCAAGGCGAGTAGTTCCGACAGCGAAGCCAATCGTTCCAGCTCAGACTACACGCGCCTGGGGGTGACCTGGTCGCCGTCGGACAAGCTCAGCTTTGGGCTCAACAGAACTGACTCGGAATCCCTCGGTCGGGTCAGCAGTGGCTTCTACGGGGGCTTCCCCGGAGGTGGATATGGCGGCGGGGGTGGCTATGGAGGGCCAATTGCCGGCGCAGTGCCGAATCAGGACGACGAAGAGGACGAGGTTCCTCACTATCAGGACAGCACTACTTCGCTCAGTGCCAGCTATTCACCACGCCGGGACCTGTCACTGACGCTCAGTGCTGGACAGCGAAAGTACCTCAGCGGTGGCGGCAGCGGCTACTTGACGGACAGCACCCAGGACTACCAGAATCTGTCGGTGAGCTGGCAGGCAACCGACGAAATCCGCCTCACTACCAGCTTAAGCCGCGACGAGCTTAACTTCCTGGAAGAAGGCCGGGGGGCGGTTAGCAACCAGTTCACCGCACTTGACTTAGACTATCACCCCGCAGAAAAGCCATGGAGTGTCAACCTGCGGATGCAACGAATGTCGGGCGCCAGTCCCGCCTACATCCAGATTGGGAGCCGCGAACGCTACTATCAAACGGACACCAGCCTTTTCGACATATCTGGGCAGCTTAGCTACGAGCTTAGCGACAGGATTCGACTATCTGCCCGGACCGGGCTGTCCGACTTCGACAGCGGCTACTCTGCCTTCAAGAAGCAGACCGCTGATATTGGCATTACCTATGACATAGGCAGCGGTAACGGCGCAACTTTCGGCTATCGGTTCCTCGGCCACCGAGCCGGCGAGCCCAGCTCGCCGTTCCGCGGAGCGACCGGCACAGCAATTCAGAGTCAGGACTACAATGCCCACACTTTTATGTTCACGCTGCAGAGCAACTTCACCAGCGGACTGGGGGGCAGTGGCTTTCGGGCACCCACCTCCAGTATGGGCACGACAGCGCGCGGCGGCACCTTCGGTGGCTATCAGGTCGGCGGCGGGCGGCACTGGCAGAGCTACTCGGGCTCCTCACAGTACTCGACAGGCGGCGGCTATCCCGGTTACGACAGTTACAACACAGGCCCACAGTGGTGATATATGAGATGAACAACAGCAAGCTACGCTGGATAACAAAGGCAGGGCTTATTCTGGCGATTTATGTAATCATCACTGGTCCGGCATGGGCAACGCCCTTCGGCAACATAGACAACACGCCTTTTGCTACGCGCGCTAATGGCCCGGTGGGGGCAATACTAATTCCGCAGCCGCCTGCGGGAATCGGGCTTGCCCAAACCGCAGTAAGCCAGGCGACGGCCGCTCAGCACAGCCCGCTGGCCCTGCAGCGCGCTGCCCACACAATCCAGCTACTGCAGCAGCTAGGCCTGAAGAGTCCGGCAGCCCGACCGCGCTTCCCGCGCACTGCCTACCATGTCAGCGGCTCGCAGCTCCAACTGCCCGACCTGGTCAGGACAATGCAGACCCCTGCCCAGATAGGCGACCCCAGCAATGAAATTCAGTTTGAATTTCAGGGCTTCGACGTTGCTCAAGAAGCCGCTTTCCGCGGCTACCTGGACAATTCTATGCCGGTCGCCCGGCAGATATACGGCCCGCCCGCCTTTGACATCACGGTGACCGTAATCCTCGACGAATCCCTGGAGGAAATCCAGGGCGGGATATATGACGCTACCGCCAATGAAATCCACCTGGCGCCGCTGTCGGGCAATTTCGTGGAAGATACCTTCATTCTGATGATGCTGGTGCTTAACGCCTTCCACGATGATCTGGCCTTCTTCTATGATACCTGGGAACAGGGTTTCATCAGGGCGGCGGCCACTGCGGTGCAGGTCACGCCGGGTGTGGCCCCCGGCTATGACCCAGTTAATCCGGGCCCCTTCTACTGCCTGTCGATTTACGAGGCGGAGAACCAGCCGGCATTGGGCAATAGCACCTTCTATCCGGCTTCAGGCTTCAGCGGCATGTTGGTGTGGCGCGTTGCCATGGCTTGGTCTGCCTGGTACAAATGCTATATCGAGGATCCCCAGTTCTTTGCCAACTTCAACGAGCTGTACTATCACAGCTTCTCCGAGGGCTTGCAGGGCGATGTGCCTGGGCTGAAGGACATCGCCGCCTCGGCAGTTGGCAGCGTCGAGGGGATGAACTTCTACGACTGGTACCGGCGCCAGTATGTGCTGGACACCAGCGTGCGCACCGGCAGCAAACTCTACACCTGGAATATTCCTCTGGAGCAGGCCGTGGCGCTCATCGTCGAGCACTATGTTACCGACGGCAGCGGCAACGAAGCCCCGCGCGGCGGGCAGGCCCGCTGTATCTACTGGAACTACAACCACACGCTCAGCCTCTACGCCGAAGAGGGTAGCGTCATTGATGTAGCCAGCGGTGGCGCCAGCGCCGGCGAAGGGTACCTGATCCCGACCTTCTTCAACGTAGGCGGAGCGCAGTTGATTACCGTCCAGATTGACCTGAACGGCCTGCGCGGAGAATATCCCTACCCCTATTCAGTGCGCGGCTTCGATCCGGGAGAAAACGACTTCTACGGTGGCGTCCGCGGTGGCCCCGAAGCGACTATTGATGTGTTCGGGGGCTTTTCAGGGTCAGACATCTCTGCGCAGCGGGCGGTATTCGGCACCAGCCTGAGTGGCGGTCGCCTGCAGCCGGCGCAGTTAGAGATAACCACCACTAATCCCGACAGTGACACCTTCAGCCGCACAGTCAATGTCGGCTGGGACTCGTATGTGGTCTTCCTGGAGGGCGGCGGGCAGTCAAGTTCCACCCATACATTCTTGGCCGGCAGCAATGGCCTGCAGATGATCACCATCCCGGTGCTCGCAGAGGAAACGGATGCCGCCACACTCTTGGGCGTACCTGCCGGAGAGCTACTGCTGGCTCGCTGGGAGCCAGGTAGAGTGCCGTCGGGGCGGTACGAGATATGGCCCGACATCGCGCCGTTCGCGCCGGGGCGGGGATTCTGGATCCGCCTGTTTGATGACGTGAGCGTCGATCTCAGTGGGATCGTGCCCGACGAAAGCCACAGCTATGCCGTGCCGGTGAAACTGGGCTGGAATATGATCGGAAGTCCCCGGCTGGAGCCGGTGCCGATTGACCAGTTGCAGGTAGAAGTGGGCACGCAGGATCCCGTCAGCTTCAGCCAGGCAGTGATCAACGGCTGGGTACAGCAGGGAATATACGGCTACGAGCAGCAGAGCGGCTATGTGCTGAGCGAGACGCTGCAGCCCTTCGCCGGCTACTGGATGCGCTGTCTGGCGTCGGGCGAGGCGCGCCTGATCTTCCCACCGATGTAGCGCCGACTGGCCACCAATCGTGACCAAGCTATGCCAAGCAAATGGCTGGACAAACGGAATCTGATTGCTGCTGGCACGGTGATTGCAGCGCTAACCGCTGTTGCTTTGCTGGGGGGCTGTGGTGGTGTCAGCACGCAACAGGAAGAGGAAACCACCACGACGACAGTGGTCGTCGAGTGTGTTATTGAGGGGACCGCCCCACCTGAGTTTATTGAGGTGGTCGCTGACGTGGTCGCCGGTGGGGTTCGAGGCCAGACCAATCTTGAAGATGACTGGGTAATCCTGGAAAATGTCCCCCTCGGCTCACAAAACCCTCCCCAGCAGCCGCTTACCGCAACAGCTCCGGGATACGCTACCGAATCCCAAATGCTGACGCTCAATGAGTACAGCTATACAGCGGTTAGTGTACCGATGACCCCGGTGACTACTGAGACAACGGGGACCGTATCGGGCACGGTTACTGACGGCGACACCGGCCAGCCGATCGTTAATGGCCTGGTCAGCTTTCTGCCCCCGGGGGGCTTGCCGTCCGAGGCTGTCAAAGGCTCAACTGACACCGCAGGCTTCTATGTAATAGGCGGCATTCCCGCCCAGCAGGTTCACGGCACCTGCCAGGCGGTCGGCTATCTGGAGGCTTCCACCGATGTTTGGGTCATAGCCGACGCGGTCGGCTCAAACGACCCAGTGGACTTCGCGCTGGTCGGCGGTGAGTCAACAGTCACCGTCAGTGGCCAGGTTTTGGACACCCGCACCGAGGCTGCCATATCCGGCGCTACTGTCCAGATCGGCGACCAGCCCCCCGTCATCACCGGCCCTGATGGCGCCTTCTCGATCCCTCATGTTTCCGTTGGTGAGCAGCCCGTAGAGGCCAGCGCGGCGGGATATGATGATTACTATACCGTAATCAATGTGGTGCCTGGCATAGACAATCTGACAATCCTGCTCAATGAATACTCGCCCCAGCCGCCGGGCCCGCCGTATACAATCGCCGGACGCGTGACGCTGCTGGGCGCGCCGGACAATTCGGGAGCCACCGTGACTGCCACCGATATTGACAGTGGTCAGATGCGCGACGACGATGTTACTGACGCTGACGGGTACTACTACCTGTTCGTGCCCCCGGGATATTACCGGATAGAAGTCACCTACGACAGCCATTCCATTAGTCGAGAAGTCGAGCTGCTGGGCGGGGGCAGAGTCCTTGAAGGCATCAACTTCACGCTGAGTGTTGAGTAACGGCCGGGGATGAAGTAAGCAATGAATAGACTACAAGTCGCCTGTGGCATCTGCCTGATTGCGCTGTTGGCCGGTTCGGGGATGGCTGGTCTACCTACGAACAACGTTGTCGAACCCGAAGCAACAGACCTCGGGTTTCTGGACCTGCATTCGTCGCAACTCGACGAGATGGCGCAAGAGGCGGGGCGGCCGCCGTGGGCGCCGCTGCCTGTTATGTGGGGCCACAGCGAGATAGTGCCGGTGATAGAAGAGGTTTTGGGCGGGGCCAGCGCGCAGGACCGCATCCGAGCTGCCTTCCTGCTGGGGCAGATCGGCGACCGCGACGCTACCAGGTCCTTGCTGAACGCCCTGGACGACCCGTGCCGGGATGTGCGCATTCAGGCGGGCATCGCCCTGGCATCCCTGGGCGATGAGCGCGGTCAGCACGCCGCTTGGGCAGCGCTGATCGGCGAGCCACAGTGGATTCGCTATTATGCCGTGCTTGGCCTCAGCCGGCTGAATACAGACGAAATCCGCCAGAATCTCAGGCAGATTCAACCTCAGCAGCCTGAGTTCATCAGCCGGACTATCCAGGCCGCGTTAGACCAGCCGGCGCCGGTGGCTGCTGTGGCTCCTGACCGCCGTGCCGTGGTGTGGGACTGCGGCGAGCTGGTGGACGCATTCAGCGCTGAGACCGACTGGTGGTGGCACCACGGAGACTATGACCAGTGCATCCGCTGTATGCAGGTTATGCTGCTGATGGATCCCACTCTGACCGAGACCTACAGCAACATCGCCTGGCTGCAGTGGAGCCTGGGCGACGAGACCAGCGCTATCGGCACCTATCACCGTGCCGTCAGCAGGCTGCCCGATGATCCCTGGAGCCATCATTATCTGGGCCTCCACTATTTCATAACTAACAGGTACGAGTTGGCTATCCCCCACCTCCGCGAGGCCGTGAGGCTACAGCCCGATATCATCAGCCG
The DNA here is from genome assembly GCA_030602615.1 of bacterium. Taxonomy (GTDB): domain Bacteria; phylum Armatimonadota; class Zipacnadia; order Zipacnadales; family Zipacnadaceae; genus JALGTD01. The sequence goes on from JAUVZM010000036.1 coordinate 19,180, forward strand.
TCGCATGTTGGCCCACAGTCTGGAGCACACCGGGCAACTGGAGGCTTGTCTGGGACACTGGCGGGAGATGTACGAGCAATCCCCGGATGACCCGGCAGTGAAGTTCAACTACCAGCGGGTAAAGAAGCTCTACGAGGGGCGCTGACGGACTCTACCAGGGCCGGCCTAGCCGCCGCCAGTATTGTCTTCGCCACTACCACTGGATCCTGCACCGCTCTCGGCGGGTTTCGGTATTTCTTCGCTGTCCGGAGAGAGGCCGGGCTTAGGTTCGGTGGGGCCCTCGCCAGGTTCAGCGGGTTCTTCTTCAGAAGCCTCCGGCAGAGTTGCTTGCTGAGTGGTAACCTTTACAGTGGCTGCCCCCACGCCCACCGACTCTATCCCTTCGGGGAAGACCAATGTGGGGGTGAACGTTCCTCGACCGCGCAGGTCGCCGATGCCAATCTCAACGGTGCGGATGTACTCGACATCCTCGACAGCAGACTCCTCGCCAGTTATGGTGACAGTGCTGGGGCTGGTTTGTACCGAAGAGACTTCGTAGCTGGCGGGAGGATCGCTGAGTTGCGGGGTTATCGGGACGGTTTTGGTCGCCACGCTGCGAATCGGTACTGTAACCTGCACCTGGGCTGGCTGGATCTGTGGGCCGCTTATCAGCACATTGCGTTCGTCGCGCAGCTCGACGGCCACTTCTTTTTGCACAGTATTGGTAAGTCCCGAGATGTCAACCACAGCTACCGCCCGCGCTACGGTACGCAGCTCGCTGCTGGCTCCTTCGATGGTGACGGTCTCGGGTTGCGCATGGGGGGTCTGCAGGCGGAAGCCCTGGGCTTGCTTGCCTATGGTTTCGACCGTCACGCTTCTTTGTATCGAGCTTCTGGCATCAAGCGTCACACGGGCAACCTGCCGCTCAACACTTGCACTGATACCAGGTGGAACACTGCGTATCTCCAGTACTACAGAGTTCTCGCCAAGCACTCGGCCACTGAGGTCGGCCACCACCCGGGTTTGGGTTAGCTTGGCCTTATCCATCGCCTCTTGGGGTCCTTTGAACTCCACCTTTGCCGTCGGCGGCTGAATAACAGTAGCCACCAGCCCCGGCGGAGCGTTAACGGCTTCGATCGGCAGGGTCTTGTCAGTGTGTACGAGCTCCTGCGTGACAACAAAGCCCCACAGAACTACAGCGAGCAGTATTGATATTACCTTCAGCGGCCACTCGTTTTTGACAGCGATGATGATTTGGCGAATGATGCTCATCTCGTCCCTGCTTTGCCAGACAATCAGCCGCTATTTACGCCAGAAAAAGAAGCCCGGCTCCTGTTCCTGGGCTTCCAGCAATTCCATCAGCCGCTCGGTGAGCTGGGGACGCTCGATGCGCGGCGAGATAGCGCCGTCCACCGCTATCGAGACTGCCCCTGTCTCCTCCGAGGTTACGATACAAACCGCATCGGTGCGCTCGGCCAGCCCTAGCGCCGCACGGTGACGCATGCCGGTGCTGGCCGACACGCTAGGGCTCTCCGAATGAGGCAGGGCACAACCGGCGGCGACTATTTGGTCTTCGCGAATTACCACTGCTCCGTCATGCAGAGCTGCTCTGGGATAGAAGATTGTGCGCAGCAGATCGACCGAGACCCGTGCATTGATGACCTTGCCGGTTCGTATGATATCCATCAAGCCCGATTCTCGTTCTATGACGATTAGCGCGCCGTAGCCGTCTTCGGATATACGGTAGGCAGTGTCAACGACATCATTTATCACTGACTGGCGGCGCTGCACGCCAATGCGGCCCAGCGTACCGCCGAGTAAGCCACCCCGTCCCAATCGCGCCAGCGCCATACGCAGCTCCGGCTGAAAAATCACCACCAACGCCAGGACACCACCAGCCAGGAGGTACTTGAGTAGCCAGTAGAGAGTGGGCAGCAGAGCACTGGAAAGCAAGAAGACCAGGAAGACCACTATCAACCCGTTGACCAGCGACATCGCGCGGGTACGGCGCAGCAGCCGTAGCAGATAGTACAACAGGACCGCAACCAGAATGATATCAATAACATCGCGCGGCCCTATGTCAGCAATTAGTTTCCAGACCGTCTGCAGAACAGACATCGAAGGGCTAACACTCCCCTGCGCCGCTGACTGATTCGTCGTCGCTATCTCTCAGAATATATCACAGTATGGGGTGTGTAGTCAATCATACAGCGGTTCTAGGGCGCGGTGGCCAGTGCGCTGAAGATATGAACACCGGCCAAGCTCAGTGAGGTAACGATAGCGGAGGCAATCATCACGCCCACGGTCAGGCAGAAAAGCACGCGCCCGAAGCGCATGCCAAAAACGGCCGCCACCACGCTGCCCGTCCACGCCCCCGTCACCGGCAGCGGTATAGCCACAAATAGCGTAACCGCCCACACGCCGTGCTTCTTGACCATCTCCTCTTTAGCCCGGGCCCGCCGAATCAGCCGCGTGATAAGTCGCCCCAGCAGTGGTTTGTCCGCCAGGCGCTGGGCAACCCAGTTAAAACACAGAACCACGGGCAGCACCGAAACCACGTTGCTGACTATCGCCAATGGAAGAATCCGGGAAAGGGGTAGGCCCATAATTATGCCGGCAGGGATGCCTCCGCGCACCTCGCTAATGGGCAGGGCCGAGAGGATGACAACCACCCACTCAGCAGGCAGACCTCTAATTGCCTCAAATATATACTGGGCCAATGGTTCTTCTCCGGAGTCAGGCAAGTAAACAAGCCTTCACCGAGCCCTTAGCTCCGGTGAAGGCTCAAGCCTTGTCAATCGGCCAGCTACAGCGGGTGTGCTTGCCAACTGCTCTTACAAGCCACCCCCCTGACCTATTCTTCAGGGCGAGGTGGCGGTGGGGCAGGAGGCGGTGGGGCTTGCTGTTGTTCGGCCTGTTGCCTCCGCGCCGCCTCCGCTGCCGCGGCTGCTGAGGGCCCCAAGAGCCCCACTCTCACGCCCCGCTGGCGGAACCAAGCGTTTGCCTGCGTAACGAACACCAGTAGGACAATAAGGTTTGCGCAGCATATCAGCATGCCCACTACCCATGCCCACGGTGCCGAAGAGCCCGTGAGCGAGGCCAGCCGGTAGACGTACACAAGCATCACGATGTGTGCTGCAAGTGATACGAGATTCACGCCCGCCCCGACCATGCTCACATATTCCATGGGGGGCCAAGCGATGTCTCCGAAAGCTCGCAGCACCAGCAATTGCCATGACAGGCCAATGAGGTTCGCAACGGCAAACCAGCCAATGACCCACCGATAAGCCCTAGCTGCCGCCTCGATATTGCTCGCCCCTGGGCCGCCGGTCCCCGAGGTATTGGTAGGTGGCACGAAACTGCTGGACGGAGGCTGGGGTGGTTCAGGCGGCCCGCCGGGTGGGGTGGACGGCGGCTGGGCTCCCGGTCCGAAGCGCTGACTCTCATCGTTCTCGCTCATCGTAGTCTCCCTTCTCGTGCTGCCGCAGATAGCCAGGATACAGACCACAATGATATTATACACGTTGGCGCCAGCTTCGGGCAAGCTCACGGTGCTCAGCCGACGATCGGCAACGCTACGGCTGCACTGTAAATCGCGCCTCAGCCAGGGGGTCATCGGCCACTGCGCCAAACACTGCCACGCGATATTCTCCGGCGGGCAGGCCCTTGTCTTTGACCTGCAACCAGGCAGATCCGCGCCCGGCAGCTCCCTTCATAGCCAGCTTCTGCGCAGCCGACTCCAGGCGCTGGTCACCGCCATACCACTCCACCCGCAATTTCTCGTCCTTGGTGCCATTGATGTAGGCAAAGGCTACATAGATCCGGTCCTGCGGAGCGAACTTGCTCACCGGCTGCTGGGGCTCTCCTGTCGGAGTAATACTCCGGGCAGTGATGCAGGAGACCACGCGGACCTCGCCTACTTGTGAAGGCTGGGAGGCCATTATCTTCTGGGCATCTGCGGCGACCACAAATGAGCTGCGCCCCAGGTGCTGATCGCCGCTACGCAACTCCACCTCATAGATGCCCGGCGCGAAGGTGTCCTCGCCGGCCGGCGGGCTTAGAATAACATATCGCCCGGGCCGGCTACTTGCCGCTTCTTGCTGCTTGTCCGTTGCAATGCCGGGCTTGCTGACCGGGGCCTCCACCGGTTGCAAGTCGGTCACCAATCCCAAATCCTTCCCATCACGCCACCAATGAACAGTTATCCGGGCATCAGCGCTGAGTTGGGGAAAACTGTAGAAGCAGTAGATATTGGTGGCTGTGGGCAGCAGGTCCGGGGTGGCCGGGGGGCAGCTCTTCTTGGCGCTGAAGACCATAAACTGTGCACGGGGCAAGCTGGGCCTGGTGGCGGGAGGCAAAGCCCGAGCCGGCTTATCTTCAGGGACTCTGTGCGCCCGGCTGCGCCCACTCCAGCCAGCCACAAACCCGGCAGTCAGTGCCGCCAGACTCAGGCCGAGCACAACCAGTTTGTATTTGCCTCTGTCCATTGACACTGCCTCAGCGCGCGGTAGCGTGTCTGATATCAGTCGCCGGCCGCAATCTCGATTGTTCTGCGATAAGCCGAAACATCCTGATTGATGATGCCCCTGATGCGGTATAGACCGGACGGGAGTTCGGTTTCTCCCTCCGGTACCGTCCAGCGCGTGGAAACCTCGTAGCTGTCGCCGGCGGCCAACTCCCGCTGCTGCAGGGCCTGAGTGAAAACCTTGCCGTCCGACCACTGCCACACCTTCTGGTCGTTACTGTCGCGAATCATAAAATCGTAGGTCTGCCCCGAGGTGAATTGGAGTGTCACCGGTTCATTGAAGGGGTTGGCCACAGTCATCTTCATAACCACTGCCTGGCCGGGCCGATACTGGCTGCGGTCAGTGCTCAGATAGCACGTCAGCCCCGGCAGGCCGGTTATCGCTGTAATGTCCACCGGCTCTAAGTACGGAAAACCGCGCTGGGCCAGCCGCACCACGCTGGTTATCTGGATGCGGCGGCCCCAGTCTTCGTAGGGGCGCAGCGAGATGGGCGAGCTACCTGTGTGGGGCTGGCGGGCTGAGCAATAGATGGAGCCGGTGTCATCGTGGATTGTCCAGTCGCTGCGGGTCACCGGCGGGCCATGGGAGGTGGCAGGGTCGAACCGACTGAGATGCCAGCCGGTGTACTCTCCGGTTACCACCACCTTCTTGTTGACCCAGTCAGGGGGATTGCTCGTGAGCTGCTCAATCTTGACTGGAACTGGTTCGTTCACTGGCGGTGCATTTATGTACAAGGCCTTTTGCTCGTTGTCCCACTTCAGTTCGGCGCCCAGGGCTGTTCTCAGCAAACTCGCGGGTATGTAAGTCACCTGTCCCCGACGGCGCGGCGCCGCGTCCAACTCGATAGTTTCCTCCCCAACTTGCACCTGGGGATCGCCCGATCTAATGAGTATGTCGGGACGATTCGGGGCGGTGACCTTTACCGACTTGGTAGCACCGTCCCACCCAACGCTCCAGCCCAACTCCTCGAAGACCGAGCGCAGTGGCACCCAGGTGGTGTTGCCTTCAACTAGCGCCGGCGCAGAAATGGGGATCTGCACCCCGTTAACGAACAGTATCACGGCAAGTACTGACACCTGGTACACAATTATCGGCCTCCTGTTATGGACGCCACAATTTGCTCTCGCTACATAAGACCGTGGCGAAGCAGTCACGGTTCCCTGCCGGACAATTGGTGGTCAGACCGTCAGCGTTATCCCGCCTTTGGGTACGAACTGGCGCAGGTAGTCATGGGATTCGGCTAATTCCCGCAGCAGATTATCCTCGCTCTTGGTAGAGGCGGGAATGACCTCCAGCATAAGCACGTTACAGCTAACCGGCGCCAGCACCTGCGAGACAGGGCTGGATTCGCAGTGCTGGTGTGCGTAGGAGATGGCTGCCATCAGCTCAGCCATATCAACCTTGCCCTTCTGGTTGTACGCAGCGGTGAACGGCCAGTGGGCACTGGCCTCCGGGGTAGTCTGCTGGAGGTGGATGACCTCGGAGAAGGCACCGAAGCGCCGTATCCACTCCAGGTAGTCCAGGTCAGGCCCACTCATCCCGTACTGCTGCCCGGCCTGATGACCGACGTCAACAGTTAGATAGACGGGCACCCCGTCGCTGTCAGCATTGCAGGCCAGCAGAAACTCCTCGGACTGCTGGAGGGTCCAGGGTACTTCCGAGGGCACATACATCTGCTCGACGTAGATCGCCTTCAGCCCCTTCTCCTTGGCAATCACAGCCATCTCCCGCCAGGTGGCGTAAAGGCGGGCGATGCTCCTTCTGGCTTCTTCGGGATCTGTGAGCACCTCGACGGGCAGCGCATCCACATGCCCACCCCAACGCCTGGCTCCCAACGCAACGGTCAAATCCATTGCCGCCTCCAGCCACTGCTTCATTCGCTGGCGCGGCTCAGGCTGGCTGTGCGAGAAGCTGTGATAGCGATGCGTCGAGACTCCGGTGTAGGTATTGAAGATCTCCACATCATACTGCCGGGCGGCCTTCCGAACTCGCTCGGCCAGTTGCAGGACAAACTCCTTGGGGCCCATAAAGAAGGGGTCAATCTGGTCGCAGCAATACTCGTGGAAATTAAAGCCCAGCTCTTTAGTAAGGCGAATTACATTCTCGGGCCTCTCCCAGCGTCGGGTGGCGAAGGCGCCATCCAGACCCAGCTTTATCACGACTTCGCGGGACATAACTGTTCTCCAGGTACTGATCTTTGCCGACAGCTTCTGCGTTGAATGATCCTATTAGAATTCGCTGTGGGGCGGGTGCTAACCTCTGCGTCGGGCGAGGCGGCGTCTGTTATAGCAGTTGCCGAGCCTTGATATCCAGATAACGGTTTACTGCTCTGACCGTCAGCTCATCGGGGGTAGCATCCACGACCCGGGCGCCCTGCCGGCGCAGGGCGGCCAGCGCCTGGCTACGGTCGCGCAGCAGCCCCGCAGCCACCGCCCGCTGGTAGACCTGCGGCACCTGCTGGGGAGGCAGATCCGCGGTCTGCTCCAGGCGGGG
>JAUVZM010000049.1 GCA_030602615.1 bacterium
TCGTGCGCGCGATACTCGTTGCTGCGGTTTTCGAACTGCTGGTGTGGCTGATCAGCCGCTGGATCCACCGCCGCCTCGGGCCGGTGCTGGTGCGGGATGTGGGCGCTGATCCTTCGGCGCGGGTACGGCGCCGCCGCCTGCTGGTGGGTGCTCCGATAGTGATCGTACGTATGGTGCTCTACACCATAGCAGTATTGATGATCCTGCGCATCTTCCGGCTGAATACCGCTGCCGAACTGCTCCCGATGGGTCTGGCGCTGTTGGCAGTGGGCTTGGTAGCGGCATACGGCCCCCTGCGCGATGCCCTTAGCGGATATTTCATCCTGTACGACCACATCTACAGCGAGGGGGATGAAGTGGTAATCGGCGAGCTGACGGGAATCGTTGACCAGATAAGCCTGCGCCACACCCGCCTGCGCACCCCGGAGGGACAACTCATCACCATTCCTCACCGGCACGTCGGGACAGTAACCAACCGCTCGCGGGGCAAGGAGCAAGGATAGGGCTGCCTTCAAAAAGCATTATGACTGATTAGCTATGTCAGGCTTATTCGGACCCGCGCTCACATCTATTCTTCGCGAGCCACACTCCGCCCAAATGGAAGATGGCCTCTCTCGTTGCTGTGATTAGCGCACTTGGTTGGACACGCTGCTACTCGCACTGGAAAACGATCTCTGGGCGCCTCGTCGCGTCTTGGGTCGTGGCACCGGAGAATTCCCAGAAGACATAATGCTCGCGGCCCTCTTCAGTGAACTTGACCATGATGCCATAGTTCGTTTCCGGGTTTGCGAGCCAACGCTTTACCTGTGCCGTTACATCGACCTCGAGCCAGCCCGTCTCAGCTCTGTAGGCTATCGTGGCGAAAGGAGCTTTCTCAAGATCAGGCATCTTGTTCCAAGTCGTGACCGCCTTCCATGGCTCCAGCAACAGATGAAACCCGATACGGCGCTCCTCATCGTCCGGACAGGGGTGTGCCTTCTGTCTGTAAAGGCGCAACGCGGCCTTCACTAACTCCACGTCCTGGTCCCGAGATACTCTGGCGAGGTTAAAGCGCAGCAGGGCGCGGGTGCCCGTGTCTTCCACACCCATAGAGTGAAGATGTGCAAAGTTGCAGTCTGGCAAACTTGAAAGCACCGTGGTGTTAAGACCATTGTTAGGGTTCAGCACAAACTCATGACGGCCCCTGGTCAGCTTGAGTTCATCCGGTCCCTGGGCAGGGATGGGTGGCAGGGGTTGTGTCGCTGCTTCATCAGCGGCAGGCTGCCGGGCCACAGTGGACTTGGACACAACAGTGCTGGCGGGCAGCATCAGACTGGCCAACATCATCTTCTCCCTGACAACAAAGGATCCACTGCGCATGTATTCGCGGGATAGCCCTATGAGCGACTCCCAAGTGCAGCGCACCTCTGCTGGCCCCAACAGGCGCCCATAGTTTCCGGGTTCATAGTGATAAAACGGTTCGGGCACCGCTCCCAGAAGGTACCCTTCCTGCGGCAGCGGGTGTGCGAATACGACTTTGGCCCCGTCCCCGTGCCATGAGAAGAATTGCTCCCCGCTTTGGGCGTGAAGCGGCCAGAGAACAACGACGCCACCCCGTTCCTCAGGAAGAACGTACTCTTCATCCTGCCGGGTACCGAAGCGGTAGAAGACATACTCCTTTTCTGGTGGGCCAGGCAGGGGGAACTGCGCTCCACCAGATATTGGCTCAAAAGGCACCCAGCCACGACCGTCAATCCAGGCCTGGGCGATACCGTGCGTGTAGTAGGCGCTCCCCTGGGGTGCGGCCGGCATACAATAAACAATCCGCGCAGGCAGTCCACAGGCTCGCAGCAAGGCTACCGCTGCGGCTGATGAGCCGATGCAGCTATGCCCGCCGCTCTTCAGCACAGTGGCTGCCATGCCCGTCTTGTGGGACTGGTCTAAAGCCTGCCCACTGAGACTGCGCATGAATCTGGCGATCCGCCGGATTATGGCTATGGCATTGCGCGTTGTGCCGACGGCTTCCTGGGCGGCAGACATCACTACTGGGTCGCGGCTATCGCAATTCGCGGTAGGTTCCAGGAAGGGGCGGACCTCGGACGGTAGTTCCTCCGCAGGCACAATCGGCACCGCCCGGAGAGGCTCTCCCTCTCGTCGCACCAGGACATCCCAGGTCAACTCCACCAACACCTGCTGGCCGGCTGGGACCACGTCCACACGCCAGGTCCCGACACCGTTGCCCAGGTGGTCAACTTGGTAGTCGATCTTCTCGACACCAAGCGTCTCCCCTGTGGATTTCAGCCGTGCCGAGGTGAATTCTCTAATCACTGCTTGCCTGTCATCTATTACAGGGCAGCAGCGCCGGAAGGTGAATTCCGTTGCGTCACTTGTCCCCTCGTTGGCCAGCAGCAGGAAGTCGGTTACTCGGACGTGCGCACCTTCTGCCCAAGCCCTGTTCCCGATGGGCAAAAGGCAAGCAACGAGGAGAGCACCGATCATGAGGGCGTGCGCTCTCCCGCCATTCGCACCATGTAGATGCTCCGCGGATATTGGCCGTGTCCTGGCGTTGCCCAGCATCGGCCCGCTCGGCCGCAAATCCATGACTCCACTTCCTTCCATTATCTTATTCCCGCCCTATTCTACCACAGACGGCACACTCGTGCGCCCCCCCGCTACAGTCGCGCATGACGCTGGCGGCGGGCGGGAAGCTGCGGGAAGGGGGCGTGGGGTTCGTGCTGGTACCAGTAGGCCACCGAGCAGATGTCATCGGTCAGCGGCTCATAAACCCCATCCGGCCACCAGCCCAGGGCCTGCACTGTCACTCGCAAGTCTTCCTCGAAGCGGATTGGGTCCATAATGTGCCAGCGATACAGCCCGTGCTTGGGTACCTTTCCCTCTTCCCTATGGCAGAGGGGATAGCCAAGAAACGAGGTGGAGTAGGTCTCGTCGCCAAATCCCCACGCACCGCCGAAGTAGTCCTCAGTACCGGTTCCGCAGATAGTCGGATAGTCCTGGTCGCCGTCAATGTAGAACTTGACCTCACCCTCCCCCCACCACCCGTCGGAGAACTGCGTCCAGGCCAGGTAGGTCCCGACGTACTGTCCCTTGCCTGTCACTTCGTCGAGAATAGTATGCTCGGGCAGCTCCCGGGTAGTCACCGAGCGCCGCCACTGCGCGTGGAACTGAGCCGTGCCCTCGGTGATGTCGCCCAGAGCATAGGTAATCTGGTAGAAGAAGCCTCCGATTGGCTCAGAATGCTGGCTCTCGATGGTAATCCGGGCCCCTTCGTTAAAGGGCATCGGCCAGTAGCAGTTGAACCCGCCGCTGGGATTGACTGCCACCGGCAACGAGTTGATATTGCAGCGCAGGCCGTGGCCGTTGCAGAAGAAGTCGCCCAGCGGCACCTCCACCGAGGGACCATCCTCACCATCCCAGAACATCCGCAGTACACAATCCCGGTAGGCTACCGGATCAACGGTGATCCAGATATGCTGAATGACGCCGGGGCCGTCAATTTCCGCCAACGCGGTGCTCGACTCCGCCGGCAGCGTAATGCAGGGCCGCACTTTCCACCCCCGACCCAGCTCGCGGGCTGCTCCTTCGCCACCAGGGTCAGCCTTCGCTCCGCCCCCCCTGGCGCCATCAGGATTCTCCGCGGATATTGACCGAGTCTCGACATCCGCCAGCATCGGCAGATTGCTTAAACCACGCCCAAAACCATCATTCATTGGCTATTCTTCCTCCCAACTAGAGTGAGTTAGGATCCGGCGGGCCATTGGCCCAGGGGTCGGGAATGCCCAGAGCTTTGCGCTTGCACTGCAAGTAGCACAAGTAGTTTTCGTAGGTGACATCAGGCAGACAGCAATGATTCAAGTGGGGAATGTAACCGACTCTCCCTTATCAGCAACGCAGGCTATCAGCCAAACAAAGGGGTAGCCCGACCCCTGGTCTGGGCAGACTTGGCCGCCGCCTCAACAAACGCCACAATCTCTATGGTCTCTTCGATGTCAAGCGGGGCAATGCCCGACTCGAACATGCCCACGACCTTCTTGAGCAGTTCCCTGTAGATGTAACTGGCATCAATCGAGCAGGCCCGCACCTCGTTCTCGCACCACGCAGTAAAGCCGTACGCGTGAGTCCCCGCACGGGTGCCTCGAATACTGCCGATGCGCTGATCCTGCCAGCAGCCCATAATCGCCTCAGCACCAGCCTGGTATGCGCACCATACCTCCTGACAGCCTGGCCCCATCAACGCGTAAAGCGTCTCGACAACATGAATGCCATAGTGAAACAGGCCCGGATTCTGGGGGTGCAGACCGGCCGGACTGTAGGCCATCGCCCCAAGAATTTCGCCGGTCTGGTCCTGTTCGGCCTTCAGTTGTTGAATCTCCAGCGCGTAGCGAAGCGAGGAAGACGAAAACAGCGGGACATCATTCGCCTCGGCCAGGTCAGCCAGCCGTTGGGCGTCGGCAACCGAACAGGTGAACGGCTTGTCAACAAAGGTGGGAAGTCCCGCCTCCAGAAACGGTCGCGCATACGCCAGATGAACGATGCCGCTCTGAAACTCAACCATCACCGCATCAACTTTGCCAATCAGTTCTTCGGGGACATCAACTACCTCCACTCCATAGCCGGCCAGGGTCGCGGTGTATTCAGCCAGCGTCTGTTCATCCTCAACCTTGGAGGTGCCCGGAAAGCCGGCTACAATCTGGGCCCCCTCGACCCATTGGTCCTCCTCAATGTCTACGTGATTCAGTCTCATAGTGAATTGAACAACATGTGAGGTATCAAACCCAACTATTCCTATACGCACAACTTTCAGACTCCTTTCACTAACGTCAGACTCTAGCAGCTCACTCTTCAGGCGGTATATTGACCACGCCCTGCCGCTACACCTTCTGCGATGCACCGAATCTCATGCAATCCGAATTGACGTAGAGCCGGCTGTCCCCAACCTTCCCGACGCATTGACTTATGTCCACTTGTGATATAATCTATAAGTGACTGGCAGGACAGCCAGGCTATCACCCCACGAACTGTCAAGCGAGCATGACACGGGCGGGGCATACCGGGAGGAATAACGATGAAAGATATCACCATTATCGCGGAAATCGGGGAGAACCATCACGGCGACTGGGACATCGCGGGCGCTATGGCAGAAGCAGCGGCCCAAAACGGAGCAGATATTGTGAAATTCCAGTCCTATTTGCCCGAGGAGCTATCGCCCGATGACCCCGAGTACGAGTGGTTCAAGCAGGTCTCGCTGCCCAAGGAGCTGCATTTCGCCTTCAAAGAGCAGATCGAAGAGCTGGGCGCTGAGTTTATGAGCTCACCGTTCACCCCTAGCCGAGCTGCGTTTCTGTGCGAAGAGGTCGGCTGCGAGTCAATCAAGGTGGCCAGCCCGGTGATGATGAGTTTTGAGATGCTGGACGTGATTAACTCGCACGCAGGGACGGTCAAGCGGGTCTATCTGTCCACAGGAATGGCCACTGTTGATGAGATCCAAGCCGCTCTGGCTCATCTGGATGGCATTGAAGAGGTGGCGATACTGCACTGCGTCACCCAGTATCCCACGCCGCCACGCCTGGCCAATCTACGCTCTGTTACGACCCTGGCGGAGGCCTTTCCGGAGAATCCCATCGGCTACTCGGATCATACCGTAGGTATCCTGGCGTGCCTGGGAGCTGTGGCGCTGGGAGCTACTGTGCTTGAGAAGCACTTCACCTTCAGCAAACTGTTGCCGGGCACCGATCATCTGCCGGCGATGTTGCCCGAAGAACTTTGTCAACTGCGCGAGCAGGCTGACCAGCTTGAGCAGATGCGGGGCGACGGAGTTAAGGCCCCTGCCCCGGAAGAGGTTAAGATAAGAGAGTTCGTGCGCAGCCGCTTCCACGAGCCAGCTTGACAGGCCCCGCAATTCGTGAGAGAATGGCAAGCCATGCTGCCGGGTGGTGAAGGGGTATCACGGCTGACTCTGGATCAGTTATCGGAGGTTCGAATCCTCCCCCGGCAGCCATTCTTATGCGTGTCAGGCAGCAGGTTGATGTTCAATCTCGAATCGTAAGGTTGCTTGCTGTCAACAATTCCTGGGCTTGCTCCGGCGCACTTGCCTCTACCCTACCCTCTATCCAGCCCTACATAGCTTGAGTCAATTAGTTGCCCCGTGTATACTTGCCTTACACACATCTGCTGGTTCCCTGCACTTGCGAACTGAACAATGATAATCGGCATTGGCACCGACATCGTCGAAGTTGACAGGATCAATCGCCTGGTGGGCAAATACGGCCAGCGGTTCCTTGACAGGTTATTCACTGCTGTGGAACAGGAGGTTTGCCTGGGGGCGCTGCTATGAACCTGAGTGGGACAATGGATGTCTGCGAGAGCCGGGGAGAGCAAATTCTGAGCAGGAGAAAGTAGGTCCAACGGCGAAGGTGGAGAAAGAAGACGTTAGTATAGCCCTACGATAGCCAGTAAAGGAGGCGAGCGAACCGGGGCGGGGGGGCCAGACTACGCCTTGTCCTACCGGCCTCCCGTGTTCCAAAGGAGTTTGATGACGGGCAACTCTGGTAGGCAAGCGGGGCGCATTGGTGCCCCTGATAGCCAAACATAAGGAGGTGCAGTATGACCAAGACGTTATGCGTTGGGTTACTGATAGCCGCAGTGGGTTGCGCGCTTGCGTTGTTCGCCGCGCCCACTGCCGCGGACCTTGACATCGGGGTGGAATGGGTTAACAACTACCCCGACAACCCCAGTTGCGCGAACCTCACTAAGCGCGACGACTGCGCGATGGGCATGTACAACTACTTCACGAGCCATGGCTGGACCGGCCGTTTCCACTGGGGCAATAACGCAAGCTGGGAAACCGACTACAAAGAACAGGGCTTTGGCAACGGCGCTGACAACAACTGGATTGATAGGGTGGACATCGCCATGCACGCCGATCACGGCAACCCCTGGGGGGTGGGCTTCAACTACTCCCATGACGACCAGTTCCTCCACTGCAACGAGTGCCGCTGGGGAGACGACTACGACCTGGAGTGGATAGTACTTGACGCTTGCTCGTGCCTGCGTGACGAGTACAAGTGGGACAATTGGTGCCCCGTGTTTCGCAAGCTGCATATCATCTGCAGCTTTGATACCAATGCCCACGACTCCGGCTCGCGGGGCGAGAAGTTCGCCCAGAAACTCTTCAACGGCTGGACCGTGGTGCAGGCTTGGTTCTACGCTGCCGAGCACACTGAGGGCTCGGGCACCTATGCTGCCTGCATGGGAGCGGCGGCGAGTGGCAAGGATACGTACTATGACCACATCCACGGCAAGGGTAGTGTAGCGTCTGATCCCTGGCCGATAGGTTGGTGGTGGTGGCAGAACCACAACTGCAACTAGCGGGTTCGAGGCCCAAGTACACTTCAAGAGACAACTACAAAGGAGGCTAATGACATGTCAAGAAAACTGTTTCTCGCAGGGTTGACCATGCTGGTGTTGACACTGCTGTTCGCTGTTCTCTGGGTTCAAGCGCAGCAGCCTCGCGTGCAGCCTACGCCGAGGCTGGAGATCCCTCGCGGAGCGCTGATCCTGGCGCGCGCTGCAGTACCTTATAAAGTCGAGTATCGGCTCCCCCGCGGGCAGACGATGGAGACTCTGTCCAACCGGCTGCCGCGGGAACTCCCGCTTTATCGCAGCGCCCCGGATACGAAGTCCGCACAGCAGATGGTGAGCCGGGTGGCGGATTTCTTTCAACTGCCAGGGCAGCTGCGTAGGAGCGAGGATGACCTCGGCGTGCAGCTACTGGAGGACGGCGGTCGCATCCTGGAGCTCCGGGACGTTTCGGGCAGCATCTTCGCCGGAGATATGAACCGGCTCTGGGCACAGGGGCCCACCACCGACTCCACCGCCACTCCGGCTACCACCCGAGCGACGACCTCTTCGGGCGTCCTGGCCAGACCCCTGCTCACCATCGCCCGGCTGAGCAAGGCGGCGACCCAGGAGCGTGCGCTGAATTTCCTGCGCAGCATCGGGGCGCCGCTGCCGGAGAAGCCGGCTGAATTTGTCGTTGCCGTCAGTCAGGACGACTTCCAGATCCGTCAAGGGTCACTCCGCCAGCAGGTTACTACGGTTCGCGGGCCGGCGCAGGTTTCTGTGCGCCCGCTGGTCAATGGCCTGCCCATAGTCGGGCCCGGCGGCAAGTTGAAGGTTTTCATGGACATGGAGGGCAAGGTTGCCGGCTGCTTCATAGTGCTACGCAGTCGCCAACAGGCTCAAGCTAAAGCGGCCTTGATCCCGCTGGCCGATGCTGCTCGACAGTTGGAGCAGAGCGGGGCGCTTACTGCTCTGACCCTCACTATACCCGACCGCATTGTCATTAGGGACATATCGGTGGCTTACTTCAGCAAGTCGGCGGTGCAGTCGCAGGAGTTCCTGCAGCCAGTATACGTGTTTGAGGGCACCGCATACGGCCGGGCAGGTGAGAATTCCTGGAAGGTTCCCTACGAACAGTACATCCCCGCGCTCACGCAAGTCCCCGAGCCGTTGTGGCCGGCAGGAGTAGTGTTCAAGGCGGGACCGCGAGTGAAGCTTACCATCCCGGTTGACCAAGACGAACAGTAGCCGTTGTGCCGCGCACCAGGACGTACTGAAGAAGCTCGAGAGTCCGGCGGAGGGCCGGTCCTGTCGGGCCGGCCCTTCTTTTGTCTTCGCGCTATTTTGCTCGAGACGCGTAAACTCTCGGAGTGTCTACCCGACGCGCGACTATGAAACAGCTTGTCAGAGGTTTGAGGCCATGGGACGAGGGCGTGGCCGTTGGTGTGAAGCTTGTCAGGTGATAATGTCCCTCACGCCACCAATGTCCTTGGCTCGCTCTTGTCCCCCTGCTGGCGGCACGCTTCGACGACAAACGGCCGATAGTTGGGGCTCCATTGGGTTGAATCAGCGTCCAGTCCTGGAGCTACACTCCCCACTCACAATAGCCTCCTGGCCTGCTGCGAAGACGGCCAGCACATCGCCAGAAGGCGTGATCCACTGAGTTCGAAATGAGTCCACGATGGGCAGCCATTATTGTGCCTGTCAGGCGGCGGGCTGACGACCAATGTCGAATGATAAGACCGCTTGCTGCTAACAGGGGCCCGCACACGTGCCTCTGCCCTACTGTCCGCACAGCCCTACATAGCTTGAGTCAATTAGTTGCCCCGTGTATACTTGCCTTACACACATCTGCTGGTTCCCTGCACTTGCGAACTGAACAATGATAATCGGCATTGGCACCGACATCGTCGAAGTTGACAGGATCAATCGCTTGGTGGGCAAATACGGCCAGCGGTTCCTTGACAGGATATTTACTGCTGTGGAACAGGAAGCTTGCCTGGGAGCGGCCAATCAGGGCCAGCGGCTGGCGGCCCGCTTTGCCGCCAAGGAATCGGTAATGAAGGCGCTGGGCACCGGTTGGGCGCGGGGAGTGCGTTTCAAGGATATCGGAATACCCTCCAGCGAGAAACAGCGGCCGCAAGTGCAGTTGCGTGGAGCCGCCGCCGAGCGTGCCCGCAAGCTGAGCGGGACCACCTGGCACCTGTCGCTGACTCATATTGACCGCTTTGCGGTAGCTTTCGTCATACTCGAAGGGCCCGACCCTGCCCAAACCTGACCGCCAAAAGAGGGGCCTGTGAGCTGTGATGCGTCGGCTGGATCGCTACATCCTGCGCCAGTTTGTTTTGCCCTTCATCGTCGGCGCGCTCATCTTCGTAATCATTTTGCTGGGCGATGAGGCCCGCAAGCTGAGTGCAATTATCGTGGGGGCGCGGGTCTCCCCAAAGCTTATTGCTCTTTATCTGCTGTACCGCGCGCCGCAGGCACTGGTCTGGTCATTGCCGGTGGGCACGCTGGTTGGGGTAGCGATGACGATGACTAACCTCAGCCGCCGCCTCGAGGCCGTAGCTATGCGCACCGCCGGCGTATCCTTCGCTCGAATATCGCTCCCGCTTATCTTGCTCGGAACTCTGGCCAGCGGGGCTTCCTTTGCGGTAAACGAGTGGCTGGTGCCGGCCAGCAACGAAGCCTCCCGCCAGGTCTTTGCAACCATCACTCACAGTCAGCCGGTGGTCCGCCAGGAGTACAACCAGTTCTTCCGGGACGACCAGGGGCGGATATTCTACATCCGGCAGATGAACGCCGACACGAATGAACTCTCTGAAATTGCCATCTGGCAAAGAGATGCCACGGGTCGCTTGACCTCGATCACCGTCGCGCGCCGGGCTACGCTCCACGGGGCGGTCTGGACGCTGGAGCAGGGATATACCGTCTATCTGGACGCGCAAGGCAATATCAAAGAGGATGAGCGGACAGAGTTTGCCCGGCAGCCCATCAAGCTCCACCGTGCTCTCCAGCACTACTACGCAGAGAAGCGCACACCCTACGAGATGACCGCCGACGAGCTGGCTCACCTGGCCGCGACCCTGGCCCAGACCGGCCAACCCACCCATGCCCTGCGCACCCACTGGCACTTCAAGTACGCCATTCCGGTGGCCTGCCTGGTCTTCGCACTGATCGCCGCGCCGCTGGCCGACCGCTATGCCCACCTGGGCAGCTTCACCGGCCTGACAATGGCCATTGTACTGGTATTTTTATACAATGGCGTGCGCTCGTGGGGACTGGCCCTGGGGCTGGCTGGCACCGTCCCTCCTATGCCAGCCGCCTGGGCTCAGAATATCATCTTCGGGGCAATCGGCCTCTACCTGCTGCTCACCCGCAGGTAGGCGCAGCTACTCATCAACGCCGCGGAATGACCTCCGTGCCACTTACCGACGCTTTCGTCTCCTCAATATGTACGCTCACTTCACTGATGTCAGCGTAGACCCGCATTTTGAGCTTCTCGGCTACCGCTATATCCATTTCATCCAGCATAATTTGCGCGCGGGTAGCCAACTCCTCAGTGGCAATCCAGTCCTGCGTGGGAAAAACCGCCACCGGCAGGCGTACGAGGTTGGGGTAATCTCGCGACTGGTCCACGACAGCCGGGCCCATCTCGGTTATGTGCAGTGGGTACTTCTCCCTCATCTCCGCGCTGAGGTCATCCAGCCCCACCCGCAGTCTCTCGGCCTCAGCAGCGTCAGCCAGTGGAATCTCGAGAACATAGTTAATGTAGGGCTCCTCATAGACTGTCACTGCTGTGATCGAGCCGTTGGGAATGTGATGAAACTGGTTGTCCAGGTCGCGCAGCACAGTGGTCCGGAAACGGATTTCTTCCACTCGCCCAAATTTCCCGCCCAGATTTACGTAGTCACCTTCGGCATACTGCCCCTCCAGAAGCAGGAACAAGCCGCTTACCAAATCCTTGACCAGCGTCTGCGAGCCAAAAGCTATTGCCGCTCCGAGGAAGCCAACTCCAGCGAGCAGAGGGACAACATCAGTGCCCAGCGCACTCATGATCCAGATCAGCGCCACCAGCGCGATTACCCACTTGACGCCGCTGCCGACGATGGACAGCACAGTAGCGGCGCGCAGCATCCGCCGTTCGTGCAAGCCAGTGAGCGTCTCGGCGGTGTGGTATAGGCGGCGCCGGGTCCGACCCAGCATCCACAGCACCATCCAGTAAGCAGCCGCGGCAATGAGCACGATCACCAGCACGCTCGCCGCCTTCCCGGCCAGCGTCTCAGGGTTGAATATCTCGTACACAAATGCTTGCCAGGTGGGATTGGATGACACGTGCTTTGCCGCTTCTGTTATCGTGTCTGCTACTTGTGGCGCTGGTTGTACAGCCTCTTCGTCCATACTGGCTTACCTCCATACATCTCAGATCCAACAACTGAGAACTGATTGCCGTTGACAAGCTCCTACCAAAGTGATATCCGCCGGGGCCCGTCGCCTGATTATTGAGAGTTGCTCTGCGACGCCGGCAGAAATTCGCTGTCCCGCATCATGGTGGTGGCCCGAAACAGGCTCTCGGGCGTTCCGGCATCAGACCAGCCAAAATCTATGATGTCGTGCTCCAGTAGCCCACGTTGTAAGTAGGCATTCTGCACATCGGTTATCTCGTACTGGCCGCGGTCGGACAACTCCAGGGCAGGCAGGATATCCCATAGAAGCTGGTCGTACATATAGACACCAATAGCAGCATACTCAGAGGGCGGCTGTGCTGGCTTTTCCACGATGCGGAGAATGTTGCCATCTTCATCAAACTCGGGGACGCCAAAGCGCTCGGGGTCGGGCACCTCGGCCAGCAGGATACGCGCCCCCTGGGCCTGCTCCTGGTAGCGCTCGACGCATGGCCGGATACTGCCGGCCAGGATATTGTCACCCAGGATGACAATGCAGCGATCGTCGCCAACGAAATGCTCGGTAGCCCGTAGGGCATCAGCAATGCCCAGCGGCTGTTGCTGATAGGTGAAGTAGAGGTGGTCGAGGCCGAATTCACTGCCGTCGTGCAGTAGTTCAAGAAACTCCCCGGGGTTGTTGCCGCCGGTTACGATCATAATGTCGCCAATCCCCGCATCAACCAGACTATGCAGCGGGTAGTAGACCATAGGAAACTGACCCACTGGCAGCAGGTGCTTGTTGATAACCCGAGTCATCGGTTCCAGCCGCGTGCCCAATCCACCGACGAGTATAATGCCCTTCATGGCAGACCTCCGCTCTGCTACAAATGCTCAACTACTGTTTATCATGTTCAGGAAGTATTGCTGGACGCGCCTGTCATCAGTCAGCTCAGGATGAAAGGCGGTGGCCAGGAGATTGCCCTGGCGCACCATCACTATCTTATCGTCAAATCGCGCTAACACCCGGGCATCCGCCCGTACCTCGGTGACGACGGGGGCACGGATAAAGACGGCGCGCACCGGTCCGCTGGTAACACCTTCTATTGCCAGGTCAGCTTCAAAGCTGTCCACCTGCCGGCCAAAGGCGTTTCGCTGCACCGTTATATCCATCAGCCCCAGCCGCCACTGCTCGCTTGCCTCAATCTCTTTGGCCAGCAGGATCATTCCCGCGCACGTCCCCCAGATGGGAGCATCGCGCTCGCTAAGCTCCACAATCGCCTCGTCCAGCCCAAAGCGCTGGCACAGCTTGCCAATGGTAGTGCTTTCGCCACCGGGAATGACCAGTGCATCACACGCGCGCACCTCCGCGGGGTGCTTGACCGGTACCGCGTGACAATTCAACCCCTTAAACGCGGCTAGATGCTCCGAGAAATCGCCCTGTAAAGCTAGTATGCCGACGCGCCGGTTCATCAGATTTCCTCAGTTAATCGGTAAAGCGATATTTGAGCAAAGTCCAGATAGCCTGCAACCCGTCACGCCAGCCAATCTTCTTGCCCTCCTGGTAGGTCCGGCCCGCGTATGTAATCGGTACCTCGCACAGCCGGGCTCCAGCCTTCAGCAGTTTGGCAGTGATCTCCGGCTCAATATCAAAAGCGTTACTGTGCAACACCAGGCCTTCAAGAAGCGATGCGCGTATAGCCTTGTAGCACGTCTCCATGTCCGTCAGATTAGCGTTATACAGTAGGTTGGTCAAGAAGGTCAAGAACCTGTTAGCAAGGTAGTTGCTAAGAAGCGTCCCACGACGGCCCTCGAGAAACCGCGACCCATAGACGACGTCAGCGGTGCGTTCTTTGATCGGACGGACCAGCACCTCATAGTCCCGGGGGTCATACTCCAAGTCGGCGTCCTGTATTATCACGACATCGCCGCTGACCTGTGCCAGAGCAGTGCGCACCGCTGCCCCCTTGCCCTTATTTGTCTCGTGCCTCAGAAGCTTGACGGCATCGCCATAACGCTCGCTGAGCTGCTCCAGAATTGCTGAGGTATTATCCAACGATCCATCATCTACGATAATCAGCTCTTTTTCGTGGCTCTCGGCCATTACGCGAGCAACAATCTCCTCGACCGTAGCTTCCTCATTGTAAACCGGCATTATCACCGATAGTTTCATCAGGTGAGCACTCTCCGGGGCTGTCCTGAACGATTATCCGGCCAGCTTCTCCGCAGAACCATCCAAGCCAGGCAATTGGCAATTATCAGAGCAGCCATCATTGCTGTTACTGGCCAGATCGAAGCCCCGTAGTAGTAAGCCAATACCCACCACAGGTACGGCAAGTGGAACGACCTGCTTTGGGCAACAAGCGTAGCAGCATCGGCACCGCGAGTGGTTCGCGGGGCCAGCGAGCGCAGCCACTGGCTCCGGTACAAAGCGTTGTGGGTAACTTCCGCCGAGATTTGCCACGATTGCACCAGTAGCGACCTGGCAAAGCGCTGGCCTATCGTATCGGTTGTCAATGTGGGCCGACCAGAAGACTGGTCCTGGTTCAATTCAAGCTGGCTGGTGCGCC
The DNA here is from genome assembly GCA_030602615.1 of bacterium. Classification (GTDB taxonomy): domain Bacteria; phylum Armatimonadota; class Zipacnadia; order Zipacnadales; family Zipacnadaceae; genus JALGTD01. The sequence goes on from JAUVZM010000049.1 coordinate 14,291, forward strand.
GGGCGTAATAGTATGATACATTCGTATATACCAGGGGCAACTGCACCAACACTGAGATAGCAATCAGCGTCACCAGAATCACTCGCCACCTGCGTGTCTGGTATCTCTGCCCAATTGCCCCTACGAAGATTACCAGGTATGGCATAACCACCAACAGGAAGCGGTTGCCAGCGCTGTGCCCGCCGGTGGGTGATGCAGACACAGCATATAGCAGCAGGAAAGCGACAAACAGCAACGCGAACAGGGTGGTTGCCCGGGGGCCGGTGCGCCACAGTAATACTGCACCGAGCGGGAATAGTATCACAATCGGCGCATATAAGAAGATTCCTGCCTCGGGACTAAACAGGTTCATTCCCAGCCCCCGCCACAGTTGGAAGGTGAACATACTCGGCGGATAGCCGAACTCAGTGGGAGAACCGAAGCGCACGTAGTTGTAAGCAGCTATGAGCGCTGCTGCCGCCACTACCGGCACCGCGAAGGCCACCAGCCAGCGCACAAGTCGGTCACGGCGGCCGCTGTCCAGAGCTATCCAGATTAGCCCCAGCAACAGCACCGGTACAGCCACCAGACAAGCCATCCGCACCAGCAGAAGCCCACCAACACACGCCCCGACTACAGCTGCCTGCTGCCAACCGGGGCGCTTGCGCAGCACCAGCAGGTGGTAGACTGCCGCCAGCAGCAGCAGTCCGGCCAGCGGCTCACTATTGAAATCTTTCATCTGGACGAAGGCGCCCGTACCAAAAGCATAAATCAGGGCACAGCCAGCCGCCACCGGCGCTGCCAGGCCCACCTCAACAGCCAGTAGATACAGCACCACGCAGCTCAGCGCGGTGATCACGGGGTTAAACCAGGAGACGGCAAACTCGCTGACGATATCATCGGAAACCAGATCGTCGCTGACCAGATTTGCCGCGAGCTGCCCCGCAATAAACCAGGGCAGGGCGGCCAGGGATGTGCCGATCCCGTACCGCCCGTAGCGCTTGCCATCCACGCCTACTTTGCAACCGGGCAGGTCGGGAACTTCGAAGCTGCCCCGCAGCACCATGCTGCGGGTCACCGCCAGCATTACCGCGCCATCATAGGAGCGCACCGTACCGGAGGTGAAGAGGGCATAGGCTAGAAGAATGGCTACAAACAGCTTAGTGGGGAAGCCCGACAGTTTGCCACGCTCTACCGGTGCTGACACTATTGAAAGTCGTCTCTCCCGAGATCAGCGCTCTCCACCAGCAGCCACCACTATTGCTACTCACATAAAAAGAAAGCGGCCACCGCAGCGGGCCTTGCCGTGACCATCTTTTCATTGACTGAGGCCAACCGAACTGACAGGCACTTACCAGCCCCTTGTAGCCATGCGCTCTTCTTCGGGCAGGCTGGCGACGTCAATACCGGGCATCGCCGCGCCCTTGAGGCCCTTGCAGGCCCACACTACTTCCGCTGCATCCTCGTAGTAGGTGGTCGCATGGACAATGGCCAACGCACGCGCCTCGGGGTCTTCAGACTTGAAGATACCCGAGCCGACAAAGACGGACTCGGCGCCAAGCTGCATCATCAGCGCAGCATCCGTCGGGGTGGCAATGCCGCCAGCGGAGAAGTTCGGCACGGGCAGCTTGCCGCTCTCGCTGATCTCCTTGACCAACTCAAAGGGCGCGCCCATATTCTTGGCTTCGGTCATAAGCTCCTCGGTGCGCAGCCCCTTTAAGTGCTCGATACCAGTCATCACACTGCGCATGTGCCGCGTAGCCTCGACGATATTGCCCGAGCCGGCTTCGCCCTTCGTGCGGATCAGCGCCGCGCCTTCGCCAATACGCCGCAGCGCCTCAGCCAGGTTCGTGCAGCCGCATACAAACGGCACCTTGAAGTCGTGCTTCCAGACGTGGAAGCTCTCATCGGCGGGGGTCAGCACTTCGCTCTCGTCAATGAAGTCAACGCCGAGGGCTTCCAGCACCTGGGCTTCGGCAAAATGCCCGATGCGGCACTTGGCCATAACCGGTATGGTCACCGTTTCCATTATCTGCTCGATGATCTTAAGATCGGCCATGCGCGCCACGCCACCCTCAGCGCGAATATCGGCCGGCACGCGCTCCAGCGCCATCACCGAGACCGCGCCGGCGTCCTCGGCGATTTTGGCCTGCTCGGCGTTAGTCACATCCATTATCACGCCGCCGCGCAGCATCTCGGCTAATCCTACCTTATTACGCCACGTGGACTTCTCGGTCACTGCTGGTCATCTCCTCGCAACTTGTCTCAACCATCGTTACAATTATACATCTAATCAGCTTGACTGACAACCGTTCGAAGTGGTCATGCAAGGGCTGTGCCTAATCATTTGCACTTAATTGACGAAAGCCGTAGACTCTTGTAGAATCTATACATCAGATTGGCACCTATCCTGTGGCTGCAAGGCGGCGCAAGCGACTTGGCCTGTTGAATAAGTTGCATTCTAGGAGCGTCCGACAGATGAAACGCGAACAGCCAACTTGGAAGGACGTCGTTGTTGAGGCTCTAGCAGATTTAGGCGGGCAAGCGCACCTCTCCGAAATCTACAGCCACATTGAAGACGATCCGAAAACGGCAACGAACCCTACTTGGCAGGATACCATAAGGCGCGTTGTAAGGCAGTATCGCGTGTTCGAGCCTGTTCCCCCCGACCGCAGCGGAGTATACAAGCTGGCGGAGTTTGAGACTCCGCCGCCTCAATCCCAAGACATTGACTCGGGAGACCCTGACATAAACCACGGGGTTGCTCAAGGAATGTTAGTTTCACTTGGTAGCATCTATGGCTACGAAACGTTTGTTCCTGCTTATGACCAATCTACTAGGGAATTCCAGGGTGCAAGCTTAGGAGATTTGGTGAGCGTCAGGGACTGCAGCGATATTCTTGAAGGCCAGAACTTGCCAAGAGTCAGGCAGATAGATGTCCTGTGGTTCGACGAGGACGACCATGGTCTGTTTCCCGTCTATGGCTTTGAGGTAGAACACACGACCAGAGTGAGAGAGTCCCTGGATAGACTACTGAAGATTCCGGCAAGATTCCGAGCGGACCTGTTCCTCGTTGGTCCGGACGAAGAAAAGAAAGCTCTGTTTGATCGTCTTGTGAACCAAAGCCCTTTTCGGCGCCACTGTAGCAGATTTACCTTTCGACTCTATAATCAACTGGAACAGATATATAACGCTGCGACCAGGCACAGCAGGGAACGCAACAACTTCGGAGTCATTGAGAGATACATGCGAGGATAAGTATGGGCTACAAAGATGAGAAATGGCGTGAGGCACCCGGCTACTGCGTCGAATGCGATAATCTGCGGCCATTGGACAAAGCGGGAGTCTGCGAGCAATGCTGGAATGCACTTCCGCCTTCACATTTCGAAGCGTGGGAAGAAGACGAACACAATAGCCAGTGGTATTACGAGCGGTCGCGTGAGCGGACGGAGGTCGGAAGTTGAATACTTACATCTTC
>JAUVZM010000061.1 GCA_030602615.1 bacterium
TAACAGCGCTCTGGCTACAAGGAATGTCCCCGCTGGTTGGCGCTCATCACAGGTAATTTGTATGTGGTGTGCTTGCCTCCAGCGGCTTTTGGTGCTAAGATGTCGGTGAGTATCGCGGCGAGATATGCAGGCTTCGGGGGATAGGGGAGGTCACTATATGCCATCGCGAAAAGAGCAACAGAGTCGCCAGACCGTCGCTTTCTGGCTGATGGTACTATTGATCTGTGCTATTGCTGGTGTATTGAGCTACCAGGTTGGCAAGAACTGGGTGGGCCGGCGTCTGGCCGAAGTTGACCTGGCGGCGGGGGCCCGGCCCGAGCCACCCAGCGAAAGTCCGACCACCGAGATACCCCCCGGTGAGCAAGAAGAACAGGCGCCGCTGCGGCCCGTCGTTGAGATTGAGGAGCGCGAGCCTACCGGAAGTGAAAAACCGTTCAGTGAGCCTGGTCAGGAGGGCGAGCAGACCGCGGAGGGGCCTCAAGACGGGGCCGAACTTCATACGAGCGAATCCGAAGCAAGTGGGGATGGCTCCGAGCAGCCCTCGACTGCTGAGAGGGAATGGGTGGTGACGGCCGGTTCGTTCACTGAGGAGGATAATGCTCGCAGACAGGCTCAGAAGCTGGAGCAGCGAGGCTACAGTCCGTTTATCACCGAGATTGAGAACCGGGGGATCATATATCACCGGGTCAATGTGAGAACCTTCAGCAAGCGAGACGACGCTGAAGAGCTGGCCCAGCAAGTGCGCGAGGACGGCTTTGTGGCCGCTCTGGTACACCGATAGAAAGGACGGTGTTCGCTGGTGCCGCTAACCGGGAGGGAACACCTTGGATAGCTTGGTTGATATAGCCCAGGCAGCGGTGCAGGCGGCAACTGCTGCCGGTGCTGACTGGGCCGATGCAATTTGCGCCTCGGCGCGTTCGGTTCAGGTTGAGGTGGAAAAAAGTAGTGTCAAGCAGTGCGAGGCTCAACGCAACAGCGGAGTTGGTGTGCGGGCCTACGTCAACGGAGCAGTAGGGCTGGCCAGTAGTCAGAGTCTGGACAGCGACGAGGTACGCACGTGCGCCGGCCAGGCGGTAACCCTGGCGAGAGCTGCCCATCGTGATCCCGACTTCGTAGCATTGCCCCAGCCCAGCGCAGTGCAGCGAGTCCCGGAGCTGTTTGATGAGGATGTTGCCGGCCTGGATTCAGCCCGAGTAGTGCAGTGGTGCCAGGAGGGCATTGAGGAGGCCCGCGGGGTTAATCCGAACGTAGCGCTGTCGGGGGGGGCCTCGCTGGCTGAGGGTGAGTACGGCCTGGCCAGCTCGACCGGCCTGGCTTTGAGCGATCGTGGGACCTCCATACAGATCTTCTTTATGGCGGTGGTCCGCGACGGCGAGGATGTGGGCAGCTATTTTGAGTACGATGTAGCCCGGCGGCTTGAGGATTTTGAGCCGGTCGGGGTCGCCGGTCAGGCCACAGAACAGGCGGGCAACTTCCTGGGCGCCCGACATATGAAGACCGCCCGGCTGCCGGTGGTGATGGGGCCACTGAGCGCTGGCGACTTTCTTACAGCGCCTATTGAGGCAGCGGATGCCGAGAGTGTCCAGCGTGAGCGCACTTATATGGTCGGCAAGGCCGGCGAGCAGATTGGCAGTGAAGCAATCACTATCATCGAGGATCCCTTTGTGCCGGCGGGGGTATCTTCGCAGGGCTGGGATGCCGAGGGAGTACCGAAGCAACGACGGGCCTTGATTGACGCAGGTGTGCTGACCACCTACCTGCATAATTCATACACAGCCAACAAAGCGGGAGTGGACAACACCGCGCATGCGGCTCGTGGTGGCTATTCCCCCAGTGTCGGCATCTCGGCCAGTAACTTGCTGATTGAGCCGGGTCAACTTACCGAAGCGGAGTTGATCAGCGAAATTGACGAGGGGCTGTACATCAACGCTGCCCAGGTGCAGCCCGATTCCGCCAGCGGTGATCTGTCGGTAACGGTGGACTTTGGCTTCAAGATCGAACGCGGCCAACTGGCTTATCCGGTGAAGAATACTATGATTGGCGGCCACATATTGGAACTGCTGGCGCAGGTGGATGCAGTCTCCAGCGACTATCGGGAAGAGCCGGGCAGTATCATCCCCAGCGTGCGGCTCAGCGCAGTGCAGATTATCGGGGCTGAATAGCGGCTCTCACGGCTGCGGCCCGACCTCGTCCATAAGACTTTCCTGAATTCGCTCCATCTCGGCGCGGCCTGCCTCGGTCTGGTCCTCGTAGCCCATCACGTGCAGCAGCCCGTGAATGGCCAGCAAGCATAACTCCTCTATCAGGCTGTGGCCATACTGCTGGGCCTGACGTTGGGCCGTCTGCACCGAGATTATGATCTCCCCGCTACTGCCCTCGGCATCCTGCTCGGCCTCGAAGGCGATGACATCGGTTGGCCCACAGCGCTCCAGAAGCTGGCGGTTAAGCCGGGAGATTCTGGCGTCGTCAACCAGTGCGACACTGAGGCTGTCAAGGGTGGTGCCTAGCTGCCCGGCGGCGGCCTCCAACACTTGCTTGAGCTTATCGCGGTCAACGGGCCTGGATTGGAGGCTGCGCAATTGTATCTTCATTGGTTGACGGAAGGTTGGCGCAGTGGCAGGCTAAGAGTTAGTGCTTTGGCCGTAAGCCTTGGCAACCTCCTCGGCGTCGCGCTCGATCTGGTCGGGGTACTTGATGCGCTGGTGAAACATTGTGTTGAGGCTGTCAATGAGACTTTCCTTGACCTTATCAACTTCAGCGAAGGTCAGCGGACACTCGTCAAGTTGGCCCTCTTCAATCTTTCCGTCAACGAGTCGGTTGACCAGTGCTTGTACTTTGGTAGGGGTAGGTTCGTCGAGAGTGCGGGCGGCGGCCTCGACTATGTCGGCAAGCATCACAATGGCGTTCTCTTTAGTCTGGGGGCGGGGCCCGGGATAACGAAATGCCTCTTTGCTGACCTCTTCGTCTTCTTCGGCCTGATCGCAGGCCTTTTCATAGAAGTATTTGATGAGGTAGGTGCCATGACTCTGGGGGATAGCGTCAGCGATCGGCTGGGGCAAGCCGATCTCTTCCGCTAGCTGCAGGGCGTCTTTGACATGAGCAGTTATTATCAGGGCGCTAAGATGAGGACTGAGCTTGTCGTGGGGGTTGTCGCCGCCGAACTGGTTTTCCACGAAGAAATAGGGCCGTTTGATCTTGCCAATATCATGGTACATCGCAGCGGTGTGAGCCAGGAGGCTGTTGGCACCGATAGCTTCAGCGGCCTGTTCGGCCAGGTTAGCGACCATAATCGAGGACTGGTAGCTAGCTGGTGCTTCCCGCCGGAGCTGACGCAGGATTGGCTCGTTGGGGTTGGATAGCTCCATCAGTCGCAGGTCAGTAAGCAGTTGCAGAGGGCCTTCGAGGACGACAATTACCCCGACCGAGAGCAGGGCAGCGGCTACCCCACCTACTGCCGTGGCCCCGGCTATGTGCCACTGCTGGGTTAGATCAAAAGCCGCTGTGGCGATAACCAGTACCAGGGCGTTGCCCACAGCCACCATCACGGCCGCCCGAGTGATGGTTCGGGTCCAACTGCCACGGATGGTGCTGACATTAGCTGCAAACAGGCCGCATATTATCGTCGCGGCCACCAGCCGAACGTCGTTGGATGGTGTGGCCAGGCCGACCAGCGGACCGAGCAAAAGTGCGAGAAACGACCCGAGTACCGGGCGCGTGGCCAGGGCTATTACCATACATCCAGCAGTGGCCGTCGCCAGGACTATCGCCTCAAAGTACGACGATTGTTGGCTTATACGGAATATAAGTGTTGCTGCGATTACAACCACACTGAACAACGCCATTTGCCGCATGTCCTCGTAGATTTCGGGAGTGAAGCGAAGAGCGAATGCCCACATTATGGCAACTATGACTGCTAACAGGGTTAGAATTCCAAGAGCTTGGGAGTAGTCAACGACGGGATTAACCAGACCGACCGCCCGGAACATATCCATATGGTGGGAAGTTACTGTTTCCCCCTCAGTAATTATGATCTCACCAGCTTGAATGGTGCGCTCGATCGGTTCTACTGCCTGACGTGCCGCAGCGCGCTCTTGCTCAGTTAACTCGCTGTCGAAGACCAGATTCGGCTTGATAGTAAGTTGGGCGATTTCAGTAGCCGCTTGGGTAGCGGCGGGAGTTAGGTTTAGCTGTTGAGCTTGCTCGACGATTCTCCGTCGGGCTTCGCTCAGGTCGTCGGTACCTTTGCGCAGCCGCTCCAGCATCTGGGTGCTAGCCAGTTCTTGGGTTGCAGCCTTGATCTGATCGAGTGCGGCCGGCGGCTTTTCCAGGAGTGTGCGCAATGTCGCTTCGCTCAGGTCGAGAACTATGTGTTTGCGAAGGGCGGCCATTCGGTCTGTGGTGGGCTGGTCAGTGCTCGGTTGGTGGATTTCTTGGGCCCGGGAGAAAACTTCGTTGATTACCCGCCTGACGCCATCTTCAGCATCGGCCACCGGTGAATACTGTCTATCGACCCTATCTGCGGCCTCATCGCGCAGCTCATTGGTTGCCTCCGTGGCGGTGTAGACAGCGCTGCGCGGAGCCTTGATTGTCCGATCAGCGGTGTCTGCTGGCTGCCAGTCAACCCCGGGGGGAAGAACGCGGGCCCACAAGCTGAAGAACAACAGGCCCACGGTAATGGTGGCCAGCAGCAAGCGGCGCAGGGGAAGTTCCTTCAGGCTGAGAAGCCCGGACACCGACGACCGGTCGCTGGCCTGTCTTTTCACTTGAGGCATCTGGCTTGCTCTCCTCAGCAAATTGGGCCCTCCCAGAGGCTAGGAGCGCCGTCCGGAGGCTCCCGAGTTTGTCTGCGCCTGATCATAGGCTTCAACAATCTGCTGTACCAGATCGTGGCGAACTATGTCATGGCCGGTAAGCCGACATACCCCGATGCCGGCCACCTTTTCCAGTATTTCTATGGCATGGGCCAGCCCGGAACTGACCGAGGCGGGCAGATCCACCTGCGTGATGTCACCAGTGACGATCATTCTCGACCCCAGGCCCATTCGCGTCAGGGCCATCTTCGTCTGGCCTATGGAGGTATTCTGCGCCTCGTCGAGCACGATGATAGCGTCATTTATGGTGCGACCACGCATATAGGCAAGCGGGACGACCTCGATCGTTCCGCGGCGCAAGTGGCGCTGCAGACGGTCAGCACCAATGACATCAATGAGGGCGTCGTACAACGGTCGCAGGTAGGGGTCGACCTTTTCCATAACGTCACCGGGCAGAAAGCCCAGCTCCTCGCCGGCCTCCACGATCGGACGAGTCAGCACAATGCGACTGACGCTGCCCTCTTTCATGGCGCGGACCGCCATGGCCATGGCCAGGTAGGTCTTGCCGGTGCCGGCCGGGCCGATGCAGAAGACCACGTCGTCTTGCACCATGGCCCGTACGTATTCCATTTGACCGGCAGTTTTCGGGCGGATGGGTTTGCCTCGCGGCGTGACCAACAGCGGTTCAGCCAGCAGAGCGTCCGTATCATCTACTGCCTCGCGCTGCACCGCCCGCAGGGCATATTTCAGGTCCTGCTCGCTGAGTGTGTCGCGACGGCGGATGATCTCCAGCAGTCGCTGGAGCAGATCCTCGGCGTCTTGAGCGGCCTGCTCATCCCCGAATATCTGCAACTGGTCATCACGAGGGACGATCTGCACGTCTAGCTCTTGCTCAATAAGCTTCAGGTTCTGGTCATGATGACCTACCAGGGTCTCCAGTTCGCGGCCCTGAAATGTCAGAGAGGCGGCCGGGGACTTGTTATCCGTCTTAGTGCTCTCAGGGTTCGTAACGAATTCCTCCTTAGAATGTGCGGGAATACTCGTCGCGACAGGAATGTCGCTCCTACGGTAGTGACGGTAAGCGATTCATCAGGGCATTGGTCGAGCTACCCCGGCGGCCACTGCATACGGCGGCCCCCCAGCAGATGGAAGTGCAGGTGGTCTACTGATTGCCCGGCATTGGCGCCCACATTGGTCACCAGCCGATAGCCGTCTTTGGCAATTCCCTCGGCCTGAGCGATCTGCGCCGCCACCAGATTGCAATGTCCCAGCAGTTCGGCCTGCTCTTCGGAGGCGTCGGCCAGGTTCTCGATATGTTGAATAGGGATGATCAGAATGTGTGTCGGCGCCTGCGGGTTCAGATCGCGAAAGGCGACCACTTGCCCATCGCGATAAACGATTTCACTGTCGATTTCGCCTGCGGCAATCTGGCAGAATATACAGCTCATAGCCGACACTCCTCGCTCGGTTATTGGTTATACCCGGACTGCTCCGAAGCGCTGGCCGCCCAACGAGAGGGCCTCGATATCTGAGAGCACCATTTCCAATCCCAGGATGGTGCAAGAGATGGGATCGGTTGCTACCCGGCAGGGCAGGTGCAGGTGGGCGGCGAGAAGCCGGTCCAGGCCTTCCAGCAGTGCCGTACCGCCACTGAGAACCATCCCGCCGCCGACCACCTGCTGTTTTTGGGCGCGGGGCAGCTCTTCGACGAGCCACTGAAGCTCCTCAAGCAGTGGCTCAAAGGCCTCAGTTAGTATTTGGGGGATTTGCTCGAGGTCCATTTCATAAGATGTCAAATGTTGGTCATTATTAACAATAACCACGTCATCTACATGAACGGGGCCGTTCGCCAGCGCTGCCCGCACTGAGCCGGCCTCGCGCTTGAGGTGCTCGGCGGCTGAGGCGCTGAGGCGGATGCCCCGCTGACGTTTTATGGTACGGATTATCGCCTCATTCAGGTCATTACCCCCGAAGCGCAGCGAACGGGTGGCGGTGACCAGACCATTGTGAAAGACCCCTGCGTTGGTGGAGCCTGCACCGATATCCACGATCAGATAGCTGTCATCCGACTGCAGCGGCAAGTCTGCACCCAGCCCCACAGCCAAAGGACGCTGCACGTCCACAATATGACCGGCTCCGGCAGCGTGGAGCGAGTCATGTAGGGCCCGCCTCTCGACCTGTGTGGCGCTGGCCGGTGTGGCAATTACCACCATAGGGGCAAACAGGGGGCGGTGGCCCAAAGCCCGGCGAATAAACTCGCGGAGCATCGCTACGGCAGCGTCAAAATCAGCGACCACACTGCTGTGGATGGGGCGGACAATTTCTACATCGTCCACTCCTCTTTCCCAAAGCTGGCGGGCCTCACTCCCAAAGGCTATGGGCTTGTTGTGCTGCGAGTCAAAGCCAACGAAACTGGGCTCGCGCAGCACGATCCCCTCGCCCTTGACGGCGATATGCACCGAGCTGCTTCCCAGATCCAGCGCAAGTTGATCAGTCCAGGGCAGTATTGGCATTGCAATAGTAAGACGTAGCTCACCTACCCCGCCGCCGGCGGGAAATCCGACATACTCTGTTCCCCTGTGCGTCGGAGGATTGTAGCATACGCCTGTCAAAAACGCAACATTCTATCAAACATACGTTCGCAGCCGCCGGACAACCCAGCGTTTGACAATAGCGCGGAATGACTGCTATAATTGGCTTCGTACAATCCTTGGCTACTGGGGCAGTCTCACCGGTGGAGGTCAGTGTAGTAGGAACCCGCTTCCCAGAAGGAGACGAGGATGACACGTCTACAAGAAACAGAAACAAAGCTCCAGCGTGTGCGAGACTTTATGAGCGCCCGAGGATTGGACGCGGTGGTTCTGACCAAGACGATTAACTTTCAATGGCTGACGGCTGGGGCGGACAACCATGTGGTTATTGACACCGACACAGGAGCTGTGTCCGTTGTGATAACCGCTGACGGCCAGCACGTCCTTACCAATAATATCGAAGCTGTTCGACTGGAAGATGAGGAGATCGGCGAGCTGCCCTTTGAGATCCACTTTATGAACTGGCATGATGAAAATCCTGAGGCGATGCTTGCCCAGATCGTGGAGGGGCGGGTTGCCAGCGACGGGGCCTGGCCGGAGGACGCTGAAGTTATGGGCGGACCGCTATCCCGGCTGCGCTGGAGTTTGCTGGAGCCCGAAATTGAGCGCTACCGCGAGCTGGGACGGATAGCTGCCCAGGCTCTGGGCGAAGTGGCTCGCGAGATTGAGCCAGGCATGACCGAGCACGAGATCGGTGCGAAGCTGGCGGCCAAACTCATTGCCCAGAACGTTATCGTTTCGGTTCTATTGATCGCTGCCGACGAACGAATATCCAGGTATCGCCATCCTATTCCCACGAACAATAGGTTGGGGAAGCAGGCTATGCTGGTGGTGGGAGCGCGTAAGTGGGGTCTGGACATATCGGCAACGCGGCTGGTTCATTTTGGTACGCTGCCGGCTGAGTTGGCCGACAAGCACCGGGCGGTCTGCCAGATTGACGCTGCTTTCATTAGTGAGACTCGACCAGGCGCGGCGGTGCAGGATATCTTCGCGCAGGGCGTCGCCGCCTACGAGGCCAGCGGTTACCCTGATGAATGGAAGCTGCACCATCAGGGCGGGGCTACCGGCTACGCGCCGCGCGACTATAAGGGGACGAGGGAGTGTCCTGAGACGGTCCTGGAGAATCAGGCCTTCGCCTGGAACCCTTCGATAACCGGCACAAAATCGGAAGATACCATCATAGCAATGGCGGACCAGACCGAAGTGCTCAGCACCGACGAGCAATGGCCCATGCTGGAAGTTGAGTATGCGGGTGACAAGATCGCTCGGCCTGACATACTGGTTCGCTAAGACCGCAGCAGAAGAGGAAGCAAAGTGCACTTAGAGAAGCTCCAGATGCGGGGGTTTAAGACCTTCGCCGACAAAACCGAATTGGAGTTCGGACCAGGTATAACTGCTATTGTCGGGCCTAACGGCGTAGGCAAGAGTAACATTGCTGACGCCGTTTTGTGGGTATTGGGGGAGCAGGGAACCGTACCGTTACGGGTGGAAAGCGCCGAGGGAGTGGTCTTCGCGGGTTCCGAGGACCGCCGGCCGCTGGGCATGGCGGAGGTGAGTCTGACGCTGGATAACTCCGACGGTACTCTGGATTCGGAATACTCCGAAATTGAAATCGGCCGCCGTCTGTTTCGCACCGGCAAAAGCGAGTACTTGATCAATCGTGACAAGATCCGGCTGAGTGATGTCCGGGATCTGCTGGTGGACAGCGGGTTGGGTACTGACTCCTACGCTCTGGTTGGCCAGGGCGAAATTGATGCCATCCTTAGCGCTCATCCGGAGGACCGCCGGGAACTGATTGAGGAGGTCGCCGGGGTTCGCAAGTACCGGATTCGCCGCTCGCGGGCCGAGCGCAAACTCGCGGATACCCAGGATAACCTCATCCGCGTCCGTGACATCATTCACGAACTGCACACTCAACGCGAACCCCTCGAGCAGCAGGCGGAAGTAGCCCGCCGCTATAAGCAGCGCGCGGGCCGGCTGCATGAGTTGCAGCGCGGCTTGCTGGCCGTTGACTACAATCAGCGGCGGCAGCAGCGGGGGGCAATCCTCAATGACATCGCGGTGGTCAAGGCAGATCTACAGGCCACGCGCAACGAGCTAAGTACCCTCGAGGCTGAATACGAAAAGAATGCTGGCCAAGTTGACAAACTGGCTGACCGGCTCGAGGAGTTGCGCAGCCAACAGAGGGAGGCGCAGCGCGAGCTGGATAGGCAGCGCAGTGCCCAGGCGGTGGCTTCTGAGAAGCTGCGGGGTATAGGCGAGCAGCGCCAGCACCTCGAAGAGCAACAGGAGCAGGCCCAGCAGCGCCGCCAGCAATTGCAAACAGAGATAGGGAAGCTGGAAAAATCGCAAGGTGGCCAGCAGAAGCAGCTTGCGGCTCAGCAGGGCAAGCTGGCTGATCTGCAAAAGGTCGTTACCGAGCAAGAGGAAGAACATCGTGCGATTCTGACCCGCAAAGAGCAGGTGCGGCAGCAGCATAGTGATCTGTCCGGCCAGTTGGCCGAGGTGGAAAACGAAGTGGCCGCGCTGCAGGGCTTGCAGAGCGATCTGGACGAGCGCATCCAGCGTCTGGCTGACCAACAACAGCAGTTTGAGCGCCAGCGCAGTGAGCTTCAGGATAGCATTGAACAGTTGCGCGGTCAGCAAGCGACCTGGGAAGAGCAGAAAGAACAGGTTGGGGGGCAACTGCGAGAGACTCGCCAGCAGCATACGGCGCTGACTGATACCTTGCGGGAGCACCGGCGCAAGCGGGATCGCCTGGGGGAGGCGGTGGCGGCCGAGGAATCGCGTCAGACGCTCCTGGAGGAGTTGCAGCGCGACCACGAGGGGTACGCCGAGGGCCCCCGGGCACTGCTGGAAGCTGCTCGCAACGGCGAGCTCAGTGGTGTGCAGGGGCTGGTGGCGGATTTCTTGGATGTGCCGCGTCGTCTGGAGGTGGCGGTAGAGGCCGGGTTGGGTGATAGGCTGCAGTGGGTGCTGGTTTCCTCCGAAGACGATCTTCAGCGTTGCGTGGAGTATCTACAAGAGAACAACCTGGGCCGGGCGACGGTCATTGCCGTGAATGTGCCCGTTCCGGGCTTTGCCGCCCAGATGACCGTGGGAGTAGGACGCACAGCTCGGGGCGTCCACGGTACTCTGGACTCCCTGCTCAAATATCCCCGCAAGTTAGGCCGCGTGCTGGACTATTTACTCGGTGATGTGTTGGTTATTGATGACCTGGAGGTAGCGACTCGCCTGCGCCCGATGCTGACCGGCCCGGTGAAGATGGTGACCCTAAACGGGGAAGTGGTTGGTCCGTTGGGCCAAGTATCGGCCGGAAGCCTGGCTGGCGATGTACAGCGCTCGCTTGACCGGAGGCGGGAGGTTGCTGACCTTGAAGAACATTTGCAGCAACTGCGTTCTTACCTGGCGCAGATGTGGGAGGCAGAAGAAGAGCTGGAGCGCCAGAGTCAGCAAGCGGGCAAGCGCGTCCAGGCCCTGGAGGGGCAGCTTGGCGAATTTGACAAGCAGGCGACGGCTATTGAGGGCGACTTGCGACATTCCGGCGACCGCTTCCGGGCGGCTCAGACTGCTCACCAGGAGATAACCGAGGAGATTTCGGCGCTGGAGGAGCGTCGCCAGCAGGCAGACAGCAGGTGCAGTGAAGCCGAAGGCCAGCGGTTGGCGCTGACCCACCAACTGGAAGGAAACAAGCAGGAGCTGTCGGGCCTGCCCTCCGCGGAGGCTGCCGAGCAGAGCCTGGGTAACCGGCGCGAGCAGTTGACAGCAGTCCGGGTCAGGGTGGCCGAACTTGAAGAGAAAGTGCGTTCGAGCGCCGCTCTGGCCCAGCAGCAACAGCAAGAACTGAGCCGGGTGGATCAGGAGATTGCTGATTATGACAAGCAGCTTACAGAGCTGGACGAAGCCGAGCAGCAGGCCCGTGAGGCTCTCCAGTCTGACGAAAGCGAAGACGCCGATCTTGAGCAGCGTGTTCAACAGATAAGTGAGCAGGCTGAAAGCTGCCAGCGAGACCTCGTGGCCCTGCGCGGGACCACATCGGGGGTTGAAGCCACCCGGCGCAAGCTGCTGGATTTACGCGAAGAGCAAAGTGAGG
>JAUVZM010000017.1 GCA_030602615.1 bacterium
AACTGGTCCGTATTCAAGTGCCATTACTTATCGAGACCTTGCTGTAGACGATATAGATTAGACCTGGCCGGTGTTGCAGTTTCCTCCAGCAGCACAGGCGTCTGTTCCAGGAATCATTCACACTTTAAGGCCCCTGGCCGACTGCAGGGGCCGAAACTTCCAACTGGGGGCTACTGCGTAGCAACCTAGTTAAGTCTACCAAGATTGCGCCGTACTGTCAAGTGACAACTCAACAACCAATGACTCCCAATCCAGCGGCCCAGCAGCATAGCTCGTCCAGCAGAATCGCCTGCTGGCGGCGAGCAGCAATATTGGCCTGATAAGCTACTGCCGGCCAATGTCGGCACCATCGTGATTCACCTGACAGTCGGCCTGCTGCTGGCGCTGGGGCTGGTGCTCAGCCGTCTGGGCGCGTAGCTGTGCCGGTTGGTTGCCCACCGACAACAGGTCTGGCCAATACAATCACTCTGGCTGTGCCCAGCTGTCCTTCAACTCATTGAGAGGCCGCAGTATCACGTGGCAGTCCAGGGCCGGCGCGACCTCGGGTTCAGTCTCCTGCAGGAACTGCTGGATGGCCTCGATTTGCCCAACTGCCTGCTTCAGGTCTCCCGCCTCCTCGCTGTGCTGCACCTGCAGGAATCGGGACACCAGCTCTTGATAGTGCAGCAGCAATTGCCAGGCCCGCTGATGGGTCGGAGCCTCGGCGCGGTCGGCTGCCGCCTCCAGTTCGGAGCGGCGCTGCCCGAGGAACTGGAGCAGCTCAGAAACCTGTTCACTGAGGACCTGTTGCCAGCGGCCTGCCTGGTGAGTCGGTCCACCGCTGCGGGCGGTGATGCCCTCCAGGAAAGACTGAGCCAGCCCGGTATCGTCTCCGTAAGCCAGAGCGTAGTAGTGGGCCCGGTCGGCGGCATCCGGCGACTCTCCCCACAGCAGCCGAGCGGTCAGATGAAACGGCCAGCCGTGAGGATAGAAGATGCGCTGGGTACAACAGTTTATCAATCCCGATAGACCGAGCTGGTCATAATCTTGAATATCTTGAGGCAGCAGTTGAGCCAGATCCACCGACAGCCGATCACCCATCCACGGCCACATAAAGTGATAGTCGAACACAAAGCAGTTAGCTCGATCCGTCCAATCCCACTGCTGCCACAGCCAGACCAGGGAGCGGTTCTCCCGCGGCCTGCCCATCTCATTGCGGGCCGGGCGTTGCAGAGTCGGCTCTTCGCCGCAGCCAGGATCGGCCAGTGAGTGTCCGTAGCAACGAGAGATCGGCGCAAACATTACAATCAAGTTGTTATGACTGGTGTCCAGCTCCACCTTCTCCGGAGGCCACAACAGATCATGATAAGCAATGATCACTAGCTTCATATCTGGGGCGACTTCCTTTAGCGAGCCAGACAGCTCATTAATCAGCGTGGTATACCAATCCCAAGGGCCGTAGTCGCGACACAGCTCGCACTCGCAATGGTTGTTGGGGGCATCAGACAGCCAGAAATGCAGCGCGTCGACCTCGGGGTGATTGCGAGCATAATCCAGCACCGTGTCAATCACGCGCCGTCGCGCCTCGGGATTACCGTAACACAGCTCGGTGTTTATGGGAATGCCGCCCCACAGGCCCCGCTGCCCATCCACCTGCGCCATCAACTCGCGCATCTCAGCAGAAATCTCACCGTCATATTCCACCCAACCGCTGGAGGGCAGGCCCAGGGCCGCGGCAGTCCAGCCGTGGCCGACCTGATGCAGCAGCAGATTTCTTTCCTTGAGTGCCGCTATTACCTGCCGATCGAGCTGCTCACATTCTTCGTAGCTCAGGTCACGACGCTCCTCCCATTTGGGGTTGAGCGCGTGCCCATACCACAGTCGCCAGAAGTACGCGGCAATCTGGAACTGCAGGAAATAACTGTTCAGCCCAACCTTGGGCATCCACTCGACCATATCCAGCACGTGGTCCAGCGATGGGGCTCCCTCAATACAGATACCCCGATGACGATTGGGCGGCACTTCTATGATATCAAATCCCGCCAGCGGGACCTGCTCAATCTGGGGCAACACCTCGCCATCTTCACCTGGCCACAGCCACTCGGCTCCCAGCTCGCGCAGATAGCCGTAGACGCCCATCAATACGCTACGGGGATTGACCCCGGCAATTACCAGACTCTCATCCACTGAACGCAACGCATACGCGTCGTCCCACTGGCGGTCGTCCACCTGGGGAAGGTCAACTATCTCAGCGAGAGTCTCTGCGGTACCCAGATAAATGTCTGGCTGGGGACCGGGCTTGCCCCCCTCGACTACTTCGATCTGGCGACCCGTCATCTCCCCCAGGCAGCGGGCGAGTTCATATCCGGCAAGCTGTACGGCTGGGTCTGTCTCCAGAATGTGAATATCCACGGTCGCTTCCTCCTGTCGTTAGCTTGCAGTTGAAGAGCAGTAACATCAATTACGGAATCTTATTGCCCGCGTCTGCGCTTCTGTCCTTCATAGGGTTGCAACCCGTAACTGCGAAAACGGGGCCCAACCATCAGCTACCAGCCGACCCGGACTATCCGATTCATAGCCTGGTAGGTATCCTGAGAGATCAGTTCGCGACTGCCAGCCTGCTGCTGATAGTCTATGCAGCAGATGGTCAGCAGGGATCAACTCTTCATAAATCATGCCAAAGAAGCTGCTTTGATTGCTGTGTTGGCCCTGCATATCTTACCTCGTTGTTGCCATATGATAATCCAGCATCCGTTACTCACCATTCTAACAAAAATGCCCTTGACTTCAAATTCCTCCCTTACTACAATAACAAGGTGGGGTTTACACCAGTCTCCGAAGGGTGGCCTGCCGGGAGGGTCAAGAATGAAGGAGCTGCTGGATCTACTGGTAAGCCGTGCGCACAACTGGGCCACAGCTGCGCCCTGGATTGCAGCGTTCATGGCTCTGGGCGCCATCATGGTATTCTGGGCAGCTTTTTCACGACGCCGCCCGGCCGAGGCACCGGCCGATTTCTGGCCTTGGCTGCGAGCCATACTAGAGGCGACTGTCGCTGCAGGGCTGTTTCTGGCCATACTGTGGGGAGTGCGCCTGCAGCTCAACAAGGTGGAGCGGGCGTTCCAGAGAGAGCACGGCCGCATCACTGAGGTCAACCTGCAGAGTGTGCGCAGTATCTGGGGCCGCCCGCACGTACAACGTGAACTAGGGGTGGACCATACAGTGGTGGTGAGCGTGCAGGAAGAGCTGCCGCGTCGCTACCCGGACGAGCCGCCACGATTTGTCACCAAAAAAGTAACCCGTCATATTGAACAGAACTCCATCGTCAAGACGCGGAGCACAGTCACCATCAAAATGGATTACCGTCGCAAGGGGTCTGCCTACTACACTTGCTTCGAGGATCAGTGCGACTTCACGTACACGGTGAAAAACTTTGCTGACCGTAAGACCACCGCCAACTTCCGCTTCCCCATGTCTCATGGCCAGACCTTGTTCCTCGATTTCCAGGTGCTGGTAGACGGACGGGATTTCAGTGATCATCTAAGCTTCAGGGGCAGTGATGTATGCTGGAGCATCGCCATGACGCCCGGGCAAGAAGCCACGGTCCAAGTCCGCTACAGATCCCGGGGGATGGAGACCTGGTACTATCAGATCACCAGGGTTAGAGAGATCCGCGACTTCAAACTGGTGATGAACTTGCCTGACGTTCCCAGAGAGCGCTTGAACTACCCCGAGGGGTGCCTGACGCCCACCGAGATCGCAGCCGCGTTCCAAGGGAAGGGCACTGTGCTGACCTGGGTCCTGGATCATGCACTTACCACGCGCGGCATGGGGGTGGAGCTACCGGCCGCCCGGCAGCCGGGCAATCTGGTGGCCCGCGTGCTCCAATACGCTTGGCGAGGGGCCATGCTCCTGCTGGTGGGTTTAGCGGTAACTGTGCTGGGCAGCGGCATCCGCATAGGTTTGCTACGGCTCGGTCTCGTCGGCGGGGCGTATTGCGCGCAGTTCATGCTGGTGGCCGCGCTGAGCGACTTCCCCCTTGGTTTCATCGGGGCGTTGCCCCTGGGCGCCTTGATCGCACTAGTTCTCTCACTTCTGGCCCTGCGGTGGCCGGCCGGTGCCTGGAGCCTAGCGCCTGCTTGCCTAGTCGCCTTCTTTGTACTCGTCCATCCGCTACTCGCCCTTCCCCCCACTGCTGCCCCGGCGCTGATGACAGGCGCCGATATCGGGCTCCTTGTCTACTTAGCCGGCGTGTACGCTATCCGCACCACCACGAGCCCACATCCAGCTCCATCCGGTCCCGTCTCCTGACTGCGTCCCAACTCGTGCAGTGTTAGGACGACCAGCGCCTAGCTCCAGTTACTCAGCGAGGCGGCGTCTTGGCCGCGGCGGCGGGATAGCAACTTCTCGAGCATATCGCCAGCGCGATCGGTATCGCCGGCCTGGCTAAGCACATAGGCCACGAAAGCACAGTTATCCCCGTTCATGCCGTCAGCAATCATCCGCTCCAGCCTCCGCTGACCGTGCGAGAGCACCCGCTGGTTGACGGTAAACCCGGCCCGCAACCTGCGATCACTTAGGTCCTCAGCTACGCGGAACTGCTGACTGCCCGGCAGGTCGCGCTTAGCCCGGTCTAAGAAGATTCTATCATCGTGGTGGCCTGTTTGTGCCCAGCCGGCGCCCCCATGTGCCTGCCATAGAGGATAAAACTGGTAGTGGCGGTCGTGTTGCGCTATCTCCTGCGGATCGGCCAGCTTGTCCAGGTAGCCTAAGGCCGCTGGCCACATGTAGCTAGGCCACGACGTGGTTCTTCCAATGCGTCTGCCCCAGTGGTACTGGTAGTTATAGGCTTCTACTCCGTCAGCGCCAGCGAAGGAGGAAGGCGCTATGTCACACAACGGCTTGTCGAAGCCGAAGTACCGTTTATCTGGGAACAGCCGGCAGATGATGGACGAGCCCCTCACAAGGAAGAGCTTTTCAGTGGTTTTGACCAGGTCAGCTTCCGCCCTCGATGCTCACCAACGCTATCAGTTCTCAGACGTTGTCCTCCGGTTTCAATAGGCCCAACCTCTATAGCGCACTTGCAGTTGGACATCCTGTACAACGATACCAGAGGCTTCCTCGGCCTTAGTAGACGTTAGCTCCAGGCTATTCGCACCTTGTTTGACTATTTCCGGATCCACTGTGTACTCCAACCACCCATATTCGAATGCTCGCAGTATGCCGTAGCTGAGAACTTGACCATTCAGCTTTACTGAGAGGTCTTGCGGTCTTAACAGGTTGTCTACTCCCAGGCTGAGCTTCAATTCCGGCACAATCCCTTGCTCTTTTCCCCATAGGACATTATCGCCCACCATGAGTGTAGTCATGTGTGATTCACCACCTGGTAATGTCACTGGATGTTCGGGAGACAGAAGGGGCACACGAACGAACTGGGCACCTTCCGGGCAGATCTCCAATATAGGCCAGTATCCCAGGAAACGACAAACACGGTGCCAACCGTATCCAGTCGCCATTACATTCACATGGTAGAGTTTGTCCAGCGGCTGGAGTATCTCAGGGTCTCCCAGTTCTCGCCATAGGGGATCATCCGGCGCGAAGTAGTAGTTGAAATTGAACAAGTATATCCCGTCAGCTCCTGCATTCCACGCGTTCACGGCACGTGCCCGATAGCCTTCCGGGCAGTTACGCGCCATACAGGCCGGCCCCTTATGGGGCCACTCCATATGTGACGCCTCGAAGCATGGATATACCGGAACATCGTACTTGTGGCCCAACTGGACTGCGTCTTCCCACGGTCGTAACTGGAAGTAGCCGCCGACTACCAAAATGTCAATCAGATCTTCCTCCAGCCACTGCTCCCAATCTAGGCCCAGCGCTCGGCTGAATTCCGGGCAATCAGATACGCGCACCGCGATAAGCAGCGGACGCCCCCGCTCGCGAGCTACTTCTTCAGTCATGGTGCGTACCCGGCGCAGAAGCTCTGTCATAGCTTCACGCTCTTCTTGCCCCAGTGCTTCTCCCCAGGCCAGACGCTTGAAACACATCATGCTGCGAAAGAAATCCAGCTCTATCCCGTCAATATCATAGCGCTGACACACATCTTGAATTATATTGAAGACCTGTTCCCGAACTTCCGGCCGGGCATAATCAACTTGCTTCCAATTGCCATATGGAGGCCGGTCTTCTTCCGTGCCAAATAGACAGTCAGGGTGGTCTTCTTGCCACTTTCCATGCCCTTCGCATTGTTCGTCGTTCATCCGCAGAGTCCAGAATACCTCAATGTTATGCTGGCGGCAATAATCGACCATCACCTGCAGCGGATCTGTTCCCTGTGCAATCAGTGCGTTGAGCATGTTCGCTGTCCACCTTGTCAAAGGTTCAGTCACATCACTATTGTGGGTAAACTGGTTGAAGCCTTGACTAGTGCAATAGAAGATTGAGTCCACCTGGTCAGTTGACCGCAAGAGTGGCGCTGTGTAAGCTTCCAATAGTCCCTCTGGGGTTAGCGCCTTAGCCCAGGGCCGGGAATTGTCAAAACCATCATTGTTCCAAATAATACGCCGCTGGCGATGGGCCGCTTGCGTCCTTTGCTGTTTCATTTCCTCGGCTGACATAACGTTCTTGCTCCTTTCTGCTGCTTTGGTTTGTGTGCTGAGCAATAGACTCACAAGCACAACTGATGAGGCCAACCCTAAGTATATACACCTGCGTAGATTCATATTACCTTTGCCTCCTGATACTCCTTCTTCCATTCATCACATGGCGCTCATCGCTGATACATTCTAAGACCTACAGCCCAGGGACGAGTTCTCAACTTGGGTAATCATCGCCCTGGGGTGTGTCCAAGATGAGGTAATGCGGGGAGCACCAGACGGTCGGCCAGACTTCTTCCATTAGCATATATTCGCTGGATTCGCGACAGTTCCTACCGGCAATTGCCTCGTACAGACGATGAACAACTTCCATTGCATTGACTGATGGCCATCTGTGGGCTATGATTACCCACTGAAAGTTCACAGCCACAGCAACGGAGGTAACAAAATGGCCTGGCCTCTTGATACGGAAGCACTTAACGCTGGCGAGGTACAACTGGGCTTTGGGCTGGGAGTTTCGGCGCCGGCGATACTGGAAGTAGTGCACGAAGATTGGGACTGGTTCTTCATCGATGGCCAACACGGCCAGCTCAGCTATGATGCGTTGCTGCACGCGGTTCGCACAGCCGATTCGGTCCGCACACCCAGCCTGGTGCGGGTGCGAGATCACTCCATCGGCTCAATCGGACCAGTGCTAGATATGGACTGCACCGGCATCATCGTGCCCATGGTCAATACCGCTGAGCAGGCCCGGCAAGTGGCAGACCGCAGCAAGTTTCCACCCCAGGGCAGCCGCTCACTTGCCAACCACCGCATATTTGAAGTGCCCGGCGAAGGCAAAAGGACCATCACCGATGATGGCCTGCTCATTGTCCAGATTGAAACTGAAGAGGCCGTCGCCAATGTCGAAGCTATCGCGCAGACGCCAGGGGTGGACGGGATTTTCCTGGGTCCAGCTGATCTGTGCATGTCTCTGGGCCTCTCATACAACACTCCACTTACCGAACCGATACTTGCCGAACCCCTGATCCGGATCACTGAGGCGGCGCGGGCGGCAGGTATAATAGCTAGCTGCTGGGGCAGCACGGATCCTCAGACCACCGCGATGCTAGCTGATCTTGGCTATAGTCTCATCACTGTGACCAGCGACAGGTTACTGCTAGGGGCCGCTTCGGCGGCACTTGTTCAAGATCTGCACAACGCGCTTGGCTGAGTACTTCTGAGTCTCGGGGGGCAGCCCCGTGCCTGTTGTGCTAACTGGCAATCTGTCCTGACGTCAATACCGCCCGGCTCTCTGCCTGGCGTAACTCATAATGGAAAGGCAGCGGTCACTGGCGAGTAGCTGCCGCCAGCGCAGACACAAACCGGCTGACTTGCTGCAGGCGGGCTTCGTGGTTGCTGGCTTCCGCGATGATGTCCACCACCGCGCTGCCGACGATGGCGCCGTCAGCAATCTCGCAGACTGCCGCCACCTGCTGGGGAGTGCTGATGCCAAAGCCAACTGCAATGGGCAGATCAGTGACCTGGCGAATGCGCGCGACGGAATCCTTCAGGTCTTCGGGTAGCTCGTCCCGGGCACCGGTTACTCCTGGGCGCGCCACTGCGTAGACAAAGCCGGTGGTGCATTCCACCGCTCGGGCCACCCGCTGGGGCGGGGTGGTCGGCGCGACCAGAAAAACCGTGGATAGCTCATACTCCGCAGCCACTGCGCACCACTGCTCGGCCTCACTCGGGGGCAAGTCGGAGGCCAGTATACCGTCAATACCGACCTTGCTTGCCTCCTGGACGAAGGTCTCGGGACCAAACTGAAGTATGGGATTGTAGCAGGTCATAATGACCAGCGGGATCGAGGTGCGCTCACGGATCTGGGCGGCGCAGTCAAAGACGCCCTGGATGGTAGCGCCAGCCTCCAGCGCCCGCTGCGAGGCGCCCTGAATGGTAGGACCGTCGGCCAGCGGATCGGAGTAGGGTATGCCCAGCTCGATGATGTCAGCACCAGAGTCGGCCACCGTGGTTACAATCTCCACCGTCTCTTCCAGGCTCGGGTCGCCGGCCGTAACATAGACGACTAGCACCCCGCGCCCAGCCGGGCGGTTGCTGGCAAATGTCTGTTGAATAGAGTTCACTATTATGTGGTTCTCCTCGCGTTTAACGGGCGACTACAGCAAGCTCTTCACTTCCGCAGCATCTTTATCGCCCCGGCCCGATAGATTGATGACTATTACTTCATCTTCACCGAAGTTCCCCGCCTGCTCAATAACCCAGGCGAGGGCGTGAGCGGCTTCCAGGGCCGGGATTATGCCCTCCAGCTTACTCAACTGATCGAAGGCGGCCAGCGCCTGCTCATCGGTGACACTCACATAAGTGGCCCGACCGCTCTCGTGCAGATAGGCGTGCTCGGGGCCCACTCCGGGGTAATCCAACCCGGCGGCCACTGAGTGAGCGTTGATGATCTGGCCGTCCTCATCTTGCATAATCTGCGAAGCCGACCCGTGCAGGATGCCGAAGCTGCCCGCAGCCAGCGGGGCGCTGTGCTCTCCGGTATGCAGGCCGTGCCCAGCACCCTCCACGCCAATCAGCTCAACGTCATCATCGAGGAAGGGATAAAAGAGGCCTATCGAATTCGAGCCGCCGCCGACGCAGGCCACCAGCTTGTCAGGCAGGCGCCCGACCTGCTCCGGGCACTGCTCGCGAACTTCCTGGCCAATGATGCTCTGGAAGTCGCGCACCATCGTCGGATACGGGTGCGGCCCGCAGACGCTGCCCATCAGGTAGTGGGTATTTTCAACATTGGCCATCCAGTCGCGAATCGCTTCGTTAGTGGCATCTTTCAGCGTACCCTTGCCTGACTCAACTGGCTCAATTCTCGCACCCAGCAGCTCCATACGGAAGCAGTTGAGCCGCTGACGGCGGATGTCCTCGACGCCCATATAGACAACCGTCTCCATCCCAAACAACGCGCCGACGGTAGCTGTCGCCACTCCATGTTGCCCAGCGCCGGTCTCCGCCACCAGTCGCGGCTTGCCCATCCGCCGCGCCAGCAGCACCTGCCCCAGAGTGTTGTTCAGCTTATGCGCGCCAGTGTGGTTGAGGTCTTCGCGCTTTAGATACACCTGCGTCCCACACAGATCACTGAGCCGCTCAGCCAAGTACAGCGGCGTAGGTCGCCCAGCGTAGTAGCGCCAGTAGTACTCCAGCTCCTTGTGAAACTCCAGGTCGGCCCATGCCTGCTCATAGGCCTGGACCAGCTCATCCAATGCTCCCATCAGGGTCTCGGGAACGTATTGCCCGCCGTAGCGGCCAAATCGGCCGGAACGCTGCTCGGTTTCTGTAGTCATCCGCCGTATCACTTCCTGTTTGTCGTCACGGAATTAGTGCTTTTGTTTGGGCACGCCTACAAACTTGCGGGCGGCCAGATCGAACTCGGCGCTCTTCATCAACGCGGTGCCCACCAGCACCGCGTCCACTCCCGCCGCCGCAACCCGCTCGACGTCTTGCCGGCAACTGACGCCGCTCTCGCTGACCACCAGAGCCTCTTCGCGGGCCAGCGGCGCCAGCCGTTCGGTAGTTGATAGGTCAATTTCCATCGTGGCGAGGTCGCGGTTATTGATCCCGATGACCTGTGCCCCTGCTGCCAGCGCCTGCGCCAGCTCCTCCTCGTTGTGCACCTCCACCAGCGCTGTCATGCCCAATTGGGCAGTCAACTCGTGAAGGTACACCAGCATTTCTGGCGCCAATACAGCGACAATTAGCAGGACTGCATCGGCCTGCAGGGCGCGGGACTCATATATTTGATAATCCTCCAATATGAAATCCTTGCGCAGGATGGGCAGAGGGATGCGGCCGCGGGCCCGGGCAATGAAGTTCGGCGCGCCCTGAAAATAGTTCTCCTCGGTCAGCACACTTATCGCCAGAGCGCCGCCGGCAACGTAGTCCTGGGCAATATGCCGTGGATCAAACCAGAGCACAGGGAACTCTCCCTCCGACGGCGAGGCCCGCTTGATCTCGGCGATAAGCGCCACCTCCGTCCCGCGCAGCGCCTCCGCAAAGTCACGGGCCGGCGCTAGCTCGGCGGCCTGCTCTTGCAGCAACTCGACCGGACGGTCTGCCTTGGCGAACCGCAACTCGCGGCGCTTGCTTTCTACGATCTCTTCCAGGATACCGCTCAGTTTCATAGCACACCTGACATCTCACAGCGAGTTGGACAGTTCACAAAGCTGCTCAAGCTTAGCCAGAGCCGCACCACTGTTGATAGCATCTGCGGCCTGCTGCATTCCTTCGCGAATACTGTCGGCATTACCTCCGACATAGATGGCCGCACCCGCATTAGCTAAGACAATATCATACCGGGGACCTGTCTTTCCAGCAAGGACAGCTCGCAGAAGCTCCGCGGATTCGGCCGGCGTCCCACCAGACAGCTCGGCAGCACTGGCCGGCTCCACTCCCAACTCCTCGACAGTTAGAGTATACGTCTGAACCTGGCCATCAGCCAACTCAGCCACAGCCGTCTCCCCCAGCGTGGAAATTTCATCCAGCCCGTCGCGGCCGTGGACAACCACCGCCCGCTCGCTGCCCAGTTGCTGAAGCGCTTCGGCCATCGGCACAACCCACTCTTCAGCAAAGACTCCCAGGAGTTGCCGCCGGGCGTCGGCGGGATTAGTCAGCGGCCCCAGCAGGTTGAATACCGTGCGAATGCCCATCTCTTGCCGTGGCCCGATGGCATGCTTCATCGCTGGATGCAGATTAGGCGCGAACAGGAAGCCGATGTCAATCTCATCTATGCAGCGGGCGACTGCTTCGGGAGACAGGTCAATATTGACTCCCAGAGCGGTCAGGACATCAGCACTGCCACACGCGCTGGATACCGAGCGGTTACCGTGCTTGGCAATGGGGACTCCTGCAGCCGCCGCCACTATCGCGGCAGCAGTTGATATGTTGAACGTCTCCAGGGCATCGCCGCCGGTCCCGCAGGTGTCCATCACATCTTCACGCTCCGTGGAGATACGAACGCAGTGCCGGCGCATAGTGCGGGCAAAGCCACAAATCTCCTCGGGCGTTTCTCCCTTCATGCGCAGCGCCATCAGAAACGCGCCGATCTGAGCGGGGCTGGATTGCCCGGTCATTATCTGGTTGAGCACCTCTTCGCCCTCTGTGGCAGTCAGGTGCTCACGGCGTGACAGTTTCTCCAGCGTAGCAGAAAGCATTACTCAATCCCTCCGTTATCATAGTGTTGGGCGGCGCCTTGAGCAGTCAAACACAGGAAATTCTTCAGCAGATCGAGTCCCACAGAAGTCAGTATCGATTCGGGATGGAACTGGACCCCCTCAATGAGGTACTCCCGGTGACGAATGCCCATAATCTCGCCAATATCGGTGTGTGCCGTCACCTCCAGGCAATCAGGCACTGTCTCGGGCTGGACGATCAACGAGTGATAGCGAACCGCCTCAAAGGGGTCGGGCAGGCCCGCGTAGATGCCGTCGCCGTCGTGGTGGATCAGGGATGTCTTGCCGTGCATCAGCCGACCAGCCTGTCCGACGGTAGCGCCAAAGACCTCGGCTATGGCCTGGTGGCCTAGGCAGACACCCAGAATCGGGACTTGCCCGGCCATCTGTTCGATCAGTTCGCAGGAAATACCGGCATCCGCCGCCCGACCCGGCCCCGGCGAGATGACAATGCGCTCTGGCTGCATCTGCTCTACCTCAGCAACGGTGAGCTTATCATTGCGGTATACTGCCACAGTCTCGCCCAGATATGCCAGGTACTGGTACAGATTGTAGGTGAACGAGTCGTAGTTATCAATGAGCAGAGTCACAGCAAGCCCTCCTCGGCCAAGCGCAGGGCTTCCAGCAGGGCCGCCGCCTTCGCCATTGTCTCATCATACTCGAAGTCGGCGTCGGAGTCAGCTACGATGCCGCTGCCCACCTGCAGGTAGGCGGTGTCTCCGTCCACGATGAAGGTGCGCAGAATGAGGCAGGTATCCATTGCCCCCGAGAAGCTGAAGTAGCCCACAGCGCCACCGTAAGGCCCCCGCTTGACCGGCTCAAGCTCTTCGATGATCTCCATTGCCCGGATTTTGGGTGCACCGCTGACCGTACCGGCAGGGAAGGCCGCCCGCAGCAGATCAAACTGGTCTTTGTCGGCAGCCAGCTTGCCGCGTACATTGCTGACGATGTGCATCACGTGCGAGTAGCGCTCCACGGCCATCAGCTCATCAACCTCCACGCTTCCCGGCTGGCAGACCCGCCCCAGATCGTTACGGTGCAGGTCAACCAGCATCAGGTGCTCGGCGCGCTCTTTTGCGTCGGAAAGCAGCTCCTGCTCGAGCTGTTCATCTTCATGCTGACTGCTGCCCCGGCGGCGAGTCCCGGCAATAGGGCGGGTCGTCACCTCGCCGTTATCCTCGGTCACCAGCACCTCCGGAGAGGCCCCAATCAGCTTCAGGTCAGCGAAGCTCAGATAGAACATATAGGGCGAGGGATTAATGGCGCGCAGCGCCCGATACAGATCAAAGCTGTCTACACTTATCTTCGCGCTCATGCGGTGGGCCAGCACCACCTGAATGACATCTCCAGCCCGGATATACTCCTTGGCCCGCTGTACGGCCTGGCGGTGCTCAGCGCGCGTCATAGACGATGGTAGGCCCGACGGATCATCAGGGATGCCACCCTTGATAGTCGGCGCAGCCGACCGCGGGACCGGCTGGCGCAGCTTTTCGATAACAGTTTCTATCTTCTCCACAGCCTGCCAGTAAGCGACCTGCGGGTCATCGTTAACGTGAGCGTTGGCCAGAACTCTAACCCGATTGAGCACATGATCGAAGACCACCAGGGTGTCAGCAAACATAAAGAAGCAGTCGGGCAGCTCCAGATCATCGGGGTTCTCATCGGGTAGATCTTCGAAGAAGCGCACTGTATCGTAGCCGATGTAGCCGAGTGCACCCCCGGCAAAGCGCTCCCAGCCGGGTATCGGTACATATCGGTACTCCGCCAGCAACTGATGCAGCTTGTCAAGCGGAGTCTCACCATCTCCAAGCCTCTCGGACTGCTCGCTGCCGTTGGTGGTGGTGACTACTTGCCGGCCTTTGCTGCGGAAAAGTCGGTAGGGAGCGGTCGCCAGGTAGGAGTAGCGAGCGATATTCTCGCCGCCGGTGACGCTTTCCAGCAGGAAGGCATAATCCTCGCAGCCCTCGCGCAGCTTGAGGAAGGCCGAAATGGGCGTCTCCAGGTCAGCTACAATTTCGCGATAGACAGGGACGAGATTCCCCTGTTCAGCGCGTCGGACAAACTCGGTTAAGTCGGGAGTGTACATGGTCATTAAACCTTTCACAGAGCAGTGTTGTACCGCCGAAAGCCTGGCCGGCAGTGCCAGCCGCTGGCACTCCTACTACCCAGGAGCGCCGCAGGCAGGCTTTCGCCCGAGCTATTTGCTGATCTGCTGAGCTTAAAACTGCTGCGGCCATGTTACCACCTCCTGAACTTCTAGTCTATGCCGCCGGCGTCGTGGCGGCACTCAGGGCCGGCTGGCATTCCGACTTTCACCCTCCCCGTGTTGTCAAAACGAAAATGGCGAGCTGCGCTTTTGGAGCGCTGGCCCGCCATCTAAACAAAAACCGCGGGCCGAGTTCTGGGTGAACTGACCCGCGTGGTCTGAGAAGCTCTAAATTATCGACACGCGCTGGGGCCAGTTCACTAGGTGAACCAATACCACCAGCTATACCAAACTCGGCCCGGCGTGTCAGATTTCATCTTGATTGGTAGTATAACAATTTCTGCCGGTCTTGTCAAGAGGCCGTGGGCAGAGAATCATTTTACTATTAACACATCACTTGCGAATATCGGTAATCTTCCTCTACACGCAGGACTTGACAAGGTTAGTGGAGAATGGTATTACTAGTATTGCCGCGTCGGGCAGCGACTGTTCGCTTTGTCCGAGCACATAGATTCGGTTGCGAATGAGCGAAGGATGTCCACTATGCTCCGCTACTGGAGTACCACGTAAGTTGCCTCAGTTGTTTTTCTGGTCGCCGTTATGTCTCTGGCCGTTGTCGCTCCCGCCCGCGCTGATTACTGGCACATCCACACCGTGGACAGCAGCGGCGGCGTGGGCTCCTGGAACTCCCTGGCCCTGGACGACTACGCCTCCGCCGCCGCCGCGAGTAGCTGCCCTGTGCAAGCTCGCCGGGCATAGTTCAGGTCAGTAATTCCTCCCCGAGAGTAGCTGCCAGCCTACAGTGACCATTGTTGCTTTTGACACCAGGCCAGTGATTGTGTTATACTACTGGTGGTTGTAGGGTATCCTTACGTTATCCGGGAGGCATTTTGATGCAAACCACAGGGCAAATCGGAAAGATAGTAGCCATCGTAGTAGTTGCCAGCCTTCTGCTCAGTACAGTAGCATTGGTGTGGGGGCAGAGTTCAGCGCCCGATTTTCAGCTAATCGAGCGCAAGACGATCCAGCGGGAGATGGTCTGGTTCAACGGCCGGGAGGGTGACTTTGAATATAAGCCTTTCCTGAAGAATAAGCGGGTGTATGTTACTCTGCTGGACCTGATGCGCCATATTGGCGGGAACCTCCTCACCGGCCCACCTAAGAACTTAATCGAACTTGAGCGCAATAAAGTGTTGGTGCGAGTGCTGCCCGGCGAGCACTACGTTATGCTCAACGGAGTGAAGACCAACGTGGAACGGGCTCCGATCAAGCGCGGAGCCGCGATGTACGTGCCGCTGCGCTTCTATTGCAATCTGTTCGGCATTGCAGTGGATTGGAACCGTATCGAGCACCGGGCCTATGTGAGCTTCAGCACTGAGTAAGCACGGATAACGCCCCAGGATAACACGAGCGCCCTGGCAAAAAGTAGACCCCAGGGCGCTTTTTTGTTTGAGAGCGGCGCACTGATGATTGACCTGCACTGTCACATCCTGCCTGGTCTGGACGACGGCTCACCCGATCTGGCCACCTCTGTGGAGATGGCCCGAGTAGCCCTGGACGACGGCATTGAGACGATCGTAGCCACGCCTCATTGTTTTGTAGACGCCGGTCCGACACCTGCCGAGATCTGCACAGCTACCCAGCAGCTACAGGCAGCGCTGGCTGACGGTGACCTCCCCCTGACGGTACTGCCCGGAGCGGAGGTGCGGGCGCATCCGCAACTGCCGGAGATGGTAAGCCGCGGTGAGGTCATGACAATTGCTGACGGCGGGGACTACCTGCTGATAGAGCCGCCCTTCATCGGTATTCCCAACTACCTTGAGCAGCTCTGCTTTGAGCTCCAGGTTGCTAGCATAACTCCGATACTCGCCCACCCCGAGCGCGCGGAGCTGATGCAGCGCCAGCCGGAGTTGTGCGAGCGGCTGGTAGAGCGTGGTTGCCTGATTCAAGTCAATGCACCCAGCCTGCACAGAGAGTATGGCAGGACCATCGCTAGGATTGCTGCTGATCTGATCCGCAGTGAGCTAGTCCACATAGTAGCCAGCGACGCACACAACGCTACTTACCATCCCCCAGTGCTTAGCAAGGTCCGCCGAGCTGTGGTGCAGGCCGCAGGCGAGGATGCTTTCCACAGAATGACTCAGTTAGTGCCGG
Source organism: bacterium (assembly GCA_030602615.1). Lineage (GTDB taxonomy): Bacteria > Armatimonadota > Zipacnadia > Zipacnadales > Zipacnadaceae > JALGTD01. The sequence continues at coordinate 16,155 of JAUVZM010000017.1, forward strand.
CAAGACTAATACGCAATGCTGAGGAGACAGCAAGATGACCGACCGCGAGAGAGTGCTATCTGCGCTGGACTTCCAGGAAGCCGACCGCGTTGCTATCCAGGACGAACCCTGGACGACGACGATACGACGATGGCACGAGGAGGGTCTGCCCGAGAACATCGAGCCTGCGGAGTACTTCGGCTTCGCCATGGTGTGGGTCAGCGCTGACCTGACCATGCGATTGCCCACCGAGGTCATTGAGGAAACCGACGAGTATATCATCACCCGCAGCGCCGACGGGACCATCGACAAAAACTGGAAATATGCGACCTCCACTCCGGGCCGAATTGATTTCCTCATAAAGAGCCGAGCGGACTGGGAAGAACACAAACACCGCCTGGAGTGGAGCAGCAACCGGGTGGATTGGCAGGCAGTCCGCGAGGCCGAGCAGCGAGCTCGCCAGCAGGGAAAATGGTTCCACTTCAGTGCCGGCTTTGGCTATGACCGGATCCAGGGCGTGGTCGGCTCGGAGCGATTGCTGATGGCGATGGCCGAGGATCCCGATTGGGTCGAAGAGGTCTTTATGACCTACGCCCAAATCTTGGTGACTGCCGCCGAAGAAATGATAGGTGCCGGGATTGAGTTTGACGGGGCTTTTCTTTTTGACGATATGGGTTATCGCAACGCAGCGCTCTTCTCCCCGGCAATGTTTCGGCGCTTCGAATTCCCCTGCCACAAGCTGGTCTACGACTTCTTTCATAGCCAGGGCCTGAAGGTAATTCTCCATAGTTGCGGGCGGATCAGTGAGCTGATTCCCGGACTGGTGGAGGCTGGTCTGGACTGCCTGCAGCCACTGGAAGTCAAGGCAGGGATGGACCTGGTCGAACTCAAGAAGCAATACGGCGACTGTCTGGCCTTCATGGGCGGGATTGATGCGCGGTGCATGGCCAACCCCGATCCGACCGCCATTGAGCAGGAAATCGCGAGGAAGATGCCGCTGGCAAAAGCCGGCGGCGGGTATGTCTACCACTCGGACCACTCAGTGCCTGATAATGTGAGTTTCGAGCAATACCAGCGAACCATTGAGCTGGTGCATCAGTATGGGGCGTATTGAGTGGATGACGGCGACAGGAGATAGCGACCCGGTGGGGAAGTAGTAGAATAGAAAGAAGCGCGAGCAGTGATGGGTTGAGTCCACGAGGAGGATGAGGGCATGAGCAGCAAGGCGCAAAGACCGAGCCGGCTACCGATCGGCAACTTCCGATATCCACGGGTAGGGCTGTACTTGCTGTTGGGGCTGTTGACGTGGGGCTCCGGTTGTGGTTCTATGGGCACCTCCGAGCCCCCGCCGGGCCCGCCCGTAGACGTCAACTTGACGCTGGCGCTGGCGGTGACCGACGCTGACGGAAATCCCCTGGAGGCTCTGGTCACGGTCATTGTCTACACCTACGAAGGCCTGGTCATCAATCAGACAGTGTACCAGTGGCACACCAGCACATCGCCCGAGGAGCAGACGGTCGGCTGTGTCGGGGGCGACCCGGATGAAGAATTCACCTGGGAGTTCAATGGTTTCTGGGCAGACTTCCAGACGATCTCTGTACAGGAGTACGAGTTCTGGACGATAGAGGTCAGCGTCACTAAGACCGGATATGATCCCGAAGAGGATAACTGGACTGTCTTCTACGAGTGGGTGAGGGACTCGGGGTGTTACGGCATGTGGTGGATACCGATCATGCAGGAAGTGACGCCGTAGCAAGCAGCGATGGCAGTACAAGCGGTGCCGGAACTTTCCCATTGATACCGTCGTCGAATACCGTGGGCGAGCGACTTTTCCGATGGTCAAACCAATACCTGAGGGGTGAAGAGAATGAGACTGCGAACTGTTGTGGTAGCCGTGACTCTGGCACTGGCGGTAAGCGCGGGCGCCGTCGAGCTGCCTGTCACCGACGTGATGCTGTTCTCCAACGGGGTCGGTTACTTCCAGCACAATGGGACGGTGGCCGGCAACGCGTCTATGACGCTGTCGTTCCAGACCGAGGATGTCAATGATATTCTCAAATCGCTGGTACTGCAAGACCGGGGCGGCGGGACTATTGCGCCGGTCACTTATGCGCCGCAGGATCCGCTGCCGCATATTCTGCAGTCGTTTTCGGTGCCCATCGCTGATGACCCGCCGCTGGGGCAACTCCTCAAGCGGCTGCGGGGCAGCGAGGTCATCATCCACGGCGAGACCGAGGGGGTGCGGGGGACCATCCTGGGTGTCGAGCAGCAGGAGCGCGAGGTGGGTGAAGACATACTGACCTACGCAGTGGTCAACGTGCTCACGGCCGAGGGGATCGTGGGCATAGCAGTGCCGCGGATCCGGTCGCTGAAGCTGGTTGATGAGAAGCTGAATGAAGAGCTGACCGCCGCACTGGCCGCCATCGCCAGCAGTCGGGACCAGGCCAAGCGAGATATCCATCTGAGCTTCAACGGAACTGGTCAGCGCCAGGTAAGCGTGGGGTATCTGCTGGCGGTGCCGGTGTGGAAGACCAGCTACCGTCTGGTGGTCAAAGAGGACGGCAAGCTGTTCCTGCAGGGCTGGGCGATTGTGGAGAACACCACCGACCGGGATTGGGAGAACGTAACCATGGCGCTGGTTTCGGGCCAGCCGGTCAGCTTCCGGCAGAATCTGTATCAGCCGCTCTATGCCTACCGCCCGGAGGTGCCGGTGTCGGTGCCCGGCGCCGTCCTGCCGCCTACTTACGGACTAGCGATGGGAGGAAGAGGGTACGGTGGAGGATATGGAGGTTACGGCGGTGGGCTTGGTATGGGGCCGTCACCACCGGGAATGGCGGGACCGCAAGGGCCGGCCGGGCCACTTGCCCAGAAGTCTGAGGAGCGCGAGAGCACCGAGGACTTGCGCGGCCGGATTGAGCTGGCTGCGCAAGGGGTGATTGCCGCTGCTGCGGGGGCAGAGGTCGGCGAACTGTTCCAGTACGCTATTGCAGAACCGGTGACCATCGGTCGGCAGCAGTCGGCGATGATCCCCATCATCAACCAGGAACTGGAAGGTGAGAAGGTCTCGCTGTTCAGTGAATCGGTGCACGAGAAGCACCCCATGAACGGGCTCCGGCTGGTCAACACGACTGGCCTGCACCTGGCCGGAGGGGCAATCACCGTCTTCGACGGAGGGGCCTACGCCGGCGATGCACTCCTGGAGAGTTTGCCACCCGGGGAGGAGCGCTTCATCGCCTACGCCGTGGACCTGGGCGTGGAAGTGGATGTGGAGCGTGACAGCGAGGACCAGCACGTCCGACTGACAATCGACAACGGGGTGCTGATCGCTACCAAGCGGCTGAGTAAGACCATAACCTATGCCCTGAAGAGCCGCACCGATGAGTTGCGCCAGATTATCGTGCATACCGCCAAATTGACTGACTGGGAGCTGGTGGCGCCGGAAGAGCCTGCCGAGGAGACTGCTGACCGGTATCGGTTCGCGGTGGCGCTGGAGCCGCGGGCCGCCGAGGAACTGGTAGTAAGAACGGCCCAGCCAGTCACACAGTACGTGGTTCTGCTGGATGCGGATGCGGACAAGATCAACTTCTACCTCGAGTCCGCCGTGATCAGCGACGAAGTGAAAGCCGGGCTGCAGGAGATCGTGCGCCGGCGCGTGGAGATAGCAGGGGTGACTCAGCAAATCGCGGTGCGCCAGGCGCGCCTCAAAGAGATCGGCGAGGAGCAGGATCGCATCCGCAGGAATATGCAGCAGCTTAACCGCGATTCCGAGCTGTACACGAAATACGTCGCCAAGCTCACCGCACAGGAAGACGAGTTCGACCGGGTGCGCGCAGAGCGCGACACGCTCCAGGAGAAACACAGCCAGCTTACCACGGACCTCAACGAGTACATCCGAACTCTGAACGTCGCATAGCGCTCGGAGATGTCGCCATCGTGAAATACCGTGGCTGCGCTAGTAGGCGCCGCGGGCGGAGATGACAGCGGGGACGGTCAGCAGTAGCAGCTTCAGATCCATCAGCAGGCTGCGGGTGCGGACATATTCAATATCCATCTGCATCCACTCGTCAAAAGGAATATCAGAGCGGCCGCTGACCTGCCAGGTACAGGTCAGACCCGGTTTGACGGCCAGGCGCTCGCGCTGCCAGGGGTGGTAGCGGGTTACTTCGTCGGGAATGGGCGGACGGGGCCCGACCAGGCTCATCTCCCCCCGCAACACGTTCCACAACTGAGGAAGCTCGTCAAGGCTATACTTGCGGATAAGGTGGCCGATGCGAGTAATACGCGGGTCGGCGCGAATCTTGAAGACGGGGCCGGGCACTCCGTTCTGGGAAACAAGCTGGGCCTGCAGCACCGAGGCCTCCTGACACATAGACCGGAACTTGAACATCACAAAGGGGCGGCCATCCCGGCCCAGACGACCGTGACGAAATAGTATCGGCCCTCGGCTTTCCAACTTGATGGCAATGGCCGTAATCAGCATCAGCGGCATAGCCAGTACCAATCCAGCAAGGGCCCCGAATAGGTCGATAATACGTTTAGCAATGAGATATAATGACATCAATCAGAATCACCTATGTGAGGCTTGACCAGTCTATTCACTCTCGGCTTAGTCACTGCTTTGTAATAATTATAACACGTTTTGTTCACAAAGTCAAGAGGGAAGTAAGCTACCCTAAAGGTACTGGTACGCTGTAGACGTTCACCTCCTCCGCAAAGCCTCGCACTTGCACGCTACCTTCATCATTCGTGGTTACGGTATCTTTGACCAACTGCCAGGTATCTTCGCTGACCAGGATTTTGGCATCAAGCTCACGGGTAAGCTCTTCGAGCCGGGCAGCCAGATTCACCTGGGCACCAATGGCGGTGTACTGCATCCGGTCGCGTGCAGTGATGTATCCGACCACGGCCGGGCCGGTGGAGATACCGATGCCGGCGGCCAGCTCGCCCCAGCCACAGAACTCCCACTCGGCGCGATTAAACTCAATGCGGCGCTGCATCTCAATAGCCGCCTGGACGGCACGGCGGGCATGATCAGGCTGCTCCAGCGGCGCATTGAAGAAGGCCATCAGCCCATCGCCCATCAGCTTGTCCAGCGTGCCGTCGAACTCCCAGATGACCTCGTGCATCAAGGTGAAGTAGCGATTGAGCAGATTCACGGTAGCCTCCGGCGAAAGCTGCTCACTGGCGGCGGTGAAGCCGCGCAGATCACAGAACAGGCAACTAACTATGCGCCTTTGGCCCTGCAATATCTGGGCCGCTTCGTCTTCCACAAGCTGCGAGACGATCTGGGTAGGCACGAAGTGGCTGAGGGTCGCGCGCGCCTGGGAGCGCTGTCTTTCCTCAAGCAGGAGCCGATGACTAACCAAAACCAGTATCACAACCAAACCGGTCAGCATCGGTGTGAACATCGGCACAATGAGGCCACGGTCAGCGAAAACCCAGATGCTGAACCAGTCATACGCTGCCACAACGCCCAGCGCCAGCAGCAAGGCCTGCCTGGTGGGCAGCAGCGCGAAAATCAAAGCGATGGCCAGGCCAATGAATGGGAGTATCAGTAGCATCTTTTCGGGCGGTGCCTGGACGAGGAACCGCTGGGTTAGCATGTTGTCGAGAATGGTGGCCTGGACCTCGCCGCCGGCCAGCACACCGCCGAAGGGGCTGGCCCGTACATCGTGGAGGCCCTCGGCAGTAATGGCAACTATTACGATCTTGTCCTTCAGCTCCAATTGAGCTGCATCTTTGCTTTCGTCAAGTATTTGCCAGGCCGGCAGGTGAGGGTAAGTTTTGTGCTTGCCGGCAAAGTTTATCACCATCCGCCCCCAGCGATCGAGGGGTACGGTGTGCTGGTCATCGAGGCGCAAGTTGTGGCCAAAGTTAACGCTGATCTGACCAGGGCGAGCGTCCAGCAGGCCCGCTGCTACTGCCAGGGGCAGAGATGGATATAGCTGGTGCCGAAAGTAGCCCAGCGGTGGGGTGTAGCGAAAGATGCCATCGGCGCCCTGCACCAGGCAGGTATAGCCCAGTCCATCGGCGGCCCGGGCCAGCCCGCCAAGAGGATAGGTCAAGTCAGGAAGCTGGTAGATGCCAGCCCAACGAAGCAGTCCCTCTCCCCTATTGACAGTAGCCTCGTTCCAGGCCCAATGCCGGAGCATCTCGGCCTGGCTTGCTAGTGCCATTTCCCGAACACTCAGGTCGGGACCAATATCACCTTCTTGCTCAGGACCGGCAGCAAAACCCGCCAGATAGACATTGTCGGCGCTGGCGAGAGCTTGCGCGAAGGCCTCATCGCCGGCCGGGTCTGCCTCAGGCTCGATGAAGAATACATCATATACGATAGCGCGGGCCCCGGCGGCCGTCAGTTGCCGGGTCAGCCGGGCAAACAGTTGGCGCGGCCACGGCCACTTGCCGACCTTGTCGAGACTGGCCTCATCAACGGTGACCAGAACGAGATCCGGATGGGGCGAGAGAGGGCCACGCAGGTGGAAGCGCCAATCCACGGCACGCAGCTCCATCCTATCCAGGATGGTGACCTGCGGCCAGAAGGCAGCCACCAACATCACCAGCGTGCAGGCCGCAGCAATGAGCACAAATCTACCCACCATCTTGTACGCAGAACGAGAGCCTGGTGAACCCTTGCCCGCCATCGCGGACTCCTCTATCGTTTAATAACCCCCCGGCGGGGGTAAATTTTGGTTGAATATCAAGCGCGCCTGGAATAGACCCAAGGCGGTGACAGTTGGAGGCTGGAGTCAATGCGCAAGGCTAGTTTCGCCATTATCATTGCATTTGCCTTCCTGGTTGGTCTACTCTTGCTGATGACTCAATCAATTGTGGTCTTGCAGCGGGTGGCCCGGGTCAGTGAGGTATCAGGGACGGTCAGTGTCATCCCCAAGGGCGAAGAAGATGCCCACCCCCTGGGCGAGCGGCGACTGGTGCAGGCAGGCGAGCAGCTAAGCACCGGCCCAGTGGGAGAGTGCACACTGAACTGGATTGACGGTACCCGTATCCGGATGGAGCCGCTTAGCGAACTGACTGTGCAAAAATGTCAGGTCCACCGGGGTGCTGAGGAGTCGGCCTTCCGGCTGGACATAGGCAAGATCTGGATCCGCGTGCTGCGGGTGCTCTCCCAGCAGGATAAGTTCCTGATAAACACCCCCACCGCGACAGCAGGAGTGCGCGGAACAATGTTCGCCGTGGCGGTTGCTGCTGACGGCTCGACCGAAATATCAGTCTACGAGGGCCAGGTTACCGTAGCCGGCGACAGCGGCGAGGTGAAGGTGGCCGCCAACGAGACAGCACAGCTGCGCGGCAGCCAAGCCGGCCCGCAAGTGACCCCACTCTCGGCACAGCAGCAGCAGAGCTGGCAACAGCAGATGCAGTACCTGGGCCCCTACCTGGAGATCACTAGCCCAGCAGCAGAAGCAGAATTCAAGTTCACAGGAAAAACGGTCATTGTTGAGGGACGCTGCGAGCGCGGGGCTAACCTGACCGTCAACGACCAACCAGTAACCCAAAAGCCGAACGGTCGTTTCACGGTTGAACTGGCAGTGCCCGCTTACGCAAAGCACTTCACGGTTGCGGCAGTTGCCACTGACCGCAAGGGACACACCACCACAGTACGGCGCCATCTTGTTCAATTAGTCCACGAAGAGCTGCTTGCGCCAGTATCACCAGAACCTGGCACTACCGAGTGAAGCTGCGCACGACCAGCATAACCGGGTAGTTGGAACCAGCCTGAGGCATCGTCTGAACGGGAAGCGAGCGGCTGGCGCCAGCGGCCACCGGACCTCGCCACAGCCGTCTCTCCTCATACGGGCGCATCGTGCCGGTATCTGTCAGGTGGCCATCTATGAGATAGACTCCCCGCCCCGCCCCGCCGGCAGCCGTGGCAACCAGCTCAAATGTCGCCGGTTGCTGTCGGGCGTTGTCCACTTTCACGGTAATATCATATAACATTCCATAGTGGCCGGGAAGCTGGGCTATGTCGGGGTCACTGCTGGGCTTGCCGATGCGCAGGAAGCTCCACGCCCCACCGATTTGGTGGAAAAGCTCAGCGGTCTGCCGGGCATCATAACGAAATTCGGACAGTTTGGACAGATGTTGGGCTTTGGTATCAACCGCTACCAGCAGCATATCGCTGGCCCGCAACTGAGCGGCAACCTCAATCATTACCGCTTCAGGCCCGATATTGGTCATCTGGCAGATACCACTGACAATACGCGTGGGCGGCGTGGTGCACTGGTAGGCCCGCCAGGCCGAGGCACCAGGAACAGTAGCCACGTAGCCAACCGAGCCCAGCAGCATGCGCCAGAAGTCATACATAGCGACGTGGCCGCTATGAATCTCATCGGTGCTGGGGCCAGCCTGGTCGCCCAGGACAAAGACCCTGGCCGCCGCCTCACCAGTATTCACAACTCTGACCGCAAAGGTCAGGGGAACTGAGGTGGTATCATTTACATGGTGCCACAGCAGTCGGCAACTCTCGCCGCCGGCCAGCGGTTCGCGCAGCAACGTGCCCGGCCCAGTGACACGCTCCGGCTCATTACTTACCAGCACGGACTGGGGCGAGGTAGTTGGCCGTGAAATCAGATGTACACCGATGTTGACCGTCTCGCGGCGGGCCAGGTAGCCAGGACCAGTTATTTGCACCGCCGACTGCCAGCCAGTAAAACTTCGCTGCAACTCTCCTACGTCAACAACTGCTCCCGATTTCGCTGTGATGTTGATCAATAGAGCATTGAGAGCAGCCGCCTGCATAATCTCATCCGGTGCCTGCGGAGTGCTGAGCTGAGCGGCTATTGGATGCGTGATCGTCCCGGCCCACGGCATACATCTCACCGAAAAGCTGCCTTGAATCGCCTCATCAGTAGTTACCGTGATTCGGGTACTGCCTCGGGCCAGCCCATTGATGGTCAGCACCTGCCTGTCGGGGTCGAGGGCGACTGAAATCACCGTCGGGTCCTCGCTGCTTGCCGACAGTTGGCCGGCATAAGTGCCACCGTAGCGGATACGGCGCGACTCGCCCAGCGGCACGACAGTGTTGGGTGGCTGGTCAATACACAAATACGGAGAAACAAACACGCGGCGCAGGTTCTCGGCCCACTGCTGGGCCAACTCTTGCGGACGGCTGTCGGCCAGGTCGGCGGTAATTTTGTCCACGGTAACCAGCAGGACATCGCCGGCCATTATGACATAAGAGGAGTCGAGCCGGGCAGCGCGGATGTCGTCAGCGGGGATACCGCGTAAGCCCTGCTGGGTAAGCCGCTCGGCCACCAGTTGGGTGCGAGCTTCAACGTCCGGGAACTGATGGCCGCGCAGACGGATTACTACCCTAAGCCCGGCCCAGACCTCACCGAGGACCATTGAATCCTGCTGCGATATACTACTGCCAAAATAGAGCAGGCTAACGGGCGAGAACCACGCCACAGCGGGGCCCGTCAGCAGGAGTGTCGCAATAAATGCAATTCTGGTGTGAGTCATCTCTGTTGGCAAATCTACCGCGATGTCAATACAGGGCGCCACGCGACTGGGCCACGTAGCGGCTGGCATAGCTAACCGCGAGCTGGGTGGCTTCGAATATGTCATTATCTTCGGCAAAGCCCACGGCCAGACCTGCAGTAAAGGCATCGCCGGCGCCAATGATTTGTGGATTCTCCACTGGTTCAGTCGGTATGTGGCGAGTCTCTGCCCCGTTATGGACTACCGCCCCGTTCTCGCCGTCGGTGACCACCACATACTGGGTAGCAATCTCCATCTGCTGGGATTCACGCCGGTTAGGGGTAGCCGCGGTCGCCCCTTCCCAGATTTGTAGATAGTCGCAGGGCCGGGGATCGACAACGGTCGGGCAATCCCAGCCAATTATGCGCTGCACCGCCTCGGCGGTGTGCTGTCCAAAGATGCCCTTGCTGTAATCGCTAAAGATGACTGCGTCGGGCACATCGTTGGTTTGTGCTTCTTCCAGAGCTGCTTCCAGGGGATAGGCTACCGCAGTTATATCTTCGCAATCAACCCGCGCAATCAACTGCTGCCGGCTATGGGCGCGCAGCTTGACGATTGTGGTGGGTAGCAGGGGCTTGCAGAAGTGGTTGATGCGGCCCAGCAGATGCTGCAACTGGGCAGCGGCCCAGTCCGGACCCATCAGGCCGAACAGGGTCACCTGGTGGCCCATCCCCCGCAGCAGCACGGCGACATTAGCAGCGCCGCCCGGATAGTAGCGCCACTGGGAGCCAGTAATACACAGAGCCGCCCCCTCGTAATTCTCGCGGAAGCGGCCTGGTAGCTCGACATCCAGCATTACGTCGCCGATAACAGATATATTCATCGCTTAGTCCACATCGGGCGGGTCAGCGGCAGCAGGTAGTGAGACTAGTCAGCGCGGCCTTCCAACTCGGCGACTTTTGCTTCCAGCTCTTCGATGCGCTCCAGCAGCTTGGGGATGCGGTGTTGCAGGGCCAGATTACGCAGATTCTCCCGATGGGGCCGAGCTGGCACACCTGAGTAGACGCCGGGCTGGTCAATATCGCCGTAGACCTCAGCTCCGCCGCCGATGATCACATCGTCGCATATGCTAATGTGGTCATTGATGCCGACCTGGCCCCCCATCATCACGTTGTTGCCAATCTTGGCACTACCCGCGATTCCGACCTGTCCGCACAGCAGGCAGTTTTGGCCGATCACTACGTTGTGGGCAACGTGGACGCCATCATCAATCTTGGTACCGCTGCCGATGCGGGTAGCGGAAATCGTGGCGCGGTCTACTGTGCTATTGGCACCGATCTCGACATCGTCTCCCACAATCACCGTACCGATCTGCGGGATTTTGTGGTGGCCTTGCTCGTCGGAGTGGTAACCGAAGCCGTCGCTGCCCAGCACAGCCCCAGCGTGCACCAGAACTCGGTCCCCCACAACCACCCGGTCACCCAGATACGTATGAGGGAATAGCTCGCAGTCATCGCCGATGGTAACCTCATACCCGACATAGGCCAGGGGATGAATTATTACGTTATTGCCTATGATAACATTATCCGCAACGAAAGCACCCGGGCCAATGCCGACATTCTCCCCGACCGACACATTTCCGCCGATATGTGCGCGGGGATCAATACCCTGGGGAAGGCGCCGTTGCGGAGCAAACAGTTCCAGCACTTTGCTAAAGGCAAGCCGAGGCTCTTCGGTTACGATAATTGGCTTCTTTTCTAGTTTTACGCCAGCCGGAACAATTACCGCCGAAGCCCCACAATTCTCAGCCTGCGCCGACATTTCAGAATCAGACAGATAAGAGATATGTCCGTCTTCAGCCTCTTCCAGGCTGGCAACACCCGTGATGGTTACCGACTCGTCACCATCAAGCATTCCCTCAACAAGCATTGCCAGATGCCCCAAGCGATATCCTGTTTGTGTCACCGGCTGTTCACCTCCTGTGCTGCGGGTTTCGGTGATGCCCATATTGCTGCGAGTTTTTCGGCGATCAAAGCCGTACGATCATCTCCTGCTTTCTCATCCCCGGGGACCAAGTGCAAATCCAGATTTTCCTCCCAGGCTATGCGCCGAACTGCGCGGCGGGTAGCCTGCTCAATAACAGCAGTCAACGCCCTCTGGCGTGCTACCAGTCGCTGGACCTGCGCAGAGACTGCCCGGTCATACTCTGCGGCAGCGTGTTGGTGCTGGTGCCCAACCTGACGTAGTATACTCCGGCTGGGCGACGGACCTGCAATCGCCTTGTCAAGTGGCTCAATAGTACCGGTAAACTGCTCGATTCGCTCGGCTAGTTGCTGCTGCAGCTTGCGGCTGGCAGCCGCCGTATAGCTCTGCCGCTGCTCGGCCCTGGCCTGGAGCTTGTCGCGAATCTCCTCCAGCGCCTGGCGCCTGTCGCTTTCCAGGGCCTGGCGCAACTCCTCCAGTCGAGCCCGGCTAGCCTCTATCTCCTCGCCAATAGCCTGCTCGACGATCTCGGCACGTAGCTGCTCAGCTTTCTCGCTGGCTTCGGCCGGTGGCCGAGATAAGTCCAACTCCTGGTCGGTTACCTCGGGCTGGCGGCGCATCATCGCTTCAATCTGCAGATAGGCCAGCCACTGGCTTTCCTGAGCCGCAGCCTCCTGAAGCTGGTGCAACACCTCCTGGTCTATGCGACTGCTTTCCCAACTCAACTGGGCCTGAAGATCACCGGGTAGCCCCAGCAACGGACCAAACAGATCCCACTGTTCGCCCGCCAGCCACTTATCGCGATATTGATCCAGCCCGCCCATCTCGCCACTTGCTGGCGGAGGCAGCAGAATCGGGCTGTCATACAGCCGGGCGATCTCGTCAGCTACCGTCGGCCACCCAACTCCCCGCAGTGCGGCAATATGTTCCTGCAGAGCACCCAACTGGGCATATAGCGGGTGGGCTGGCATAAGGGCAGGTATGTATACATGCCCTGTTTGGCGGTTAGACAGTGTGAGGGGTAATTTGGTTTCAGCTTTTTTCTGGGTACATCCCGACACCACAAAACAGAGCGCCAGTATGATCAATACTGGCGGCACTGCGAGCCAAGTAGATTTGTTGCCGAGCCAACACCTAACGGTAACTCGCTCTCCTCTTCCAATCGGCTGCCTGCCCCACATCTGCCACCAGCAACCCCTATTCGCCTTCTTCAGGCGGCTGCGGCTCCTCGGTGGCCGGGGCTGTTTCTTCTTCGGCAGGCGGCGCGGCTTCCTCCCCAGCGGGCGGCTGGGCTTCCTCTTCCGGAGCCGTCGCAGCCGGAGGGTTGAGCCTGTCAATAATTGCCCAGGTTATGTCCTCGCCGCCATACAGGACAAAGGCCTGGTCCAGAACCATATCATAGCCATTTTCCTGGGCATATTGGGCAATGACTTCCTCCACTTTATCCATAAGCTCTTTGCGCGCCGTTTTAACCCGTTCCTGATGCTGTTGATTGATGGTGGTTTCGAGCCGAAGCAGTTGCTGCTGGCGAGCGATCAGGCCTTCCCGCAGGGTACTGAACTCGTCCTTTTCTTCGGTGGTGCGCGGCGACTTTGACTCCAACTCACGAAAGCGCTTTTCCTTCTGCGCCGAGAAGGCCGCCAGCTCATCCAAACGCTTGACCTTTTCGTCAGGAATCGGCTTGGTCATATTGACAATTTCGAGGGCCTCGTTGAAGTTATCCTCAGCAAGGAAGATAAAATCTTCTAGGGACTGGAGATAGTCCCCCTGACCGGCCAGCCATGCCTCCAGCTCGGCGCTCTTTTCCTGCAAGGCCTGGTATTCGCTGCTGATTGTCAACATATCAACGAACGCTACCTTGGCAGCAGCAGGCGGCTGAGGCTCTGCCTCCTGCCCCCAGGTCGCCGCCAATCCGGTCGCCAGCAGGATACTGATCGCAATCGCTAAAGTGACAGTGCGCTGAGGCAATGTCATTGGTTGTGGCCTCCTTACGATCCACCTCGCACAGAGATGCATGACCTACAACTAAGAGACGGCTGGCCCCCCTCCCAACCAACAGAGCACCGTTGGGAGTGCGGGAGCACGAAAGCACAAATCAGTGATTACTGACGGTATTCAGAAAGTATGTCCAAAGCCAAAGTGCGTCTGGCTGCCATCTTCCCCAAAGCCAAAGTCCAGGCGCAGCGGCCCCAGGGGAGTGACGGCCCGGATGCCAAAGCCCATACCCACGTGGACACTAAGGTCCTCATCATCGGCGCCGATGTCAAAGCCGGGCACCTCGGTGCGGAATACCCCACCAAAGGCATCACCGGCATCCACAAAACCCACCAGGGTCAGACTCTTGCTCAGGCCATAGCGGTACTCAGCATTGAGCAGCGCGATATTCTCTCCCCGGTAACGGTCCTGCTGATAGCCGCGCAGCGACCGAGCACCGCCCACGGTGAAGGAGTCAAACAGGGGGATATCGCCGGTGCTGGTGCCCAGGAGCAGACGCAAGGCAATCACGTCTTTGCCCCCGCGCACGCCGAAGTAACGCCTCCGGTCCCAGCGATACCGCTGGTAGGTGCTTTCCCCGCTCAGTAGACTGCCGGCCAGCTCCAGGCTTACGTTCTGGTAACTGCCGCTAGTGGGGTTGGCAATGATATCGCGGTTGTCCCGCTGCCAGCCAAGGGTGAAACTATTGACGCGACCGCCCGGGTGTAGGGGAGCGGCCACCACGAGCGGGTCGTTAGTGTCACCCGGCGGAGGCGGCCCGGGACCGGGTATAGCCAAAGTGCCGACCGAATCACCCAGGTTGCGAGTGCCTTGCAGGAAGGAGCTGGATACCTGCTCGCTGCGCACACCGATGCTGACCCGCTCAGTGTCAGTCATCGGCCGGCTCAACGTGACCGTAGCCCCGGTGCGGCGCTCTTCAAATTCATCTTCGGCCAGGCTTACTGCCGCACCCCCGACGAAACGACGCTGACGTTCAGTGTCAAAGATACTGAGGTCCAGAGCAGTATCGCGTGAATCGAGATAAGGTTCATAGAACTTGAAGTCAAAGCTGGTGCGACCACCCAACTCCAGGTCAATCGAGACCCGCTCGGCGCGACCGCGTAGATTGTTTTCCGCCACCGATAGCATAGCCACAAAGTCATCCAGTTCGCTGTAGGCACCAGCCAACGAGACCATGCCGGTCGGCTTCTCCTCGATCTGTATGACCGGAATTACAGCCTTCGCCGGTTCCTCTTTGCCCGGGCGCAGATCTAGCTTGACGTCTTGAAACAGCCCCATATTGTAGATGCGATTGATGTCACCAGCGATCTGTTCTTGCTGAAATAGCTCGCCAGGTTGAGTTCTTATCTGACGCCGTACCACCCACTCCTGGGTCTTCTCCAGCCCTTCAATAGCGATATCTTCAATGTAGGCTTCGTTGATTATGAAAGTGAGGCCACCGAATTCATCTACCTTGACGTCGGCGACCTGGGCAATGTAGCCCTGCTGGGAATAGTAGTCTTCAATTCGACGCACGTCCCGCCGGATAGCCTCCGAGGCAACTATGTGGCCGACCTTGCTGAAGATCGTCTCTTTGAGCTGAGCATCAGTGATTACAGTATTGCCGGCAAAGATGATCTGCTCGATGCGCTGGCGCTCGACGACGCTGATGGTCACCTTGACATCTTCGCCGACCTGTTCATAGGAGACGGCGACAGTATCAAAGTACCCCAGGTCGTCAACTGCCTTACGGGCAGCCTCAGCCTTCTGCTCGGTGTAGGGCTCCCCTATCTTCAGGATGTCTTTGACTTCGTCCAGGATGACGTCAGCCGAGATATATTGATTGCCCTCGACAGTGACCTCGGCGATCAGCGGTTGCTGCTGGGCACCGACCGGCCCCAGCAAGGCCGCAGATACGGCAGCCAGCGCTACTATGGACAGAACAACACTTCGGCGGGACTTAACCAACCACATAGTTTATCTCCTCTAGATAGTATCAACGGTCTACCAGCCAGTAGCAGGATCGAGCCTGCCATAGCACCATTTCGCTGCCGGACGCCTATTCCCTTCCCGCTGGACAGTCCAGTCGTCTTACTCCGGCTCAATGTAGGTCTGCAACTGCTCGCGCAACACACTGCGCGCCCGAAACAGCCGGGACTTGACCGCTGCTAAGCTGCATCCAAGCACCTGGGCGATCTCCTCGTATGAAAGCCCCTCGTAGTCGCGCAGAATAACTACTTCTTTGTAGTCGTCGCGCAACTCGGCGACATAGCCAGCGATCAGCTCGCCCAACTCATTACTCTCCACCAGGCGTTCGGGTGCTCGCGACCAGTCTTTGATATGCCGGGAGCGGCCCTCTCCCTGGTCACCTTCTATGGGTTGGTCCAGCGAGTACTTATGACTTTGCCGGCGTCGGCCAACAGTCTCCAAGCGATTCCTGGTCAGGTTGACAGCAATGCGGTACAACCAGGTATAGACCTGACTTTCTCCGCGAAAGTCATCCCAGGCGCGGTACGCGTTGACAAAGGTATCCTGGGTGAGATCCTCAGCCTCCTCAGGATTCTCCAGCATCCGATATATCACACTGTAGACACGCTGGTAGTTATCCTGAATAACTCTATGAAATTCTGCCGAGCTACGCTGCTGGTTCACGGACAGGCTCTGTAGGCTCCAAGCTACTATGAATGTTGAAGCAATTATACCACAGATGTCCGTCCGCTTGCCATCAAGATGCTGCCGGACTGGGCGCTTATCGGATAGTTAGACAATCAACGGCGCAACCAGTTCCACAAGTATGGGAGCCTGAGTCGTGCGAATCGGCCCGCTGGCAGGGCAGAATCCGGATAGGGGCAAGCTCAGAAGCCGCGGGTGAAACTGACGCGGAATTGGGCATCGTTTTCCTCATCAGTGGTGAAGCTGACTCGGAATTTGCGGGGCAGCTCATAGGAAAGCCCAAGATCCCACTCATCTTCGGTCTCGGAGACGACAGTGTGGCGGTAGTTTACCAGCAGGTCCTCCATCACATATTTGCCAATCCGCACATCAATTGGCTGATCAAATCCAAACATTACGGTGAACTGGTCAAGCCCCAGGGCCTGCTTAATCTGCTCTTCAACGGGGCGGAAGATTGCCGCCCGGAAGCCCGCAGCCAACAGTCCAGTGAACTGTTGGGAAAACAGATCAGTGAGGCTACCCCCGCCCCCGTCGGCAACCAGGCCCAGCGGCTCAGTGCCAATAATTTGATAAAGCTGGTCCTCACTGAGTTGCGGTCGGGAGCTTAGAGTCAGGTTGATATCGTTGGGCAAGGCCCCGCCGATCTCGATGAAGACGGTTAGTTGGTCTATCTGACGACCGTCAACCACTGCCGAGGGAATAAGCTGGCGAGCCTCTCCCCAGATTCGGCCCGACAGTCCCAGTTCCATCGGCTCACGGTACTCGCCGGGCTTAGGCCCGTAGCGATATTCGACGCCCAGCTCAGCGATGCGCACCAGTCCGGTAGGAACGCTGGCCCGACCCGGCTCAAACTCAATCAGGCCGGTAACAAGCGGGCGCTGAGGGGTGCCAGTGAGGTGGGCTATGGTGGTATTGGCTTGCAGCGGGGCAGTGAGGCCCGGTGTTTTGAGCACGATGTTCTCACCCAGCACAACTTCAAGGTCAAATCGGGGGGCAGGCCGCTGCGGCCCCCAACTATAGGTTGGGCCGCCGCCCCCACCGCCAGCCGGCGGGGCCACTCGCGCCTGGGAGGGGACAATGCGCCCCATCACAACGGCTGGTTGGCCCTCGGCGGGGTTTTTCACAGTTATGCCACCGTCTACCAAGCCGTCGAATATCGGAGCATAGTTGACAGTGGCATCCGCCAATTCAATCTCAATATCTACCTCATTGTTGGCTAGCTGCGCGTAATCGAACTTGTCTATTCGGGTATGACCCGCGAGCCTCACCGCCCCTTCCCCGAGATTGCCGGCGAGATTCTCGATCGTGACAAGTTGCGAGCGGTCGGGCTGAGTTTTCATAGTGATTCGTCCGGCCAGTTCGCGGATAATATTCTCGCCCAACAGCGGCTGCTGCGCGGAGCTGATCTGCAGGGCCAAGTCAAACTGATTGCGCCAGAAGGGGCTGAACTGCGCCAGAGTCACGCTGCCGTCCAGCTTGAAGTCAGTGTCGTCGAGTCGAGCTGCCGCCGAGTCGATACTGATAACATTATGCTCACCGCGGCGCTGGACAGCGGCCCTGACATTGATACCTTCCCAGCCCTGGTGCCAACCCGGCAGGGCGATTTTTCCGTCACTAATATGCGCATGCCCTTCAATGGTAGGGTCATCTACTCGCCCGCTGATGCTAACTTCGCTGTCCACCCGGCCGCGCGTCCGCAACTGGCTCCACACCGTCTGCTCAAGTTCTTCTTCGGCCCGCGCCCGCACAAATTCATCTAACACTGCCGGGAAGAGGCCCAGATCAGTATTCTCCAGCTTAGCAGATAGCTGAATTTGCCCGTCGGGATCCAGGCCCAGCGGCCTCCACTGGACGGGCAGTTTGCCACGCAGGACCATCTCCTGGTCTCCGCGCTTGAGCAGCAGCATATCAATATCCAGCCCGCTCTCATCCAGACTAAGCACCGGAATGTTGGCCTGGTCAAACTTGATGCCCTCAAAGGTGGGACTGTCAACAAATACACTACCGCGAAAGGAGGGCCGGCGCGTCGGGCCGCTAGCGGCCACAGTAAGGACGCCAATCGTCCCGCCCAGGGAAATCTCTTCGGGAAGCCATTGCCGCCACAGCGCGATATTGAAGTTAGTGCCGTCCGCAAATAGTGACAACTCACCGTCGGGATCAATTTCGCCCTCGATTGTCAGCAGACCCTCGCCTTGAGTGACATCAGCCAAGATGTCATAGACCTCCACCAGTTGCCCATCCGAAATCTGCACGGTGCACTCACCCATGACATCGGGCAGGGCCTTGCGGTCGAAGCCAAGCTCAGTCAGCTCCGCCTGCAGGTAGGCAATCATCTGCTCAGGAGAACCTTCCAGCGCCATGGCCAGGTCAATATCTCCCTGGGCGCGCAGAGCCAGGCCGCGCAGCCGCTTGGCAATCTCGCTGTTACCTGACGCGCCGCCCATCAGCTTACTAACCGGTGCCGCCAGTCGCAATAGCTGGCCGATGTGTCCCCCCAATAACTCTACATACGCCCTGCCCTGTTCCTGTTCCCACTGGTAGTCACCGCCCGCCCGGACCTGGGCGCCGGCTACCTGTAAGGTAGTATCCTGCAGGGAGACCTTGCCCTGTCCGACACGAATCATTGTATCAATGGCACTGATCTGCTGGCCGCCTATCACCAGGCGCGGGACCACCAGGTGGGCTCGTCCCACCGGCCCCTGCGAGCTGCTGCGTATCTCAATCTCAGGCAGGTCCACCCGGCCGGCGATGGCCACCTCAGTCTCCTGGGGTGAGACAATAGACTGCAGATCAATGTTCTCCATCGACAACTGCGCAGCAAACTCCGGCACAACCGGCTCACCGGCCAGCACTTGCCGCCAATCTTCCAGATAGCCCTGCATGGTGATGACCGCTTGTGAGACGTGGAGATTTCCCTCAGTAATCTCAGCGCGTTGGCGGTCAACTACAAACCCGACTTTTGCCTCAGTAACCGGATAGGGCCCGTAGTAGCCGAAGGGCACGACCAGCTCCGCGGCCAGTCGCGGGTCGGTGATCGTCCCCGACAGTGTGGCACTGGCCTCGGCTACGCCGCTAATGGGGCGATCAAGGCCGACTTCATCGCTGATTTCCTGCAGTTGCAGGCCGACCAGACGAAGCTGAGCCGCCACCGGCATCTGCTCGGCCGCACGGCTCAGGCCCGCCAGCCGGCCACTACCCGCCAGCATCGTCGGACCGCGGGACACCAGCAACTCGTCCAGTGCCACCGCCGACTGCTCTATGGTGGCGCGAACAAACAGGGCGTCAGTAGAGAGTTGCTGGCTGCCGGCACCGAACGCCACCAGCTCAGCGTCACCGACCAGATCTTCCCGGGTCCCTGCCACATTCGCGCATACAAAGGCTACACCGGACAGATCGGGACGATTAAGCTGCTGGCCCCAACCGGCCAGATCCAGTTCAGCGCTGTTTATCGCCAGGTCCACCTCGCCGCTGCTGCTTACCTGGCCCTGCAAGCAGGCTTGTCCCTTGGGGTCGCGGAGGCTCACCATCCGCAATTGCAGGTCGTCTTCACGCAACTCCCACAGACCAGTGGCCTCCTCAACGGTAATACCGCGGAAGCAAAGGTCGCCGACTCGCGTCCGGCTGACTATGTGAGGCTTGCCCCCTTTAACCTCGCCAGCCAACAGGAGATTGACCTGGCCGCTTAGATCGCCGAGGTCCAGTCCCTGGATCCGCTGAAGGCTGGCCAGTTGTAGATCGCGGCCGGCCAGATCGAAGTAAACTTGCGGGTGGTGATCCTCATCCCAGCCCGCCAGCGCCTGGCCGATGACCTTCCCTCCTGCTACCTCCGCCTGCAGGCCAGACAGCCGCACCGTGTTGCCCGCCATCTGCACGCGGCCTTGCAGATTAGCGACCGACAGATCGTCAACGGTGGCGCATCCGACTTGCAAGGTGGTTTCCAGAACCGGTGTCGCGCCGGCGTAGGCCAGGCTCAGCTCGACATTCTGCAGGTCGCTGATATGAACCGTATGCTGCGCAGAATCGCCAGCAGAGCCATCCGAGGTTGTCCACGGAGCGGGACTGAGCGTCTCGGCGGTGACCTGCGCGGCCACAGCCGGGCTTGCTACGCTGGGAATAGACGCCTGCACCTGCAGGCCACTAACCGCCCCGGGGAAATCGTCCTGGACAACGAGGTTAGTCGTCCCCCGAATACGCGCCGCTAACTCAACCGAGGGGTCCGCCAGTTGACCGATGACCTGCAAATTGGCATTGAGCCGCCCAGCCTGCCCCAGCAGCTTCACTGCCGGGAGGGAGTCGGACGGCAGCAACTCCAGCACAAATTCGGGGGCCAGATTGGTCACTCGTGCTGACAGATCAACAGTCAGGTCCGACCAATCAAAGAGGCTGCCGGTCCCCCGCACGCTAGCTCCCGCCCATCTGCCGGACAGACTCTGAATATTCGCGCCCGCCGGAGTGACACTTGCCTGGGCGTCGAACCGAACTGGCCCACGCAGAGCAGCTACCTGTGCGGTGGCGTCCTTCACCGTAGCCGAGGCGAAGTAGTCAAGGCCCCCACTTGACTCGGGATTTATTCCCCACCAGACAGTGAACCGACCGTCAATAGTCCCCTCAGTCAGATCAAAGCCGGGAGAGCGGACGAACTGCTCATACCACCACGGCGCATCAAGGCCTCGCAGCTTCCCGTCCACGGCAAAGGCGTTCGTCTCGGTGTCGGCACGAACGTCTAACTCAGCAGCAGCGAAACGCTGATTGGTAGCGCCAGTCTCCAGGTGAACGTACAGGGGCCCGTACTGGCTGATGAGCGCCTCGCCGCTAACATCCGTAAGTCGGAGCTCCAGGGCCCGGTCGTCACGGGTGGGGGCGGCTTCATCGCGCAGGTCAATTACGCTATTGGTAATGACCACCTGGCCGCGGAAACGCTCCTCTGGCGGAATCACTCGAGGTGGCTCGGGCGGCGGGAAGATTTGGGTGAGGTTGATGATACCCTGCTCGTCGCGGGCCACATCGGCGTAGGCCCTGTCTATCTCCACTCGCGGGATGCAGGCCAGCGGCGGCCGGCCGCGGATTATTGCGAACAAGTCGTAGTCTACCCGAATCCGTTCAGCAGCCAGCACCACGCCATCGGCCAGATGGTCGCCCGCGGCGATGGCCAGACCATTTATGACCACCCCCGTGAGCAGATTGCCTTCAACGGTGCCGACCTGGACCTCGCGCCCACTGCGCTGGGCCAGTTGCTCAGCAATTACAGCACGCAACTGGGCGCGCGCCCAGCGGCTTTGGCCGGCCAGGTAGACGGCACCAATGCCCCCGATCACAACGAGCACCAGCAATATTAGGAGGGCCTTCTTTGTGCGTCGCAACACACCAATCACTCGCTACTTTTCAGCAACAGGCTACTAA
This sequence comes from bacterium, assembly GCA_030602615.1. Lineage (GTDB taxonomy): Bacteria > Armatimonadota > Zipacnadia > Zipacnadales > Zipacnadaceae > JALGTD01. The sequence goes on from JAUVZM010000017.1 coordinate 37,602, forward strand.
GAGGGTGCCGTCGCGCGATTTCAGCCTGAACCCAGCCGCATAATCCTTCTGTCAGCTATTTCGTCAAGACTGCGCGGGCGGCCTTCGCCGCCTGGTAACTGCTGCGCACGAAGGGGCCTGACAGCACGCAGGCCAACCCGGCCTCTCGGCCCCACTGCCGGTACAACCCAAACTCATCAGGGGGAACATAGCGGCTGACCGGGCGGTGGTGGCGGGTGGGCTGCAGATACTGGCCGATGGTCAATATGCTGACGCCGGCATCAACCAGGTCCGTCATCGTCCGGCGAATCTCGTCGGTGGTCTCCCCCATCCCGACGATAAGCCCCGACTTGGTCGAGATGTGAGGAGCGATCTGGCCGGCGGCAGCCAGCATGCCCAACGAGCGGTTGTAGTCAGCCTGGGGACGAATTTCAGGCTGGAGGCGAGGCACGGTCTCGACATTGTGATTGAACACAGTCGGCTCGGCTTCCAGCACTCGAGCAAGCGCTGACCTATCTCCGCCGAAGTCGGAGGTCAGCACCTCGATACCAGCTTCCGGCAGACGGTTGCGAATTGCGCGGATGGTCGCTGCAAAGTGACCAGCGCCGCCGTCAGGCAGGTCATCACGAGTCACGCAGGTGACCACGACGAAATCCAGACCCAGGTCCGCGGCGGCCTCGGCCACGCGCTGCGGCTCCTGCAAGTCAAGGGGCTGAGGACTACCGCTGTCAATCGCGCAGAAGCTGCAGTTGCGAGTGCAGACCGTGCCCATTATCAGAAAAGTGGCGGTGCCGTGGCTGTAGCACTCGCCGATGTTGGGACAATGAGCCTGCTCGCAGACAGTAGCCACATCATGACAGCCCAGCCTCCGACCGGTGTTTTCGGTGAGCGCAGCCTTCTTTACCTTAACTCGCAGCCACGGCGGCAGAGGTCCAGCAGTGCCTGTTCTTGCTTCAATTGCTGGCGGCCCCGGATGATGAGTCATAATATGCTGATCCTGTCCTCAGTGACTGGCGAAGTGATCCCAACCGCCGCGATCCAGTTCGATTTCATTCCCGTCGGCGTCCAGCACTGTCACGCCCGTGCCGGCGGCGACGAACCCAATTTCGGTCAATTTAACGCCCTCGGCTTCGACCAGGGCGCAGGCCTGTTCCACTAAACCACGGGGCACGGCCAAAAGCAGTTCATATTCCTCCCCGCCCGTCAACGCCCACTGAAGCGGATCGACATCACCTTGGACGGCCACCTCGCGGCAGGCCTCGGCTACGGGGAGGCGGCTCGCCTGAATAGTCAGAGCAACCGCGCTGGCCTCGGCGACGTGCGCAGCATCCTGGACAAGCCCGTCGCTTATATCGATGGCGCAGAGTGGCTGGGACAGTTGCTGCAAGCACCGGGCGACCGCGAACTGCGGAGTGGGTCGGGCAAATCGGTGGCGCAGCGCCGGCGGCAGGCCGTCAGCGTTCTCAACTAGGCCGCCCTCCAGTAAGTGCAAAGCGGCGGCGGCCTCGCCCAACGTGTTGGTTACCAGCAGGACATCATCGAGTTGGGCGGTACTCCGCAGCCAGGGCCGTTCGGCCTGGCCTACTACTACTATATCAAGGTATATTCGGTCGGGACTGGCGCAGGTATCGCCGCCGGCCAGAGCAGCGCCGTGCTCGGTGGCAGCCTCGTGTATCCCACAGATAAGCTGCTCAGCGAAGGTGGCTTCTTCTGCCGGGGGCAAGCCCGCCGAGACAAAAACGGCGAGGGCCTCTCCACCCATCGCCGCTATGTCGCTGAGTGCGGCAGCGGTCGCCCGCCACCCGATTTGCTGGGCAGTCAGCCACTGGCGGCGGAAATGCTGGCCTTCGAGGCAGGCATCAGTGGTGACCAGCAGATGCCCAGCCCCAGCAGGCTCGATCACCGCCGCGTCGTCGCCAATGCCGACGACCACTGACTCGTGACCAGCGCCGACAGCCTCAGCGATCCGGGCTATCAGACCAAATTCGCCCAGCTCTTCCAGCCGCACCGGAATCCTCGGAATCTGCTATTCTTCCCCGCCAGAAGAAGGTTCGGTCACTGGCTGAGCAGCATAGGGACTGGGCAGGACCTGGGGCAGGGCTTCGGCCACCGACTGGGCCCACTTCCAAGCCAAGTCCTCGGCTGAGGCGGCTCCGGCATTGACCGCATCCTCGTCGTAGACCGTAATTAACCGATACGGCCCGACATAGATGGTCGGCTGGCCACGGATGTCACGGACCCAACGCCCAATGTTGCCACAGACCGGACCGCTGATGCCCGCAGAGAGAATCTCGGTGATGCGGGCATCAACAATCTCGGCGCGAACGGGCAGAGTGAGTCCCCCACCGTTGCCGGGTATCTCGAAGAACTCGACACCGCCAACTGCTATCATCCCGATAGCATCCGCCGGCCACCAGCCCACCAAGGGCACGTCTTCGTAACTGCCGTAGAGAACGTACTCCTCAGGTTGCCCGGTCCACGCCCCGCTGGCTGCCAGGACCAACAACACCAGCAATGTAACGCCTGCTATGGTACGCATATACGTATCCTCCTTGCCAAAGTGATACGACTATTCGTCACCTTTGGGAACACGACCAAAACGCCGCTGCCGGCTACTGTATTCTTCAATTGCCTCAAGCAGGTGAGCGGCGGTAAAATCGGGCCACAACACCGGCATCACTACCAGCTCGGCGTAGGCAATCTGCCACAGCAGGAAGTTGCTGAGGCGCATCTCCCCGCCGGGACGAATTATCAGGTCAGGGGCGGGCAGGTCCGGCGCATATAAATGACCGGCGAAAAGCTGCTCATCAATATCTGCCGGGGAGACATCGCCTGCTTCTACTTGCTGGGCAAGGCTCCGGGTGGCGTCAATAATCTCGGCGCGTCCGCCGTAGTTGACCAGTAGATTCAGGATCAGTCCGTCATTGGCGGCGGTATCCCGTTCCACCTCATCAAGCACCCGCTGCAGGGACTGCGGCAAGTCCTGGCGGCGCCCGGAAGCAACAAAGCGAACATTGTTGGCCACCAGCGCCTGCAGCTCTTCGCGCAGCGCCATCTCAATCAGTTCCATCAATCCCTCGACTTCAGGGGTGGGCCGCTGCCAGTTTTGGACGCTGAAGGCATACAGCGAGAGCACTTCGATGCCCAGCTTGGCGCAGGCCTCGATCACCCTCCGGGCAGCATTACGGCCCTCCAGGTGACCGTCCATTCGGCTGAGGCCATGCTGCTCGGCCCAGCGGCCATTGCCGTCCATTATTATGGCAATGTGCGCGGGAACCTCGCAGTCCGCCGGGAGCTTGTTTGTCAGATCAGTGGCTGGTTCCGACAACAGTTGCCACACTCCTGTAAATAGATATCTGTTCAGGGGCCATTGGTAAGGCCTGTTCAGTCAGCCTCACCACAGCCCAGACTAATCTGCCGAGCCACTGTGAGCATTATACCGTGTTGACCGGCACGGTGCTGCTGAATGACCCGCAGCGGGCCGGCCGGGACCTGATGAGGTGACGGTGGCCCGCTTTGCTCTATCTCTACCTGCCAGTCTGCATTGCCCAGTAAGCGCCGAGCACTTGTCAGCTCGTGCCCGACCGTATCAGGCGCAGTTATCATCAGAACTCCCTGACCTCGGTGATCTTCTCTTCGACCGCCTCGTCAATCTTCTCGATGAACTCGTCAGTAATCTCCTGGACTTCGGCTTTTCCCCGTCTGACCTCATCTTCGGAAAGCCCCTCATCTTGCTCCATCTTGTCAATACCGTCATTGGCCTCCCGGCGGATATTGCGCATCTGCACCCGATTCTCTTCGGCCATCTTCTGGACGAGCTTGGCCAGTTCTTCGCGGCGCTCTTCGGTAAGCGACGGTAACGCCAGGCGGATAATATTACCGTCACTGCTGGGGCTAAGCCCCAGTTCGGAGGTGAGAATCGCCTTTTCGATGGCCTCGAGGCTGGATTTGTCCCAGGGGGTGATGGTAATAAGCCGGGGCTCGGGTACTGATATGGTAGCCAATTGGTTGATGGGCAACTTCGAGCCGTAGTAGTCAACCTTGATGGGTTTGAGAATCGCTGGAGAGGCCCGGCCGGTGCGTACGGTCCCCAGTTGGTCTTGAAAGTCTTTGAGTACCTGCTGCATCTTGCGCTTGTGAGCAGCAATGAGCCGATCCATAGAATCTCCTCCTTACCGCAAAGTTGTCAATTGGAGCGCTTCAGACTCCAGCTTGCTCGTCGGCGAACACCGTCTCACACTCGCCAACATAAGTACCGACGGCCTCGCCAGCCAGCACCCGCCTGATATTGCCCGGAGTGGTCAGATCACAGACCACAATGGGCAGGTCATTGTCCATACTCAGTGAGATTGCCGTCGCATCCATCACCTTAAGACTCTGACTGAGAACATCCAGGTAGGTTATGGCGGCAAATCGTCGAGCATCGCTGTACTCCTGGGGATCTTTGTCGTAGACGCCGGCGACATCGGTGGCCTTGACTATGACCTCTGCGCCGATCTCCGCCCCGCGCAGGACTGCCGCGGTGTCGGTAGTAAAGAAGGGATTGCCCGTGCCGGCAGCAAAGATGACAACCCGCCCTTTTTCCAGGTG
>JAUVZM010000068.1 GCA_030602615.1 bacterium
GACTGGGCATAGGCCTGGTCTCGTCACAGACAATGGTGGCAGCAGGCTGACTTGGCAAAGCACTCTCGGCAGGAGCCAGCTTCACAAACAGCTCCGAGCGCTTCTCCAGGCTCAGACCCATTCCGTCTCTGAGTTCCTGGCCAGTCCATATCACCTTGCCTCCGTCATGGGCGTAGGTCAGGTCAGCCATTGGATCAGTTACTACCCAGCGCGATTCCGCGCGCAAGCGCGGGAAACGCAGTCGCAAGCGCATCGGCCGGTCGGTATCAACGTTATGCAGATGGACCAGATGCTCACCGTCGAGGTGATATGTACGCTGGATAATCTTCCGGTCAAGTTCAGGGCTGCCCGACCATTCCACTGCTGTCACGAAATGAATATCCTGCTTGCCATCCAGGAGAAACTGGCCGACTTTGGCCTCAGTAGCCCGAATGCGGCGATTGGCTATCCAGAAGGACCGCCACGTATCGGGCGTAAGCTCTTGTTCAAACCACAGCCAGTACCCGTCGTTGTTTATGGCGGCATCATACATCCACTGCGAGGCACTGTTATCCGACTCGGGCTGCCCACCGAAGGACGAGTTGTCCCAGCTTCCGGCGATGCGCAGAAAGCCGAGCTTCTGGAGGTGAGCCTTATACGATTCCCACCATGGTCTGGTGTGGTCCTCACTGTAGTGGCGGTCGTCAACAACAAAGAACGGGGCCTGGGGCGTGTGCAGCCCGTTACGGATGGGATTATCCAACATGAAGTAGCCGTAGCCGGAGAAGATAAAATCCGGCTTGACCTGACGGATGCGCCGGGCAAAGTCGGCGAACATCTCGGTGCGTCGCTCTTGGAAGACTTGCTCATAATCGTCTACCAGGTCGCGCTTCTGCAGCCACTGGTAGCGCTGGTCTTTAGGCACTTCTTCTTCGACCTGGAGGTCCTTTCGTCTCAGGAATGCGGCAAAGCACTCATCGCAATAGCAGATCTTTGCCTCACCTGCGCCCCCATATTCCTCCCAATCCATGTGCATACCATCGACAAGCCCACTTCGAGCTGCTTCCAGCATAGGTTTCAGGAACCACTGCTCGTACGTGAGGCGGTTTAGCGGACAGGGAACGTACCAACCCGGCCATTCGCCCCGCTCATCTACAGCGTGGGGCGCCTTCATCTCAGCGGCAAACTCATGCAGGATATGCACATAGAGCGTTTTGAAGTAGCGAATACCATATTTGTGGGCCAGCCGGGCCTGCTCGAAGTCAACTGGCCCGCGTGTGTGCGATGCGAACACAGTAGCGCCGACTTGCGCCAAATTCGCCATAGTCTCTTCCATTGATACTCCCGCGTTGCCCTGATGCTGCCACTGCCCCCAGAAGAAGCGGATCTTTTCTTGTTTCCACCACGGTTTACTGCTAGACTCGCTCCCACTGGGCTGGGCTGCGCCGGCCGCCGCTAGTAGCAGCGTCAGTATCACTGCAAGGACAATTTGTCCTACAACGGTGAGGTTATTGTGCTGCGGTGTGAACATTGAGATCAATTTCCTTTCATTGTGTAACTGCTCACCTCGGGTATTATATAATACTCCCCCCCTGCGTAGATGTCAAGGAGTGGCGGATAGCTGATTTCGTATGGTGCAATCAAGAGGAGAACGGTGAGCAATTGGGGAATAGAGATGGCAACCACAAAGCAAAGTACCCTTGAGCTGTTCCGCCGATATTTGGTTACCACAAATCAGTTGCGCACTTATGAGCGCCGGGAGGCTAAGGATGACGACTACAATGAATTCCAAAGAACGAGTGCTCGCGGCACTGCGCTGCCAGGTGCCTGACCGTGTGCCCATTATGGAACTGTGGATCGACCAACCAATCCTCGTTAGGATAGTGGAACTGCTAACCGGTCAGGAAGTTGACGTTGAACTGGATGCTATAACTATGGGTGACGAGGCTCAATATGTTGTCGATCTGTACTGCACTGCCGTCCAAGAACTGCCGCTTGATGCCACCTCATACATCATCTCGACCGGACGTGAACCAGTCGGCGATGACCGACTCAAAGACAAATTCGGAACGATCTTTCAGACCAGCGAACACGGCGAGCCGTTCCCGATAGCGGGGGTTATTCAGAGTCGCTCGGACCTTAAGGGCTTTGATATGGTCTCCAAACTGGAAGACGATGATTTTGCCCGCGTCCGCTATGTAATAGAGAAGGTGGGAGCCGCCAAGGCCCACTTCGTAATGATACCGGACCCCTACCAAATAAGCTGGAAGCTGCGCGGAGGTATGCAGCACTTGCTGATGGACTACATGCTTGACCCGCCGCTGGTCCGCGATCTGGCGCGAATCGCCACCGACTACTATCTGGGAGCAGTGGAACTGGCCAAGCAAGCCGGTGTGGATATCATCATTATGAATGGTGACCTGGCGGGCGAAGGAACCACCATGATGTCGCCGGATAACTATCGCGAGTATATTAAGCCCTATCATGCCGAAATCATCGAGCACGTCCACAACCAGGGGCTGCTGATAGTCAAGCATACTGACGGGAACGTCTGGCCGATCCTGGACGATTTTCTGGAGGTAGGCTTTGACGGATTGCACCCCATTCAGCCGCAGTGCATGGATATTGCCCAGGTTAAAGAGTACGTAACGGGCCAGTTCTGTATACTGGGAAATATTGACTGTCGCAATCTGCTAGTGTTCGACAGCGAAGAGGAAGTGGAGCAGGTCGTCAAAGAAACCATCGAGGTGGCTGCCCCCGGAGGCGGGTACATTGTCAGTTCATCCAACACCATCCATCCGGGCGTCAAGCCGGAAAACTACATCGCTATGGTCAACGCTGTCCGCAAATATGGTAGCTAGGCAGACATTCAGTAATGTCGGTGCCCACCAATAGTCCGCAGAGACTCGTTGCTCGTTCGGCTGGATGTGCAACAGGGTGCAGAGCAACGTTAATAAGGATTTGGCACCTGTGACAGCGCACTATCACAGCCAAGTGTTCTGCTAAGCAGCGGGTGCGTCGGAGCGAAGGTCACCGTTGGGGCTACTCATAGCGGAGGCACTCGATGGGATCCAGCAACGCCGCCTTACGGGCCGGATACCACCCAAAGAAGATCCCTACCGCTGCCGAAAACACGAAGGACAGCACCACGGCCCACAGTGGCACAACAGTTTGCCATCCGAGACTTTGTCCTAATGCTTGTGAGCCTGCAAAGCCGAAGGCAATCCCGATTATCCCACCTAATGCGCTCAGCATCACCGACTCGATCAGGAACTGGGCCATGATATCGCTGCGCCGGGCGCCGACAGCCTTGCGGATTCCTATCTCGCGGGTGCGCTCGACGACCGAGACCAGCATGATATTCATAATCCCGACGCCGCCTACAACCAGCGACACTGCTGCAATTCCGCCCAGGAACAAGGTCATCTGCCCGGTGGTCTCACTCACCATGGAGAGCATCTCAGTCTGGTCGCGGATGTCGAAGTCCCTGGTGGCCTCGGTCACCCGGTGGGTACGGAAGAGGGTGCGTTCGATATTCTGCTTTATCGCGGGAACAACGGCCTCGTTGGCCGCCGAGACCAGGATTGCATTGAGGTCAGCGTCGCCGACCAGGCGCTGGCGGGCGGTGCTGAGGGGCATTACGATCTGATTATCCGGATTCCCCCAACCGCCGCCCTTCTCTTCCAGGATACCGATGACCTCAAAGGGGGTGTTATTGATGCGAATATACTCTCCGACCAGCGGCCGTCCATAGAAAAGCTCATCCACAACCTCCTGGCCCACAACTGCGACGCGAGCACGAGCACGCTGCTCGCTGGAACTGAAAAAGCGTCCCTCCGCCACTTCGAACGCCATGGCCGTCGGCCACTGGGAGTTGGTGCCCACCGCCTGAGTCGTGTGCGTGAGATTGCGATACTTGGCGGTAACGCCCTTCTGCACAGTTGGGGCGAGGGCGGCGATGTTTGTCAGGTCCTGCTGGAGCGCCTCCAGGTCCTCTTCTATCAGCTTGCCGGGCTGAGTCTGTCCGGTTGGTGGCCCGTGGCGCCGTCCGCCGCCGGGGCTAATCGTGACCAGATTTGTGCCCATCGAACGGATGCGCTCGAGGACATCGGCCTTGAGACCCTGCCCGATGGCGACCACTATTAGGACCGCCGACACGCCTATGATCACGCCCAGCATAGTCAGCACCGACCGGGACTTGTTGGCAACCAAGCTCACATATGCCGTGCGCATCGCCTCAATGAGGTTCACTGAATCTCACCTGTCCCCCTAACCTCATGGTTCTGCTTATCGCTGATGATCTCCCCGTCTACCAGTTGAACCGTGCGTCTGCAGCGATCCGCCACCTGCGGGTCGTGTGTCACCATGATCATGGTAATGCCCTCAGCGTTGAGCTCATCGAACACATTCAGGATCTCTTCTCCCGTATGGCTGTCAAGGTTCCCGGTTGGCTCGTCGGCCAGCACTATGTTGGGGTTGTTTACCAGTGCTCGTGCCATAGCCACACGTTGCTGCTCGCCGCCCGAAAGCTCTGTAGGGCGATGGTGTGCTCGATCGCCCAGCCCTACGCGTTCCAGCGATCTGAGGGCCAGTTCACGCCGGTTCCTGGCTCCTGTGTAGACCAGGGGGAGTTCCACATTCTGAAGGGCGGTTGCCCTGGGCAGGAGATTAAACTGCTGGAAAACAAAGCCGATCTGCTGGCTACGCACAGCGGCAAGTCTGTCCGGCCCGAGGTTGCTGACGTCCTCGCCGTCCAGCAGGTAGGTTCCCTGGCTTGGTGTGTCCAGGCAGCCCAGCAGGTTCATCAGCGTGGACTTGCCTGATCCCGAAGGTCCCATGATCGCCAGGTAGTCGCCTGCCTCGATTTCGATGCTCACCCTGCGCAGAGCGTGGACCTCAACATGACCCATTTTGTAGGTCTTGCGCAGATCTTGTGTCTGAATCAGCGGCATATGCTTTCTCCTGTCCTTCCGGCTGGCCACCCTTACCGGTGTGGCCGCCCCATCATCATGGGCGGGCGCGAACCCTGGCGGCTCTCGCCTTCACCGGCCCCGGCCTGCTGGGCTTCTGGCGCCCCCGAGGGCAATACAAGCCTGTCGCCTTCCTGCAGGCCGCTGATGATCTCGGTCTGTTCATAATTGGTTACACCAACCGCCACCTCGCGGCTGTGTGGCTCGCCGCCCTCTGTTGGGAGTACCAGTACCGACGGTCTGTCGCCGGAGCGGTCAATAGCCGAGTCGGGCACGAGTAGCACATCCTCCCGCTGGGCGGTAAGAATCGTCACATCTGCCGTCATCCCCGGCCGCAGTTTGAGGTGCAAATCTGTGATCTTAATGCGCACCTGGAAGTAGATGACGTTCTCCTCCTCCCGACCCTGGGGATACAGCTTATCCACTCGTCCGGTGATCTTCGTATTAGCGAGGGTCTCCACGCTAATATCCACGGGTTGGCCGACTTCAACCCGCGATATATCCACCTCGTCTACATCGGTCATAACATACATCTCGGTGATGTCGGCAATGGTTACAATGGCGGTGCCTTGAGCCAGGGCGGCAGTCCCCGCCGGTATCACTGTGCCCTCCTCGACATGCTTTTCGAGCACCACGCCGTCGCGCGGCGCTACGACCGTGGTGTGCTCAAAGTTGTATTGAACATCGTCGAGACTGGCCTGAGCACGCCTCCGCTCGGCGGCCGCCACCGTGATATCCTCCGTCTTGACCGCGTCGGTCAACGTGCCTGCCTGGGCCCGCTCCAGGGCGGCTTCGGCCTGCTCGACTGCCAGGCGCGCGGCCTCGACCTCGTCGGTGCGCACCTGAACTTGCGTCTTCTGACTCGTCTTGGCCGCAGCCAGAGTCGCTTGCGCCTCGGTCACTGCCGCCTGGGCTGACTCGCGCTGGCGCTGGCGCACCTGAATCTGAACCTGCTGCGTCTGAGCCGTCTGCAAGCTGGCCTGCGCTTGCTGCAATTGCGCCTGAGCGGTATGATAGCTGCGCCGGGCGTTGTCTACATCCTGCTGGGAGACAAAGCCCTTCTCTAACAGCCGCTCCTGGCGCTGCAATTCAGTTTGCGCGTTTTCCAGCGTCGCCTGGACTTCGTGCACGCGAGCGTTAGCCTGGCTGATATCGGCCTTGGTCAGCTCCGGCTGTATCCGCTCCTGGACCTTGGCTTCAGCCAGACTGGCGTGCGCGGACCCCAGCCTAGCCTGCGCCTGGATGACGCTTTGTTTGGTGCTCTCGCGGGTTTCCTCAAGCTGCGATTGCGCCTGTCTGAGTCGGGCCCGAGTCACCTCCAGGGAGGCTTGTGTTTCCTGAATCTGTGTGCGTGTCTGCTCTTGCTGGACCTCCGCGGAGTAACGGCTCTGTTTTACTCTGGCCACGGCAGCATCAACCGTCGCCTGTGCTTGATCGACATTCCCCTGCAGCTCAGTGGGATCAAGCTGCGCGATCACATCGCCCGCCTTCACGTAGTCGCCGGCCTCCACGTACATCTTCTCGATCTCGCCGCCAGTGCGCGATTTGACCTCCACGGTCGTCAGCGGCTCCAGTATCCCAGTGGCAGCTACGGTAACCCGCAGCTCGCCGCGGACCACTGTAGTGGTGAACAACTCGGCATTCGGCTTGGCCTGCTTGCGTCTATGCAGATACCACCATCCCGCGCCGGCTATCACTACCACGATAATAACTATTGCTATCCAGCGTCTCATTGTGCTGTCACCATCTCTCCCTGTTCGGTGGCCATCGTAGCATGCGACTCGGTCAGCAGCCGTCCGGAACCAGCCAGCAGGTTATAGTATGCGACGTTACGGTCGTACTGTGCTTGAACAAGCTGGCCTCTGGCGCGGCGCCAGTTCAGCGCCGCGTCGGTCACTTTGATGATGTCAGCCACACCGGCAGCGTACTGCTCACGTGTAGAATCGAGGTTCGTCGCGGCGGCTTCGACTGACGCCTCGGCGGCGGCGATGCGCTCTGATGCATTTCCCAGCGCATACCAGGCCTGCGCGACCTCCCGCGTTATGGTCAGCTTCAGTTCAGAAAGCCGTTGGTGTGTCGTCTGCAAGTTCGCGCGAGCTTGATCGACCTCCGCCTGGGCCTGACGGTCGTGCAGTGGGAAGCTGGCGCCGGCTCCGACCCACCAGCTTTCGCCGCTGGTGTCCGTGTATTGGCCGTAGCTTGCCTGACCAACGACGCTCAAGCTCACGCCGGCCCCGATCTTTGCCTGCTCAACGTTTAACTCCACCGCTCGCACCTGGTGCTGCTGGGCTACCATGTCGGGGCGCTGGGCGAGTGCTTCATCAATCCAGTTCTCCAGCTTACCGCGGCTGTAGTCCAGTTCCGGGGATTCGCCGAGCATGGGTAGCGTCTCAGGGGGAAGTGCCAGCAGCGCCTGCAGCTCTGCCAATGCCTGCCATACGGCGTTGACCGCCTGCACGAATTCATACCGGGCGTCAGCCAGTTCCGACTCGATGGCCAAACGGTCTACCTCAGCGGCAGTGCGCACCTCGATTTTGGCATTGACCAACTCCAGGTGCCGCTCGGCTGCGCTCACGGCATCATCGGCGACCTGTGCCAATTCTCGGTGCGCGAGAATGGTGTGGTAGGTGGCCGCGACCTGTTTCAAGAGCTGTCTGCGGACGTTCTCAAGGCTAGCCTCGCTGGCTTGGACCTGCTGGTGCGCGGCACCAATGGCCTCGCTTAGCCCGGACTCGTAGAAGGTCTGATTCAGGGTCAGCGACAGGTCCCGGCTCGTGGTGCGGCCGGTGCCAGTCATAATCGGCTGGGTCAGAGCCTGCTGTGTGCGCCAATCCCAGTCGGCACTCAGAGTTGGTAGCCAGCGGCCTTTGTTAGCGCCAAGATTTGCGCGACGTGCATCAAGTTCGCTCTCGGCAGCAGCCACCGAGGGGTTGCGCTCCAGTGCCAGCTGGAGCGCAACATCCAGCGTCAACGGCCGCGGCAGGTCGTCCTGTGGCCACGCGCCGGCGCACAGGGACAAGGCGAGAAAGATAATGAGCGGCATGGCAAGGTGCTGGTTCCTCATTAGATGGCTGTCCAGCATAGGTAACCACCAACCTGATCTCTCGTTTCGGTTGCGGGCGCAACCTTTGCATTTAGAACTGCTAGGTCTGACGCTTTGCAAGCGCATCTGGTTCATCATTTGACAGATCAGCTCCTCGGACACTATCATGGCATTGCAGATTGGCCACCGGGGTATCGCCCAGGTCCTCCCAGTGCTCCCGCGCCTTGTCAGTAACGCGGACGCGCTTGACCCGCCTGTCTTCGTCGTCGACAGACCGGGTGACATAGCCCGACTATGTCATCGGCAATGCCCTTTCTTGCTCTGACGGTCACGCACTATTGTATATTCATGCCGGTCAGCAAAATTCCTTCGGGTCCAGTCTTGACACTTCTCTGCCGATATGCTAAGATAATTCAAGTTGTGGGCGCCACTGACGCGTCCGCGGCTCTCTCAGCAACTGGTTGCGCTGCCCATCGAAACCGGGCGAAGAAGGGAGGGTATCTCGCAAAGCCAGATTGGCAGTAAGGTCAGCAACCAGCAAGTCATACACTACCGGCAGCAAGCCGGCGACGGAGACAGGGAACATTGGAGACTGGAACCACTCGCCACTTCGCTGCTTCGGCGTATGAGTGAAGCGCTGCTTTGCAGCAGCTTCCTGAGAGACTATGCGAGAGAATAAATATGACCAAGTATATCGTAACTGCCTGTTTGATTGTGCTCCTGGCAGTCCCGGCTTGCGCTCAGCTCAACCCCGCGCAGACCGTCCCGTTCGACCACTGGGCCTATGACGCTGTCCAGCAGTTGGTGGATATGGGGATAATCATTGGTTATCCCGATGGCACTTTCCGCGGCAACCGGGCCATGACGCGCTACGAGTTCGCCATGGCTATCAGCCGCCTGCTGGACGCTATTGAGGTGATCGAGGGCCCGCAGGGTCCGGCCGGCCCGCAAGGCGTGGCTGGC
>JAUVZM010000041.1 GCA_030602615.1 bacterium
GCGGAAAACCGGCTTTTTTCAAAAAGCGGGTTTTCCGCAAAATCCGTTTATGAATTTTCCAGAATAAGGAGTATTGCTCATGCCTACAGTAGAAAGTGAGATCATCATTGAACGTCCGGTAGCCGAGGTCTACGCGCTGGCCCAGGATATCGAGCGCTTCCCCGAGTTTATGGCCGATGTCCAGAGCGTGGAGATTCTGGAGGACGACCCGCCCCGGCGGGTCAGCCGCTGGACCGGCGTAATCAAGGAGTTTAATCGCACCATCGAGTGGACGGAGGAAGACTACTGGGACGACGCCGCCCACCTGTGCACGTTCACGCAACTGGAGGGCGACTTCAGCGAGTACAGTGGGCGCTGGGAGTTTGGGGAGGTGCCCGCCGGCACCCGGATGCGCTTAGAAGTCAACTACGAATACAATGTGCCGCTAATCGGGGCGCTGATAAAGAACCTGCTGCGCAAGAAGATGCAGCAGAACATCGACGCCATGCTGGCCGCCCTGAAAGAAGAGGCCGAAAGCGCCGCTCAGGAATAGGTCGCAGCAGAATCCGCATGCAGTGCCCTCCCTGGGGCGCAACCGCGCCCGAGGAGCCCTTCGCGACAACTGAGCCAGTTCCCTTCTCCAACTCCCAGCCCGCCCGCACTTGTCTCTTTGCCCGCAGGCGGGTATTATTGGGGAAAAATGCGCTGAGGGGTTGCGAAGTCAACGGCCCGGCCTGTGGCGGCGACTACGCCACCATCTTCCGGCAGGGGGAGTTGGTCAAGATGGTAGAGATGTCGGAGGCAGCACCAAAGCTTTTGGAAGAGATTCAATGTTTTACTTCGAATAGCTGACTAGGAGCAGGCGTCCCGACGCCAACTCATCACAACAGACTGGAGGTGACAACCATGGATCCTGACGAACTCGTGCGGGCCACGTGGGGACTTGTCTATGTGACTGGCGGGCTCACGTTCATTACTTTCGTCGGTGTCATGGTGGCATTGTTCCAAGAAAGAATTTGGCCTCCGAAATTGAGGATACGTTGCTGCATGTGCCAGAAAACGTTCGTTCTCGTCGGCGAACAGCAACTGCGCGTGCCGGCGTACTATCTGCGTCTGCGTATAGCAAACAAGGGCAAGACGCCAGCGAGAAATGTCCAAGTCAGAATCCTGGCTGTGGAGAGGGTAGGTACATCCGGTAAAGACAATCGGCAGCCCATGCCGTTTTATCTCTGTTGGACGCACCATGGGGACCCAGCGTGGCTTGCCTGTTTGCCCAGCGGTGCTGAGGCCGACTGCGATGTGGCAAGGATTGCTGACCCACGTCGCAGGCACATTATCGGCGATGATAGTGACTTGGTCCAGGCGAGCCCTGCCTCGGATATTCTGCACGATACTCGTCTCAAGTTCATCACGACTGTTATGCCATCCACGAGAGAAGACTTGTGGCCGCCGGGCACGTATAAGGTTACGATACAGATCGCCGCAGAGAATAGTGGTGCAGTCTGTCGAACTCTTAAGGTCATTTGTCAGACGTGGCACGACGATCAAGAAACAATGCGCAACAGCGGACCCGGTCCGATAATCAGCTTGTGGGATTAGCGCCCTGCATTAACTATTCATGGTAACGGCTGTTTGTCGGGCGATAGGGTCATTTTAACCGCAGGAGGTACCCACGTGCGAGCGACACAGTATTACGCGCCGACGCTGAGACAGGCGCCGGCGGAAGCGGAAATTCCCAGTCATAAATTGCTGGTGCGCGGCGGGTTCATCCGCCCGCTGACCTCCGGCGTCTTTACCTACCTGCCGCTGGGCCTGCGCGTGCTGCGCCGGGTCGAGCAGGTCGTCCGCGAGGAGATGAACCGCGCCGGGGCCATTGAGGTCTTTATGCCGGTGCTCCAGCCCCAGGAGCTGTGGGAGCGCACCGGCCGCTGGGACACCTTCCTGCCCCAGCCGCTGCGCAGCGAAGACCGCACCGGCCGCTGGTTCTGCCTGGGGCCGACCCACGAGGAGGTCATTACCGATCTGGTGGCCGGCGAGGTGACCTCCTACAAGGAACTCCCCCTGAACCTGTACCAGATTCAGACCAAGTTCCGCGACGAGATGCGGCCGCGCGGGGGTCTGATGCGGGTCAAAGAGTTCACTATGAAGGACGCTTACAGCTTTGACGCCGACTGGGCGGGGCTGGACCGCTCCTACCAGGCGATGTACGAGGCGTACGTGCGGATATTCGAGCGCCTGGAGCTGGAGGTGCTGATCGTCGAGGCCGAGGCTGGCTCGATGGGTGGCAGCGACACCCGCGAGTTTATGTGCCTCAACGAGAATGGCGAAGACAGGGTGTTTATGTGCGACAGTTGTGATTATGCGGCCAACGCCGAATGTGCCACCAGCCGGCTGCCGGAGCCCGATGCCCAGCAGGAGCCAGCAGAGGACTACGAGCGGATTGACACGCCGGGAGCTACGACGATCCAGGCAATTTCCCAGATGCTGGATATGCCTGCCCACAAGATGGTCAAGACGCTGCTGTACCAGGCGGACGACCGTTTCGTGGCGGCGCTGGTGCGCGGCGACCGGGAGCTTAATGAGGTCAAGCTGCAGCGGGCTACCGAGGCGGAAGAGCTGCGCATGGCCACCGCTGCTGAGATAGAGGAGCTTACCGGCGGGCCGGTCGGCTTCAGCGGGCCGGTCGGACTGCCGAAGGAAGTGGAGATCATTGCTGACGACGAAATCAAGCTGTTGCGCAACGCGGTAACCGGGGCCAATGAGGCCGACGCCCACCTGATCGGGGTTAATGTCGGTCGCGATTTTGCGGTGGGGCGCTAAGCCGACCTGCGCCAGGCCGCCGCTGGTGACCGCTGTCCGCAGTGCCCCGACGGTAAGCTGAAGGCGCGGCGAGCCATCGAGATGGCGCACATCTTCAAGCTGGGCACCAAGTATTCGGAGGACCTGGGCGCGCTGTTCACCAGCGAAGAGGGCGAGCGTAAGCCGATGGTGATGGGCTGCTACGGTATCGGCGTAAGCCGGGCATTGGCGGCAATCGTCGAGGAGCACCATGACGAGAAGGGCATCATCTGGCCGCGGGAAGTGGCCCCGTTTGACATTGTGGTTCTGCTGCTGGATCCGGACAACACGGACCTGGCTGAAATCGCCGAGAATCTGACCAGCCAGTTGGAGGAAGCCGGCTACCAGGCTATGCTGGACGACCGCGACGAGCGGCCGGGAGTCAAATTCAACGACGCCGACCTGATCGGATACCCGCTCAACGTGGTTATCGGCAGGAGAACTGAAGACAGCGGCGAAGTTGAAGTAAGAAGGCGAGGCGGCGAGGAGCAGGTGGTAGTTGTCAGCGAGGCCCTGAGTGCGGTACAGAAGCTGGCGGCACCGGCCTGAGCGATAAAAGTGGGGGAGGTTGGCGACGATGGCCGAATACGTGCGTCCACCAGCAGTTGCCGGTCAGTTTTATGCGGGTAGCGCCGAGACGCTGCGCCGTGAGATTGAGGACTGCTACCGCCACGAACTGGGGCCCGGAGAGCTACCGGAAGTAAACGAGGCCGGCCCGCGCCAGATAGTGGGCTTAGTCAGCCCCCATGCCGGGTATATGTATTCGGGGCCGCCGGCGGCCTGCGGCTTCCACGAACTGGCCCGGGATGGCCGCCCCGAACTGGTGATAATCCTCGGTCCCTCTCACGGCCCCGGCCGTTCAAGCGCGGTCTTGCAGGCTGAAGGCTCCTGGGCAACGCCCCTTGGCCAGACCCCTATCAACGCAGACATAGCGGCGGCCCTGCTGGAGAGCTGTCCCCACCTGACCGAAGGCACCCGCGAACTGGAGTATGAGCACAGCCTGGAGGTGCAACTGCCCTTCCTGCAACACCTGTACGGTGAGGCGCTGAGCATCGTGCCAATAATGATGTTCGACCAGAGTTGGGAGATCGCCGCGTCACTGGCCGCAGCCATTGTCCAGGCCTGCCAGCAGCAGGACGTAGTGATAATCGCCAGCACTGATATGACTCATCAACAGCCTCCGCCGGTCGCCCGCGAGCAGGATATGAGGCTGGTCAAGTACATGGAGGAGCTAGACCCACAAGGGCTGCTGGAGGAACGGGCCCGCCGTGCGATAACTATGTGTGGGTATGGCCCGACGGCGGCGATGCTGGCAGCCGCCGAGCAACTCGGTGCCCAGCGAGGGAAACTGATAACCTACAGCAACTCGGGCGACGTCCAGCCCATGCCCACCGTGGTTGGCTACGTATCGCTGAAGGTAGTTCGCTGATCAGGTTTGCCCCACCGATGCCGAGGGCCCCGGCGATTGAAACCGGGGCCCCGCACTGCCAGTGCGACTATCCCAGCCGCTGGACTATCTCACTATGTGTACACGAAGGGCGATTCGGCTCCCGACGCTCCTGCCATGTCCATGGCCTGGCGCGCTTCCCACAATAGTTGTCCGACACCCGGTCGCCCGGTACTCCAGTGGCTGATTCCCATCGTAGTAGTAAACTGTGCTACGGTGGCTTTGCTCAGCATTCTAAACCAGGCCCGCAGCCGGTCGGCTGCCACCATCGCCTCGCGAGGACTGGTGCCCAGCATAGCAATGACATAGTAGCCGGGCTGCATTTGACAGACAATGTCAGTAGCGCGCAGATTGTCGCGTATAACGTGCCAAACTTGCTCCCAGGGTTCGAGGGCCTCCGCCAGTGCGCCGGCTGTATACTCAACCTCCACTTGCATCGCAACCACCGATAGCTCCTCCTCGCGTTGGTGAACGTTAGCCAGCGCCCTCTCCAGCAGATCAAAGAACTGTTCCTCCGACCATTCCTGGCGACTGGTGATGAGTTGCGCAGTCTCCAGGATACCGGACTGGCGCTGGATAGCAGCCAGGTTAAGCCCCACCAGCTCCGCCAGGGGGGCTATCTGTTGGTAGTCGGGGGTGCTATCCGGGCCCAGCGATCCAGCGCGGATCAGCGCCTGAGGCTGGGCAGCCGAGAAGACGATGAAGTCCCGATAGTGGGCCAGCGCCTCCGTGAGCGGTGGCGCGTCGGCCTCAACCGCCGTGGCCATCGGCTCGGGCCGAAAAGTCATCACTGGCAACTGGGTATCATCACTGCGCACCAGTCCCACCTGCCGGTTGAGCTCGGCGGATTGCTGCTCGAGCAGTTTCGCGGCCAGCGGCTCTCGCGTGTGGAACCAGATGGTGGCTGACGGATAGTCTATGGAGGCTGCCGCCCAGAAATCAGCCCCGGTCGGCAGTCCGGCAACGTAGGCGGCAGCAAGCAGAGCAGGAGCATCTGCGGCGGTGGAAATGCTGCTCCGTAACTCCTCAACTCGTTCGGGCTGCTCGCTGGTAACGTAATACTTCAGTGCTGGCTGGGCCATGTAGGGACATTCCTTACGTGCGGGCTGCTCCCGACCCGCATGCTGTTGATATCGGGACAAAACCAGTTGCCATTTAATCGCAGGTTCGACATTTGATAATTCGTTACGGCACTGTTGCAGCCCGTTGCCGCAGCACGACCTTCACCGGCCTGACCGGATTGCCTCATCGCCGCACGGGTCTATCTCCCTCAACCGTGCTCCTCCCGGCATATCGCAGCCGTGGCTCCTACCCGTCTACCCGCCTGGACAGCAACTGCTGCAACAGTTGCCAAGGGTAGACAAATGGGGCTTTGGCGTGGCATGCGGCGGCCATTCCCATGGCCTGACGCGCCTGCCACAGCAGTTCGCCCCCACTTGGAGTCCCCGCGCTCCAGTTACCGATACCAATGGTCACTGTCAGCTTGACTCCGCACGATCTACCGAAATCCTCCAGACGTCCGCGCAGTCCATCGGCTGCAATCATAGTCTCTTGGGAATCGCTCGCCGGCATGGCAACAACGTAGCGGCCGGGCTCCAACTGACAAGACAAATCCATCTCCCCCAGGCTATCCTGCAACAGTCTCCAGAGTTGCTGCCAGTGATAGTTGTCCAATGTCTGCTCAGCTTCGTCACTGTCTACTCTGATCTCTATAACCATCAAACACAATGCACTGACTTCAGCCAGGACGATCTCTAGAAGCTCGAAAAACTCATCTTTTGCTAAGTCCTGACAACCGGTGACAAACTTCACCGTCTCCGCACTTGCCGACTGATGGGCAATAACACTCACATTAGTACCTACCAGCTCGACCAGGGGAGTCAGTTGTTCATAGCTGGGCACACTATCCGAGCTGAGTGCCCCAACCCGGACCAGCGCCTGAGGGTGAGCCGCAGAGAAAACGATGAAGTCCCGGTAATGCGCCACCTCGCCCTGGACGGGCGCGGCATCAACCTGCACTGCGTTGGCCATCGGCCGCGCCTGAAAAATCATAACGGGTGAGTCGCTACCATAACTACGCACCAGCCCTACCTGCCGGTTGATCTGGGCGGTTTGCCGTCCCAGCAACTCCGCAGCCAAGGGCAACCTCGTGTGGAACCAAACAGTGGGCGACGGATAGTCTATGGCAGCAGCTGCCCAGAAGTCAGTACCATAATCTACGCCGCGGGCATATGCGGCTGCTAGCAGACAGGGGACATCCTCAGCAGTAGACACTTTGGTGCGCAACTGCTCAGTAGCCCCGAGGTGGTTGCTATTGGCGAAATCCTCCAAAGTCGGATATCCCACGACTAAACGTTCCTTTACATAGGCTGCTCCCCGCTCCTACGTCAGTGTTATCGGAACAACCAGCCAACCCATCAAACCCCGGTGGCGAGATTTAACGAACAGTAACCATACTGTTGCAACCTATTGTCACTACACTCGCTGGCGAGCCGGGGAACGCTTCCCAGCAGCCAGGAAGGACTTCTCGCCACCACAGCGAATAGAGTAATATTAGCCGACAAAGGTATGGCGACGAGGGGTCGGCGATGGAGCAGGTACATTGCACGCAATGCGGTAGGCGGATAACCGAAGACGTGCCCAACTGCCCCCGCTGCGGTCAGCAGATTCCGCAGGACCAGCGCGAGCTGCTACAGGAGACAGCCGAGCCGTCGGAACGTCATCGCGTCTACATTTACGGACGACCCAAAAAGCATATGAGCCTGGAGGTCCGAATCCTCCTTACCATCATCCTGGCACTTATCATTATTCTGGGAGTTTGCCGCATAACACATGGCCGCAACACTATGTTCGAGTCCTGCGTGCCGGCCGTGCAGACCACTGCCTCTGGGAGGATAGCAGATAATGCCAACTTACGAATACCGACTCCTGCAACTGCCCGAAAGCAGTTCAATATCGCAAGCCAACAGCCAGATCCGTCGCCTGGCGGATGAGGGCTGGGAACCGCTGCTTATGTCCGGTGATGCCCAGGTGAATATATTGTTCCGCCGCGACGCCGATATCAGTAGTGCAGTAATGGCTGAAGCTGCAGCAACTGCCGAAGCTCCCGCCTAGTGAATGGCTGCTATGAGCCGTTAACCGAGCGGGCACAGGCCACAATCGCCCTCCCACACGGCTGATGATGGCGGCAGTGCATCCAAGTAATAAGAGCTAATGCGATTTATGGACGAGTCACGCTTGCGACAACTACTTGATGAGATTGCCTCGGGGCAAGTTGAGGTGCAGGCCGCCCTGGACCGGCTACGGGGTATGCCCTTTGAGGACCTGGGCTTCGCCAAGATTGACCACCATCGTGCCCTGCGCACCGGCTTTCCCGAGGTGATATTCTGCCCGGGCAAGACCCCCGAACAGATCAGCCGCATAGCCGCGGCGATGCGCGAGCAGGGGCAGGTGGTTCTGGCCACTCATGCCAGCACCGAGGCCTACCAGGCAGTTCAGGCAGTGGCCTCCGAGGCGGTGTACCACGAGCAAGCGCAAATCGTGCAAGTCGGCCAGCCCAAGGTCACCCCCTCCCAGGGGGGCCTGGTGCTGGTGGTCAGCGCGGGAACCTCGGACATACCGGTAGCTGAAGAAGCCCGCGTTACCGTTGCTGCCGCCGGCTGTCAGGTCCAGTCGCTGTATGATGTGGGGGTGGCCGGCCTGCATCGGCTGCTGGATCACCGGGAAATGCTGGAGCAGGCAGCGGTGATAATCGTAGTCGCCGGGATGGAGGGGGCTTTGCCCAGCGTGGTCGGTGGACTGGTCAGCGCGCCGGTAATCGCTGTCCCCACCAGCGTCGGCTACGGGGCCAGCTTCGGGGGGGTTGCTGCGCTGCTGGCTATGCTCAACAGTTGCGCCAGCGGTGTGGTGGTCGTGAATATTGACAACGGCTTCGGAGCCGGATATTTCGCCGCCTTGCTCGCCAAGAACTGGAGGACACAAGACTAGCGGGCAGGCGAACAATCTCACCCCCAGTTGCGTCAAACAATTAAGATTCAGGCTAATAGGCTGTCGTCTACTAATCTTGTGTATACTATCAGGAGGATTTGGCAAATAATGAAAAAAGCAACGTTTAGTCACCGACATTCCCACATTATTATCATCCTATTGAGCGTGTTAGTTGGGCTGGGGATTGCTGCGGTGGTGATGTATAGCCCTGCTACGCACGAGCAGCTTACGCCTCCGGCAACCGCTCAAGCGATGGGGAATCTGGAAGACGCTTTCGTGGAGGTGGCTGCCAAAGTAAGGCTGGCAGTGGTGAATATAACCGCAGAACGCGTCCAGAAGCGCACTATGCCGGAGATTCCGCCACAACTGCGCGAGTTCTTTGAGCAGTTCCCCTGGTTTGGAGGGCCTGAGCAGAAGCCCGGTGAGGAAGAAGCGATTCCCTCCCAGTCGCTGGGCTCAGGCTGGATATACCGCGAGGACGGCTACATCGTGACCAACAGGCATGTGGTTGAGGGCGGCACCGATTTCCAGGTTCAGCTTTTTGACAAGGACGACGACCGCAAGTACGACGCAAAACTGGTCGGCCAAGACCCCAAGACTGAGCTGGCTATTCTGAAGGTTGATGTCGATCGCAAGCTGCCCACCCTGTCCCTGGGCAGTTCGGCAGATGCCAGGGTCGGCCAGTGGGTCATGGCAGTCGGCAGCCCCTTCGGGCTGGATCAGACGGTCACCGCTGGCATAATCTCAGCCAAAGGCCGCCTTCTGCAGCATCCGAGGACTCCTCACATTCGGTATGGTGATATCATACAGACCGACGCGGCCATCAACCTGGGTAACAGCGGCGGGCCGCTGGTCAATCTGCGCGGGGAGGTAATCGGTATCAATATGGCTATTGTCTCTCGAGGATTGGTCGCCGGTAATGTAGGTATCGGCTTTGCCATCCCCTCTGACACAGCGCAGGATATCATCCCCCAGTTGATCGAGCACAAAGTGGTCAAGCGCGGCTGGCTGGGCATCGGGATTGGAGAGCTAACTGCCAACACCAAGGATTTCTATGGTGTTGAGCACGGTGCTCTGGTTGCCAATATCCAAGAGGACTCACCGGCCGCTGACAGTGAATTGCAGGTCGAAGACGTCATCATAGCTGTCAACAGCGAGCCGGTCGAAGATACCTGGGATCTACAGCAGATCATTGGCAGCACCCCCTCGGATGCCACTATCGAGCTTACCGTGGTCCGCAACAAGAAGGAGAGGACAGTGAAAGTGACCCTCGGTGAGATGCCCGCCAAATATGCCGGCCTGGAACAACCCGAAGAAGCCGAGGAAGAAGAAGCTGCCCAAGGAAGCACCGCCCTGGGCGTGACGGTACGCCGTGTCACCACCCAGGACAAAGGAGACTTCGACGACAGAAACCTGGCCGGTGTGGTCGTGACCCACGTTGATGCTGGCGGCCCGGCGCGGGGTAAGCTCGCCGAAGGCGACGTTATCAGCACAGTCAACCAAACGTCAATCGAGAGCCTGCCCGACTGGGAGAGCGCCCTGCAGGCCGCCCAGAAAAGTGACAAGTCGTATGTGGTACTGCGAGTGGTGCGCAAGGTGGATGGCGAAATACTCCACAGTATAGTGGACATTAACGTGGAGTGGTAGGAAACTGCTCTGTAACCGCGACGAACCTGGAGGCCTGGGCTGGTTGCTCGGGCCTCTCTTCTTGCCAAAAAGCAAGCTCTCTGAGCTGGCCAGATGGTATCCGCGCTGGACTCGGCAACATAGCTAGGCTATAATAAGCGGCGAATGCGATTAGATTATGCACTCGTAGGCAGCCCAGGACGGGGCTTGGCAACCCGCGGTTGACGGTAAGTAGCGCTACTGATGAGACAGCTAGCTCCCCTGACAATAATAACAATCCTGGTCCTGCTTGCTACCGCTGCAGGCAGCACTCAGCCAGAGTCTGCCGAGGCAACAGATAGTCTGTCACATATCGCCCTGCATCGGTCCCAGCCACCCGCGGAACTGCTGGTACCCCTGGAGGACGACCAAGCTCAGGTAGTCAAGGGGCTTTGTGTCGCCGACGAGAGCGCCATCGTCAGTCTGTTGCGAAGCGCCCCGCTCTACCAGCGGCTGCTGCGGGTGGCCGTTGGTGAGGTCGAAGGGCAAAAAGCAGCGCTGGTCAAGTTCCAGGCCGGCGATCAGCTCACCGGTCAGTTCCGGCTGGCCGCAATGGAGGCTGATGCCTCCACCGCACTGGCTGCCGCTTTTTCTGCCGATACCGACATCAGCCACGTTGACGTCTGGTCGGTCGTACCCAGTGAGCCTAATGCCGGCGGGCAGAGCCACCGGCCGGTCTTTTCGTTATCAACAGCCCGCAGCAGTTATCTCGTATTGCCCGACTCGATTCGCAGCAGCCCGCAAGTGGTGCGCAGGCTGGGCGTGGTGCGCTACGACCCGCTGCTGCTCGACTACGCCCCCGACAATCCCTCTCACAATTCCGTTCTGGCACCGCTGCCCCACACTGCTTACACCAAGCCGCTGGTGGGCTATGGCGCTGACTGGCAACATATTCTCGCCAGCAACGGCCTTCTGCCCGAGAACACCTCCGCAGAGCCAGTGGCCTCAGTGATGCTGCACGGCACCAGGCGCCAGCGCCGCGTGGCCATCACCATTGACGACGGCCCCTGCCCGCTACTGACGCCCCTGATTCTGCAGGTGCTTGACCGTTATCAAGTGGTGGCCAACTTCTTTGTGGTCGGCGAGAAGGCCGAGCAGTACCCACAGCTTCTCCGTGACATCGCCCAGGCCGGACATCTGATCGGTAATCACACCTATCACCACCGCCGCCTCTCGGAACTTAGCGCCCAGGAGATTGCTGCCGAGCTGGATGCCTGTCAGACCATTATCGGGCGCTTGACCGGCCAGGTGGCGAGATACTTGCGCCCGCCCGGCGGCAACTACACTGCCGATGTGCTGCGCTGCGCCAGTGTCCGCTCGCAGACTGTTACTCTGTGGACCCACAATGCCGGCGATTGGGGTAATCCGCCGGTCAGCGCGATCGTCCAGCGCTGCCTGGCCGGCATCCGACCTGGTTCAATCATTCTGATGCATGGCGGCGACATCAACAGTGTGCGGGCACTGCCCCTGATCATCCGGGCCTTGCGTGCGCGGGGCTTGGAGCCAGCAACTCTATCGCAGATGCACGGCCCCAACTGCCCCCAGCTTATCCCCGTGGACGCCGCTCTACACCTTCCTCAGAACGGCTGGCAACCTGATGAAGCAAAGTAGCAGCCCGGCGGCTTGATGCCACGGCACGACTCTGGGGCACCCAAACCCTTGCCACCCCAAACCATGATGACCAGGCTATCGCGGATTACTCATAAACCGACATGCAAACAGGTCTTGTTGTCTCAAACCGGCTGAAGGGACGTCTTAACGGAGATTATTCGACCCCTGCAAGGAATAACAGTATGCTATCTATCCTACTATTCTACTTTTAAAGTTTTTGCCGGAAAGGTGCGGAAAACTGGCTTTTTTCAAAAAGCGGGTTTTCCGCAAAATCCGTTCAGGAATTCTGTGGGCTAGGGCTTGCGGGCTACTGCCACCAGCGCATATGAAAGCAGGCGGTTCAGGCCGGGAAGGTGGTTTACCAATCGGCTGAGACGATCCAGCCACGCAGCGGACATAATGCGCTTGAGCGGGGAGTACCTGTCCGAATATACCACGCTGCCCACATACTCACACTCCACTACTTCCAGCCCACATGAGGTAAGCAACTTTCGGAGGCGCGGAGGAGTAAAGGTAAATACGTGGGTATCACGGAGAAACTGGTAGCGCTGCAACTGGGCATCGCGCTCAGCCTCCGGACTATACAGAGGGTCATGCAACCCCAGATACTCACCGTTGGGGGTGGTGATCACCAATATCCCTCTGCTGCGCACCAGTTGCATACACGCCCGGACTACCGCTGTGGGCTGGGCACAATGCTCCAGCATCTCTCCAATAATAATGCCGTCTACCTGCTCGCTGGCAAAAGGCAGGTGCTCAGCCGAGCCGGCTACCGGATAGAAGCGGCCATCGGTATGCTTGCTCAACGCGTATCTGAGGGCTTCGGGACGAATGTCCAGGCCGATACACCGATAACCCTGCTCGGCCAGCAGCAAGCTGGCGTTGGCCTGCGAGCAGCCGACTTCGAGCACAGTTGAACCAGGAGCCAGCTCCCGCTGAATTGTTCCTATCACCCAGCCCAGCCGAGCCATATACTTGCGATGAAACAGACTGCGCCGATCCCGGGCGTCAATCTCGCGCAGGTCGTACTCCTGCAGCAGTTTCTGATAGGAATTGGCAGGATGCAACTGGCGGGCATCTCGCATAACTTGGCTTCCGGGCGCCTGTGCTTCGGCAGTCCGCTTCAAGCCAGCTAGATAGTCTCCCTCCGTCCCCACAAGCGGTGGCTGCCGCTGTATTGTTCATATTCAGTGCCCGAGCCGAGATCACCTGCGCAGCAAATCTGTTGACATCAAGGCGAGGTGAAGGTATGCTTTGGGCAATGTCTAATATAGTCAGGTGTTTGCGCCCTGCTACGGCCGAATGTCGTCATACGCTATACTAAATGAATTACTGGAGTATTAGAGACTTATGGACGTTACCAGCTACCGCCAGGCAATGATCCGAGCCACCAAGTGGCTGCTCTCACAACAGGACAATGACGGACGGATGCAGCCAGTGGCACACGGCATTGCCACCTACCACAAAGTGCCCCTGGCATATGCGCTGATGGGCCAGATTGACCGAGCCGCGGCCCTGATCTCCTGGATTCAGGAAAACAGTTTCGATGACGAAGGCGATTTCACCGGCCACTACCCCCGGCCCCCGTTACTCGAGCACTTCTATTCCTGGAGCAACTCCTGGCTGATCTGTGGCGCCCACCGATTGGGCCATTTTGGCCTCTCAGTGCCAGCGATGGACTTCCTGCTGACCCTTCAGCACCCCCAAACAGGCGGCTTCCTCTCAGCAGGCCCGGAGGCCGGCCTCCGCGATCACCAGGACGGGCTTTCAACGGCCACGGCCGGCCTGGCTTGCCTGTATGGTGGGCAGATTGAGGCGGCCGAGGCGGCTGGGCAGTTCTTGTTGTGGCTGTGGAATGACCAGCCCGGCGGGGCCGCCGCCCAACTTTACTTTGTTGCTGAGCAAACCGACCATATTATCACTGACTTTGAGGATGAAGTGGCCCCGTACTTCGCCGTCAATGTCAGCCACCGCGGGCAGTGGTATCATGTCCCTGCCCTGGCCGGCGGTTTCCTCACTCTGCTGTATGAGGCCACTGGCCAGCAGGCCTATCTGGAGGGTGCTCATCAATACCTCCAGTTCGTGGAGGGCTGCGCCAGCGACCGTTACACCAGCGAGACCAGCGCGTTCTTGGGATGGGCGGCGGCGATTGCGTTTAAGGTGACCGACAACGCGAATTACGAGCGCATCGCCGAACAAGTCGGGACCAACTTGCTGACAATACAACTGGAAAATGGCACCTGGCTCAAAGGCTGCATGGGGTCGGATATCACCGCCGATGTAGTAGACGCCACCGCCGAAGGCATAATCTGCCTGGCGAGTTTGGTGGAAAGCGCCGCAGTAGCGATCCTGGCATGACTCGCCCCATGAATACCACCACCCCGCTGCGGGCGGCCCACACATATCCAGCATCCGCCTGTCACCCCGACCAGCAGCCGCTCAGGTCTCTAGCAAAGATACCAGAAGCGATATAGAAAGCAAATGGCCGAGCAAGATTTTGACTATTCATCGCGCCGGGAAGCGCGAGGCCGCTCACAATCGGTGCTGGGCGGCCTGGGGATGATCCTGGGCAGCTCCTACGGCGATATGCTGCTGGGGGTCGTCCGCGGCATACTGGTGATGCGAGCTATCGGGCCGACAGCTCGCGGGCTGATGCGCCTGGTGCACCTCTTCGGGCGCTACCTCTCCAACTCCCACCTCGGTTCACTGCACGGGCTAAGCAAGGAGCTGCCCATAGCGCTTGGCCGAGACGACCACGGGGATGCTACCCATATCGAGAACGTCGGTACCACCGCCGTGATTCTACTTGCTACGTTAGCCAGCGGGGGAATGCTGGCTTGGGCGCTGCTTGGCCCCGGGATGCAAGGCCCGACGCGCCTAACTTTGGCCATCGGCGCCGGCATCATCCTGGGCGGACAAGCCATCGCTCTGTATCGAGTGGTGCTGCGGGCCTGGGGTATTTACAGCGTATTGGCTGTTGCTGCGGCGGTAATGAGCCTGGCTCAGTTCGGCCTGATTGTAGCCGGAGCAGTGCTTTTCGGACTGATGGGGGCGATGTGGGGCTGGTTGGCTGCCGTTACAGTTTCCCTGCTGTACTTTGCAGTAGCTGGCAACTTCTACATCCGCCCGCGCCTGGATAGGCCTATGCTATGGCGCTTGATACTGGTGGGTGTACCCATCGCTGGTGTGCTTTTTTCGAGCATTCTGCTACGGACGATAGACGGTGTGCTGGTCATTAAGTATTTCGATGCCTACCACTTCGGGCTGTATAGCGTGGCGATGCAGATTGCCGCCTATCTGTACCGCATTCCCGAAGCCGCTGGCTTCGTACTGATGCCCCGCATATGGGAGCGCTACGGGGCCGACAGGCGGCCGGAGGCGCTGCGGGACTATGTGATCCGTCCCACCCTGGCCGCCGGCCTGATAATGCCGATTCTAGCTGGCTTTGTGTTTATCATAATGCCGGTTATGATCAACACCATCATTCCCCGATTCTCCCCGGCTATCTTCGCCGCCCAGGTTCTGTCGCTGGCCGCAGTCTTTTTGGCTTTGCCAGTAGCCGCTGACGGGGCCTTAATCGCCCTCAACAAAGAATGGATAGTGATAGTCAACAAGCTGGTAGGAGCAGCGGTCGCTGCCGCCGGCATATTGGCGTTACTGACGACCCAAACGATTGAACCGAGCCTGGCGCGAATTGCCATGGCCGCCGCCGCTGGCTACGTTGTGACCAGCGTTCTGACGCTATATACTGTCCTGGGGCGTTACTACCGCAGGCGCCTGCAATTGTGGCGTGAGCTGGCTGTGTGTTATTTGCCTCTGCTGTGGGCAATAATCGCGCTGAAGAGTTCAGGAGCTGCGACTGACTGGATGCTGGGAGCCTCCGCAAATATGTGGGCCGATATGGCACTGCGCAGCATCTGTTTCGCGGTGCTGGTGCTGCCAATGCTGTGGTACGCGGAGCGTCGTACCGACCTATTGAAGGAGGTCAGGCGGTGGGCTGCTGAAGCCTTTCGCAAGCGCCTGCAATCCGGTGAAGAGGAATGATAGCAACACAGAGTCTGTAGCCAAGCCGGGGAGCACTCCTTAAGCGAAGCCAGCAAGAGCTGCGATAGGTCGGCGGTTCCCTGCCTGTCATACTAGAATTTCAGCTCAATCTTACCTACATAAGTGCCCCGATTGACTGCATCGGCAGAGCTGTCGGGGTTAGCCGACCATTTGTTGTAAGCCACGAATAACGCCTCGCCCATCCGCACCGCATCGGGAGCGACATTATGACCACCACTATCATACGATGTGGAGGTCACTTGGCCCACTTCTCCAGTAGTTACGGTAATATCAATGCTTGATTGCTGGGCGGCACCAGCGGCTGCGGGCGGTCGGCTGGCATACAAAATAGTGACCTGGCCATCCAGCATTGCACAGGTGGGATGAGAAAAGCTGCCGCGGCCCCGCAGCATTCGCGAGCCGTAGAAGCGCTGGCCATTGAATTTAGCCGCCCATAATTGGTGAGTTGCGCCGGCTGGCTGCGCTTTGATCTGGGGCCGGATCACAGGTGTTCGCTGCCCACCACCACCCAGAGCAGGGGGCTTGATGGGTGCCGGCAGCTTCACAAGAGTCGCTGTCTTGATGCCGGCCAGAAATAGCTCACCACCCAGATCCATTGCGCCGCCGCCGACCCATTCAGCATGCTGTATGGGCCACTGCTGGGGCCGCCCCAGCCCGGAAGTGGTATCGTAGCGGGCCAGATACAGCCCGCCCAACGGTCCGGGACTGCGCCACAATACCCACAACTGGCCGGAGAAAACAGCCAGCGAGCAGCCGGTCGCCGAATGTTCTTCAACTGGACTGGCCGAGACCGCAGTCTGCAGATTGTGCCGCAAGAACATCTGACGACTCTCGCCGGCCGCCTGACTTATCCAGGTTACCCATAGCACGCCTCTGACGACCACGGCGTCGACATCTTTGACAGTCCGTCCCGACGGCAATCCGCTCAATTTACGCTTGCCAATCACCTTCAGACTGTCAGGTTCCAGTTGGGAAAGATACAGAACCCCTTGATACACCTCGACGAGCAGGAGCTTGCCGGCGTACGAGGCCAGAGCCGGATTTGTGGTGCCGCTGCCAAAAGACGCCACGTGTCGGGCTGGCCACAGACGCAAGCTTGCCCATTCAGTGGGCCGCAGCAACCTGGCAGGTGGCTGAAAGATACCAGGAGCACGGGCCGGCGCTTGGGCCACAGTCACAGTGTCAGCAGGCGCTGGCAACGTGGTACCTGCAGCCAATAATATGATCAGTGTAGCCAGGGCTACAACTATTGACGGTCTGGTCATCCAACTTCTCTCCTCCGACGCCGTTAGCATAACTCGACAGGTGGATGCTGTTCTGGACATCTTTTCGCGATGCGACCACCGAAACCTCCACGGCGTCTGCTCAAATCCGATCGCAACTCACCCGCACTTGACGTGTCTACTACATATGACTATACTCTTATTGGATTAGACGTCCGATTCCGCCTACTGTTTCACAAGGAGCTGAGAGATATGCGCTACACAGCCACAGTTGCACTCACAGTAAGCTTGATAGTAATGATTGCCGTCACCTGCTCGGGACAAGGCTTTATGTACACCCCCTGGGAGGAGGCGACTCCCGAGAGCGAGGCGACCCCCTCCTGGTATGGCTATACGGGACTGGTTCGTACGCCCACCGCCCTGATCAGCACCCCACAGAAAATCACAGGCTCCGTTCATCAGGTAGAGTTCGACGGCGAGGACCGTAGGGTCTATGCAGTCACGGTGGGATTGATGCCGACTCTGGAGATTGGTGCCGCCCGCATCGAGAACGTCCTGCAGGATACGCCAATCCCCACCTATGCCACCGAGACCGTGGTCAACGTCAAGTATGAAGCCAACATCGGGGGACTGTTCAACAACCCGGTGGCCCCGAAGATGGCCATTGGCATCTTCGACATCTCCGACCAGATGAACCGCACCAACTACCTTGTACTCAGCCGATCAATTGGTCTGACGCAAGGATCCGCATCTCCGCTACCTCAGGCCAGTGTTCACATTGGCTACGCAAGTGCTGAGCGCGAGCCCGCCGCGCTGGACGGGATCTTTGGGGGCATCGATTTTGTCGCCGTCCAAGACACGTTGGCCCAGATTGAATACGACGGCGAAGATATCAACGGGGCACTGCGCTACTATCCTGCCCCTTGGATCTCGCTCGATGCTGGAATAGTAAACTCGGAGTTTGGCTACGGTTTCACGATAAACTCCGGCTTCTGAGGCCAGTAGTGCTTATGCGCTGTACCACGGTGATATTGGTTTAGGTTATCACTACACCGTTTGCCACAGTACGGATCCGATAAACCCGCCCCGAAAAAGGGAGGGCAAGACAATGAGCAGACCTACAGTTGCACTGATGGTAGTAGCTATGCTGGCGTTGGCCAGCGTGGCCTGCGGGCAGGGCTACTTCGGCCAGGCCTACGACTCCGCCGCCTATAAGGCATGGCAGTTGCGGGCCGGCTACTACGATCTAGGCGACCTCGGCAGCGACATTGGCTTCGGGGCCGATTATATGGCCCGAGACTGGATGGCCAGCGCTGACTACGTCACGACCAGCGCGTTCGGCGATGACTTCGACATCTGGTCGCTTTCCGGCACCTATCTCAAGCGGATGGCGGAAAAGCCGGGCACCTATTACGGCGCCGGCGCGGGCTGGTACGACCTTAGTGCGAACGGCGGGAGTGATGACAGCATTGGCTATCACGTCCTGTTTGGCACCGAATTCGGGTCGCCCGACCAATTCGGCGAGCCGGCCTGGTTCGCTCAGGCCCGCTATCTGTTCGGCACCGACTTTGACGGTGGCGACACTGACGGCATCCAGGCATCCGTTGGCCGCCGCTTCTAAGCAGCTTTGTCGACGCCAGCACTGCCGACACTCTCAGCCTACCGCTCGGTACCAGCGGTGGGCTGACTTTTTGCCACATCCCGGCAGTTGCCAGGGGATAACCCGACGCAGCAAAAAGCCCCAGGAGAAGAATAGACCTGGGGCTTGATTGCGTGTTATTGGACCGAAGCAACTCAGTGGGCGGTTCAGGTCAAGTTATAGAAGACCTCCCGGCCCAGGTACTGAGCGGTATCCCCAAGCTGTTCTTCGATGCGCAGAAGCTGGTTGTATTTAGCCACCCGGTCGCTGCGCGCGGGAGCCCCGGTCTTGATCTGCCCGGCATTGGTCGCCACCACCAGGTCGGCGATTGTTGCGTCGCTGGTCTCACCACTGCGGTGGGAGACTACTGCCGTCATGCCTGCCCGCTGGGCCATCTCGATTGCTGCACGCGTCTCAGTGAGCGTACCGATCTGGTTGAGTTTTATCAAAATCGAGTTGATGGCCCGCTCTTTGATCGCACGCTGGAGGATGTTGGTATTGGTGACGGTCAAATCGTCCCCGACTATCTGGATAGTATCACCCAATCTTGCACACAACTTCGGCCAGGCATCCCAATCGTTCTCGTCGAGGCCGTCTTCCAGGGAGATAATGGGATATCGCTTACACAGCTCCGCGTAGTAGTCAATCATCTCCTCCGAGCTTAGTTGACGACCCTCACCAGCCAGGACGTACTTGCCTTCTTCATCGTCAAAGAATGAGCTGGCTGCCGGATCCAGCGCGATGCAGATTTCGTCGACTGGCTCAAAGCCCGCCTGCTCAATGGCCTCAACAATGACCTGAAGAGCTTCCTCATTGGAGCTTAGGTCAGGAGCAAAACCGCCCTCGTCGCCCACGCCGGTGCTCAGGCCGCGTTCCTGCAGAACCGCCTTGAGCGCGTGATAGGTCTCAGCACCCATCCGCAGGGCCTCGCGGAAGCTCTCCGCACCGAGGGGCATAATCATAAACTCCTGCAGATCAACGTTGTTATCGGCGTGCTCGCCGCCGTTGAGGATATTCATCATCGGCACCGGCAGCAGGTTGGCATTCACCTCACCGATGTATTCGTACAGGGGCAAGCCCGCCGCGGCCGCGGCAGCCTTACAGACGGCCAGCGAAACCCCCAAAATGGCATTAGCGCCCAGCCTGCTCTTGTTGGGGGTGCCATCCAACTCGCACATCAGATTGTCTATGGCGACCTGGTCGGTGGCATCCATCCCGATGATTTCGGGGGCAATTTCCTCGTTAACGTTGGCGACAGCCTGGAGCACGCCCTTGCCACCGTAGCGAGCCTCATCACCGTCGCGCAGCTCCACTGCTTCTTTCTCCCCAGTGGAGGCGCCCGAGGGCACGGCAGCCCGCCCCACTACATCACAGAACAGGCCCACATCAACTTCCACCGTCGGATTGCCTCGTGAATCCAAAATCTCCCGGGCCAATACAAACTCGATCGTAGTCACAATATCATCCTCTCTCCTTGGTACGGCGGGCACTCCGCCCCTTGGTCACAGGAACAGACAAGACGCCTGTCCTACCGACAGCTTTTTTCTATGCCTTCTTAGCGCGGGTTTTCTACCTGCGCCTGGGCGGCGGCAAGGCGAGCGATAGGCACGCGCAGCGGCGCGCAACTTACATAGTCCAGGCCTATCTCGTGACAGAAGTGGACTGAGCGGGGCTCGCCGCCGTGCTCACCGCAGATGCCCAATTCCAAATCGGGATTGGCCTCCCGGCCCTTTTCGACCGCCATCCGCATCAGCTCGCCGACGCCGTCGCGGTCAATTGATTCAAAGGGACTGACGGCAACGATGCGCTGTTCGATGTAGGACGGAATGAATTTGCCCTCCACGTCGTCACGACTGAAGCCGAAGGCCATCTGGGTGAGGTCGTTGGTGCCGAAGCTGAAGAAATCGGCGATACGGGCGATGTCGTCCGCGACCAGGCAGGCGCGCGGGATTTCAATCATCGTCCCAATTATGCACTCCAGCTCCACGCCCTGCTCGTCCAGCACCTCTTTGGCGACTTCCTCAGAGTAAGCTTTGGTAATCTCCAGCTCGCCGAGGATACCGACCAGCGGGATCATAACCTCGGGAATCGGGTTGTAGCCTTCCTTCTCAAGCTGGCAGGCGGCCTCGAAGATAGCGCGTACCTGCATCTTGTAGATCATCGGGAAGGTAACTCCCAGCCGGCAGCCGCGATGCCCCAGCATCGGGTTAAGCTCGTGGAGGTTGGCGGCTAGCTCTTCGATCTGCTCCGGCGTCTTGCCGCTGACCTGGGCGGCAGCCTGGATGCTCTCCTCGTCGCGGGGCAGGAACTCGTGCAGCGGCGGATCAAGCAGCCGGATGATGACCGGCAGATTGTCCATCGCCTTCAAGATGCCGTAGAAGTCATCGCGCTGGTAGGGCAGCAGGGCGTTGGCGGCCTCGGTCATAGCTTCTTCGGAGTCGGAGAGGATCATCTTCTGGAAGTTGAGCAGGCGGTCTTCACCGAAGAACATATGCTCGGTGCGGGTCAGGCCAATGCCGGCTGCGCCCAGCGTGCGGGCCAGCGTGGAATCCTCCGGGGTATCCGCGTTTGTGCGCACGCCCAGCTTGCGGATCTTATCAGCCCAGGGCATAAACTCAGCGAAATACTGGTAATCCTCGGACTGCTCCGGCTCTAGCTCCCCGCGCAATACCTGAATGATATCAGAGTCCACCGTGTCCACATCGCCCAGCATGACCTCGCCGGTCGTGCCGTCAATGGAGACATAATCGCCCTCGTTGACGACGCGGCCATTGATCGTGAACTGCTTCGCGCCGTAGTCTATATCAATAGCGCTGCAGCCGACCACGCAGGGCTTGCCCATCTGCCGACCCACTACTGCCGCGTGCGAGGTCTTGCCCCCCAGCATAGTCAAAATTCCCTGGGAGGCGGCCATACCCCGAATATCTTCCGGTGATGTCTCGTGACGCACCAGGACTACGCGGCTGCCGGCCTGGGCTTCTTCGGTGGCCCGCTCGGAGGTGAATACCACCTCGCCGGCGGCCGCTCCGGGGGAGGCAGCTACCCCCATGGCTACTGCTTCCGGCTTGGCCTCGGGATTAAACTGGCGGTGCAGAAGCTGGTCGAGCTGATCGGGCTCAACCATCATGACTGCTTCTTCTTCCGTGATGAGGCCCTCGTGGACCATATCCACTGCTATTCTGACGGCAGCCCGGGCAGTGCGCTTGCCGTCACGGGTTTGCAGCATCCACAGCTTGCCCTGCTCGACAGTAAACTCAACATCCTCCATATCGTGGTAGAACTGCTCAAGTCTCTCGCAGATGTCTGCAAACTCCGCATAGATCTGCGGCATACGCTCTTCCAACTCAGCGATGGGCACCGGAGTGCGGATACCGGCCACGACATCCTCGCCCTGGGCGTTAACCAGGTAGTCACCATAGATCTCCCTCTCGCCGGTAGCCGGGTCACGAGTGAAGGCCACGCCGGTACCGCTGCCCTCTCCCAGATTGCCAAAGACCATGGTCTGCACATTAACAGCAGTGCCCAGGTCATGCGAAATACCATTTAGCTCCCGATAGGCGATGGCCCGGTCGTTGTCCCACGACGAGAAGACCGCCCGAATAGTGGCAAAGAGCTGCGTAGCCGGATCAGTGGGGAAGTCTTCGCCCAAGTGTTGCTTGTATACCTGCTTCTCGCGCTCGACAACCTTCTTGAGAGCCTCAGAGGAGACGTCCACATCCTCGGTAACGCCTTCTTCTCGTTTGACCTCATCCAGGCACTCCTCAAACAGCTCGCGGTTGATGCCTCTGACCACGTTGCCGAACATCATAATGAGGCGCCGATAGGC
>JAUVZM010000057.1 GCA_030602615.1 bacterium
CGGTCATTTGCAGCGAAACAAGGTCCGCTATGTGGTGCCAATTTGTAGCCGGATACACTCGGTTGACAGCGTGCGGTTGGCTCGAGAAATTGACAAGCGCGCCGCTCGCATTGACAGGGTACAAGCAGTGCTGTTGGAGATTAACATAGCAGGTGAGGAGAGCAAGTTCGGAATCGCTCCCGAGCAGGCGGCACAGTTAGCTGAGCAGATTATGGAACTGGAGCACCTGCAATTGCGGGGGCTAATGACCATGCCTCCTTACACCGATAATCCCGAGGATAGTCGCCCGCTGTTTAAGGTTCTGCGGGATCTGGCCGAGCAATTGATTAGCCTGGGTCTACCCAGCGAGGCGATGAGCGAGCTGTCAATGGGTATGAGCGGCGACTACCAGGTGGCCATCGAAGAGGGAGCGACAACCATCAGGCTGGGCACAGCGCTTTTTGGGCCTGGCCGATAAGCAATAGCTTTTCGCCGGTGAAAATATAGAACGACATACGCTGAAGCGCTCGAGATACTACACACAGCACTCAACGCAGCAATTAATTGCAGCAAAGGAGGGATCACCGGTGGCTAGAGGCCTGCTTGCTCAGACCATGCAGTGGCTGGGCCTGGATGCGGGTGAAGTCGAGTACGGCGAGTTTGATCACTACGAGGAGCCTTCGCCGACCAGTGAAGGCGATCTCGACCCCCGGGTGACAACTTCCCCGCGCAAACCTCAGGCGATTAGTTGCCCGGTCGTCCGTGCCGAACCCCACACCATGGAGGAAGCTACCGCCGTCGGGGATGAAATCAAGCGCCAAAACCCTGTGGTGCTCAATCTGGAAGGTGTCGAACGGGATGAAGCGGGCCGGATCCGCGACTTCTTGGGCGGCGTGACCTACGGTGTGAACGGGTATATGCGCAAGATTGGCAGTTGGGTGTACGTATGTTCGCCATTTGATATGCCCATCGAAAAGCTGTTATTGGACCCGTCCCGGCGTGGTGAAGACCGGTTCGAGGATGAGTATGTCCCCCAGTTGAATGAGCTGCAATACTGACCGTATTTGTGGCTGCTGGGGGCGAATGATTTGGGCCAGGCGGGAGCGACCAGATGTCTGAATATGACTACCAACTAGGTTTAGTTGGCGCCGGCAACATGGGTACGGGTCTGATCAGAGGGGCGATTGAGGCTGAAATCATCTCCAGCCAACAAGTTGTCTTCTACGACCCGGACCCGGAGCGCCAGAAAACTATCGCCGCACTGCTGGGGCATCCGGGCGCTGACAGTAATCGGCAGGTAGTTGAATCGGCGCAAGTCGTTGTGGTGGCCGTCAAGCCTCAGGTCATTGTCTCTGTGTTGACTCCTCTTGAGCCAGTATTTCGCGACGGCCAGTTGGTTGTCTCTATTGCCGCCGGGATCAGACTGGCCCGTTTGGCGCAGTTGTGTGGATCGTGCCCGGCTCTTGTCCGGGTTATGCCCAATATTCTATGCACCATCGGCGAGGGCGCTGCGGCCTACAGCAGCGACGAGAAGGTTAGTGCCCAGCAGCGCGAGTTTGTCGAGGCGCTATTCGGTGCGGTCGGCACGATTGTCCCGGTCGAAGAGCGCCTTCTCGACGCGGTAACCGGCGTTTCTGGTAGCGGGCCGGCCTTTGTGGCCTTGTTCATCGAGGCGCTTGTGGACGGCGCAGTGGCTGCGGGCTTGCCTCGGGAAGCAGCCGTACAATTGGCTGCCCAGACTACGCGGGGGGCTGCCCAGTGGGTATTAGAGGGTCGCGGCGCGGGCGAGTTGAAGCAGGCTGTTACCTCGCCGGGGGGTACCACGGCTGCGGGCCTGCGCGCCCTGGAGCAGAAGGGGCTGCGCAGCGCAGCTATTGAAGCGGTTATGGCAGCGGCGCGCCGTTCAGAGGAACTTGGGCAAGAAGCGCTCTGATTTCTCCCAGCGAGGTATGATGCCGGTGTTTGTCCCCCAGTTGATACGTCTTGTCTTCACCGCCTTCTACATAATCCTGCTGGGCAGGGTTATCTTCAGTTGGGTGCCAATTTCCTCCCGATCGCCCGCGCTGGTGGAGTTGCGCGGTTTTTGCTACAGAGTCACCGATCCTCTGCTGCAGCCGATCCGGCGGCTGTTGGCGCCCTATCAGAGAAACTCGCCGGTGGATTTTTCTCCACTGGTCTTGATTGTGCTGCTGTCAATAGTTGGGCGAATCCTGTTACCGTAATTGGGGTCCGTAGATTGCAGTTCTGCCGTCAGGTGCATAATGACTGACCCTCACCTGGTACCCGCTCAGTTTAGAAGAATTCATCGGCCCAACCACAACGTGGCCCGAATCGTCGTCATTGTGGTGCTGGCGGCATTCACAGGCCTGTTGATTGCTCTGGTGGGCGGGCCATATGACCTGGAGGATGGCAATTGGCTGCAGTCGCCGGCTCAGATGACACTGCCCGCCGACATACTCTACCGGGTTAGCGTGGGGCTGGCTGCTTCCGGCTACCAATCCGGCAACAGCGACACTTTCAGCGCTCATCAGCTCCAGCAGACTGCTATTGCCCTGTATGAACGTGCTGCGCTGGGGCCACAAAAATCAGCCAAGGCCAGTTGCCGCCTGGGCATCATCTATGCCAAATCAGGGTATCGCGACCATGCCCGTGCCATGTTCGAACAGGCTATCCAGCGCGATGGGGAAAACACCAAGCTCTATTCGCTGCTTACCCGATTGTATGCTGATGAGTCAGTCGAAGAGCTGAGCCTGTTGAAACGAGTGGCTCTGCTTGACGAGCAAGAGCGCTGGCTGGCTACTATGACCCGGGCGGACCTGTACGAGCGAGTGGGCCAGGAGGGTCGGGCGGAGCAACTCCGTACCCGTTGGCAGGACCGGCAGATGGTATTCTCTGGTATTGTCGGTGTACTGATGGCCTTCTATGCGGTGATGGGGTTGGTGGGGGTGGTGATACTGGCGATGGTGGTGATTTCTTGGCTGGCCGGTCGCCAGCGCAGCACGTCACCGTGGCGCAAGCCGTGGGATCTGGTGGATGTAGCCGAGGCGCTGGTGGTCTTGCTGTTGCTGCTGGTGTGCGTATCAGTGGCTGCGGCTGCTCTGCGGGAGATCGTCGGGACGGTGCTGGCTTCGGAGATGACTGATGCCATCTTGATGGCGGTTGGGTACCTATTCTGCGGGGTTTGCACTATCGCCCTGATAGTGTACCGCATCGGGCGGCGCCGGCGCGTGTGGGAGCTGCTGGGGCTGAAGTGGCATCGTCTGGCTGCTTGCATTGGGCAGGGGATTGTCGGATTTGGGGTGGTGGTGGCGCTGCTGGCGATAGCTTTGAGTGTGCTTGGCCAGCTCGGGATAGAACGGATTGTGCCACTGGCGCCCAAAGCGCCTCTGGAGGTGTTCCTGGCAACGCGCAATCCGCTTACATTTGCCGTCTATTTCCTGCTGGTCGGAATTGCTGCTCCTGTGATCGAGGAGCTAATATTTCGCGGATTTGTCTATCCGGGCTTGCGCCGAATGATGACGGTGCCGGCAGCGGCTCTGGCAAGTGCCCTGGTTTTCGCCTCTGTCCACATCGCCGTCCCGGTGGGTGGCTTGCTGGCAATTACGCTGGTCGGTGTGGTGTTGGCCTATCTGTACGAGCGCAGCGGGTCCCTGATTGCACCGATGATAACACACGCTATGTACAACAGTTTCATCTTCCTGTTGCTGGCTGCCTATGCGCTAATATGAACTCACAGCCGCACCGAGTTAGCACAAGATTTGACGTCCGGGTCATTCCGCGAGCGCCCCAGGAAGAATTCGGCGGGATACGCGGTTCGGCGCTGGTGGTGCGGGTAAGCGCCCCGCCGGTAGCGGGCGCGGCTAACGAAGCGCTGCTTAGGATGCTTAGTGACGCTCTGGGTGTGCCTGCCAACGACCTGGCCATACTCTCCGGTCACCACAGCCGCGACAAGACGCTGCGGGTTGTGGGACTTAGTGCCAGCCAGTTGAAGCAACGGCTCCGCGAGGCCGGCGCGTTATAGCGGGGAAGTATCCACAGTTGGGAATTAAGCCGGCCTGTGGTGCGTTCTGTATTATGAAGAGAGCACTTGATTGCCGTACTGTTCAAGTGTAAAAGTTTTTGCCGGAAAGGTGCGGAAAACCGGCTTTTTTCAAAAAGCGGGTTTTCCGCGAAATCCGTTTGTGAATTCTGCGGATGAAAGGAAGTTGGCAGCGATTACTGATACGGTTACTCTCTCAGCGGCTTTCCTGGCGGGCCTGGCCTCGTTCCTGTCGCCTTGCACTATCCCACTACTGCCGTCGTATCTGTCATTCGTGACAGGAGTGTCACTGAAGGAAGCCGACGCGAGTCTTCCGACCCGCCGAAGAGCGTCTCTCGTTCTGAATTCGGTACTGTTTATTGTCGGCTTTTCCCTGGTGTTCATTGCGCTGGGAGCGGCGGCCAGCTCTGTCGGCGACCTACTCCGGGAGTATCAAGTCTGGATACAGCGCATCGGCGGGCTCATTGTCATCTTGCTGGGCTTGCACCTGGTGGGTCTGCTAAAGGTAAGTGCCTTGCAGCGGGATACGCGGCTTCAGCTCCAGGATCGTCCCGCGGGATATCTGGGCGCGGTGGTCATCGGGGCAGTATTCGCGGCAGGATGGTCGCCCTGCGTGGGGCCGATTCTTGCTCCCATCCTGTTGATAGCCAGTCAGCTTGATACCGTCGGGCAGGGAGTCATACTGCTGACTGCTTACTCAGCCGGCCTGGCCCTCCCCTTCCTGGCGGCGGCGCTACTTATGGGCGAGGCACTGCTGCGCCTGATCAAGGGGGCCTCGCGCTATGCTCAGATAGTCTCGCAGATTGCCGGAGCCTTGCTGATCTTGTTTGGATTGCTGCTGGCATTTGGGAAGATGTCGTGGCTGTCGGCGTGGCTGCCCCAGCTTGGGCTTTGAGCGTAACTAGCGCGGATTATTCGTAAACCAGTATACAAAGATGTCTTGTAGTTTCAAAGCCGGTGGCAAGAAGCGTGCTACTACAGACTATTTCGACTCCTGTCAGGGATAACAGTGTGCTATGGGCCGTACTGTTCCACTTTCAAAGTTTTTGCCGGAAAGGTGCGGAAAACCGGCTTTTTTCAAAAAGCGGGTTTTCCGCAAAATCCGTTCATGAATTTTGCGGGTTAGAGGTTGAATTCGTGGCGGAGCCTATCTATATCGGCTTGAATCTGGCTCCGTAGCTGTCCCTTGGTGTCAAATGCCTGCTGGTCGCGGAGGCGGTGCAGGAAGTAAACCATCATCCCGGCCGCGCCGCAGTTGTTGTCAACCTCGATATCCAGCAAGTGCACCTCAACCCGGCGATTGTCGCCCTGGGGATCGAAGGTGGGGGAGGTGCCGACGCTGATTGCTGCTGGCCATCCCGAGCGGTAAGTGGGCACCGGCGGCGTGGGTAGTCCCTCGGCTTCGACGACGCCCGCATATACTCCTGGCCCCGGGACCAGCTTCGCCTGCGGAACGTGCAAGTTAATTGTGGGAAAGCCTAGCGGGGTGCCGCGTCTGCTTCCCTGCTGAGTTGTTCCGTACAGCGGATATGGCCGCCCCAGCAGCCGGCTGGCCGCCTGGACTTTGCCTGCCCACAGAAAGTTGCGAATGGTGGTGCTGGAGACAACCGCCCCGTCCAGAGTCACCAGCGGCACCACCTGCACCTCGAATCCGTACTTATCACCGAGTTGCCGGATGCGGTTGGCGTCGGCCTGGGCATGGCGGCCCCAGCTATGTGATTCGCTTATTACAACGGCTATGCTGCCCAGGCGCCTGGCAATGTAATCGCGGGCATACTGCTCTGCCGAGATTTGCTGGAAAGCCTCGTTAAAATCGGCGACGACCAGCGTGTCCACGCCCAGTTGCTCCAGCCCTCGTTCTTCGGCTACAGTCAGGCGCACATTGTAGCTGTCGTGGGGGCTGAAGACCTCCACTGGCGCTGGCTCGAAGGTAAGGGCAGTCAGTGCGGCCTTGTATTCGTGGGCCTTCTGGTAGGCCGTCTCGAAGATAGCGCGATGACCCAGGTGCATACCATCAAAGCCCCCGTCGGCAACTACTCGGCGAGCTGGTTTGAGAGCCGGATTGTCCAGGCCCTTGATTACCTGCACGGGACAGTCTCTCTGCGAGATGTTTATGTACTCCAGTCAAAGACCTTGCGGGGCCGCAGCCACCGCTGCTGCTGCCGCTGCCAGGGCTCGGCGATGCAGATCAGAGTCTGGTCATCGGATATGACCG
Organism: bacterium; assembly: GCA_030602615.1. Taxonomy (GTDB): domain Bacteria; phylum Armatimonadota; class Zipacnadia; order Zipacnadales; family Zipacnadaceae; genus JALGTD01. The sequence goes on from JAUVZM010000057.1 coordinate 6,234, forward strand.
CCACCGGGCCCGAATAGTCGCTGCTGACACCCAGTGGCACAGGGGTTCCGTTGCGCAACTGGCCGACCAGTGCCTGGTCTATCTCAATTTGGGGCAGGTGCGACACCACCGCCAGCGGAGAAAGCAGCAACTTGTCAACGGTGCCCTCCTGGGCCGCTGTGGCAATCTGCGCCAGACTCTGCGCATCTTCCAGGCGGTGGGGGCCCACTTGCCTGCGCACCAGAAACGACAGATAAGCGCCGGTGCCAAGCTCTTGACCCAGCATCTCAGCTAAGCTGCGGACATAGGTCCCCTTGCTGCACTGTACTTCGGTCAGGGCGGTCGGATGCTGCCCACCAGCGAAATCCAGCAACTCCCAGCGGTGAATTTCTACTTCTCGGGTCGGCAACTGGACGTCTTTGTCTTGTGCGGCGTACTCGTAGAGGCGGACCCCGCCCTGGCTCACTGCCGAATAGGCGGGCACGGTTATCTGCAGGGGGCCGGTGAGGCTGCCGATTGCCTCTTCTACCTCGGTGGCTGTCAGGTGACTGGCTGGTTGCTGGTTGGTAATCTCGCCTTCTGCGTCCGCCGTAGTAGTCGTGAGGCCGAAGGTTATCTCGGCTCGATAAGTTTTCTCGCAGTTGAGGAGATACTCAGATAGGCGAGTGGCTGCGCCCAGGCACAAAACGAGCAGTCCGGCTGCAGCCGGGTCCAGCGTCCCGGTATGACCAACCTTCACCTCGCACAGCCCCCGCACGTATTCTACCACGTCATGCGAGGTCATACCGGGCGGCTTGACCATAAGAAGCCCGCCGTGCACGCTGTTTCACTACCTCTCGTCCAGCGCAGATGCAACAGTCTTCAGCATACGGGCCCGAACCTCGGGCAGCGAGCCGGTTATAGTACAGCCGGCTGCGGCAATGTGGCCGCCCCCGCCGAACTTCTGGGCGACGGCAGCTACATCAATCAGTGATGAGCGCAAGCTGATACGCCAGCAATTGTGGCCGGTGGCCTTGAAGAGCACCTGGACTTCGCTGCCACCAACTGTCTTCAGCAGGTCAATTATACCTTCGGTATCTTCCGATTCGGCTTGGGCGGCGCTGAAGTCTTCCGGGGTAAGTTGTGCGTACACAATGCGGCCATCGGCAGTGCTGTCCAGGCTAATCAAAGCCTGGCCCTGCAGGCGCAAGGCAGGCAGCTTGTGCTGCTTGTTGATTGCCTGGGCAATGCCGTGGGGATCAGCGCCTTCTCGGATGAGCTGGGCACTCGCCTCTAGAGCCTGCGCAGTGGTATTTTCGAAGGTAAAGAAGCCGGTATCGGTAGCCAGGCCTGTGTACAGGCAGGTAGCCACGTCCGTCGTTATAGCGGCACCGATAGCCTCGATGATCGGGCGAACCAGCAAGGCAGTGGCCGGCGCACTCGGATCAATATAGTCGAGGTCTGCTCCGCCCTGATTGGTGCGATGATGGTCTATCCACGCTACAGTCTGGGCCTGGTCGAGTGCCTCAGCAACAGCTCCGAGCTGCTGGCGGTCGGCGGCGTCCAGAACCACTGCTACCTCAAAGTCGGCGGGCACCTCAGTGGTGAGCCGATCGGTGGCGGGCAGAAACTGGTAGCGAGTAGGAAGCGAATCAGCGCACACAACCGGCACGAATTGCTCTCGTTGCTGCAGGGCCAAGCTCAGTGCCAGGCCGCTGCCCAGGGCATCGCCGTCCGGGTGGCAATGGATAAAGATAGCTGTGGGCCGTTGTTCTGTGAGCAACTGGGCGATTTGAGCGACGGCGGGAGCGAAATCGTGGTCTGGTTGCTGCAGTTCGCTCTCGAACTTGCTGATGAGTGTCTCAATACGCTCCGCGTGCCGGGCAGTCTCATCAAGCTCAAAGGCCAGTTCCGGGATGTATTTGAGTCTGATGCGATTGCCTAGTTCGCTGCGGATTGCTGAACTGGCGCGAGCCAACGCCGCCATGGTATCGTGCACTTCTTTTTCGTCGCCCAGTACGCTTGCATAGACATGCGCTTCCCTTAGATCACCCGCGATCTGGACTCCGGTGATCGTTACGAAGCCGATGTCGGGATCGTGGATCTCAGTGCGAATAATTTGGCTTATTTCCTCTTGCAGCAGATTATTCACGCGCAATTGGCGTCGCGTAGGCATAGCGTCACCCGTTGCTCACATAATCTCCACGGTTTCGGACTGCACCGTGATACGGGGCTCGGACTCGATGAATTGCGATGCCGCCATCAGGATGCTGTGAACGTGTGCTTTTGTGTTGCTCACGGTGGCTGTAGCAATGCAGGCACGCTGGTGGCTGTCAAGCTGGTCAATTTCTGCCACTGCCACCTTGAGTTTGCTGGGCATACGTGTCAGCAGGCTGCGCAGGGCTTGGCGCTTGTCCTTGAGACTGGCAGCTTCTGGTATAATCAACTCAGTGGTCAGTAGGCCAACGAAGACAGGCATCTTTCTGGCTGCTTTACTGACAGGGTTTGTGGTATTGGCTAAAGGGCTGGGCCTGGCGGGAAGTAGTTATGAGCTGGAGGATTCGACGGCTTGTCCGGACAGTGATCGTTCGACTTCAACTTGCTGGTAGGCGGTGATGGTGTCACCTGGCTCCCAATCGTTGAATTCATCGGCGGCTATGCCACATTCCTGAGGCGCTTCGACCGTGGCGACGTTGTTTTCGAATCGACGCAGGGAGCTTAGCTCGCCGTCGAATACTTGGTCGCCATTGCGCACAACCTCAATGCGGGCGCCGCGAGCCATTCGTCCGCTGGTCACTCGACAGCCGCCGATAACACCACGCCGTGAGCTTTCGAAGGTTTGCAGCACTTCCGCCTCGCCGATGGCCTGCTCTTCGTAGATAGGTTCCAACATTCCGATCATAGCCCGCCGGATATCCTCCAGCGCCTCATAAATTACATCATAGCGGCGTATCTCCACGTGCTCGTCCTGGGCTGCTCGCAGCGCTTCGTTGCTAACGCCAACGCGGAAACCCATAATAATTGCCTCGGAGGCGGCAGCCAGGAGCACATCGGACTGTGTCACTTCGCCCACAGTGTTGTGCACCACATTTATCTGGATTTCGCCAAGCTGTTTGCCGAGCTGGTTGAGGTTAGCTTCGATGGCCTGTGTCGAGCCCCAGACATCTGACTTCAGCACGATATTAAGCTCTTTGACCTGTTCGGCACCGAATTGCCGCTGTAGCTGGCGCAACTGAACCTCGGCCTGGCCCATCAGGCTGCGTTCCCGCTCGGTGTCCTGCGCCTCTTCAGCCAGGCTGCGGGCCTGCTTGGTGCTGTCAGCAAGCTGCACTATCTCGCCAGCTTCCACTACGTCCGACAGTCCCACCACTTCCACTGGATGGCCTGGTTCCATGGTCTTCACAGATTTGCCGCGCCAGTCGCGCAGCCGGCGTATGCGCCCCCACGAAGCGCCGCATACCACGATATCGCCCACTGAGATTGTACCATTGCGGATCAGGATAGCCGCCAGGAGGCCCTCACTGGAGTCTACTCTTGACTCGACCACAACTGCGACAAAGTCGCCCTGTGAGTCGGCCCACAGTTGTTCGACCTCCGCCACCAGTAGGATCATCTCCAACAGCTCGTCGAGACCCTCGTGCTTGAGGGCGGAGATGGGCACCACTATCGTCTCGCCGCCCAATTCTTCGGGTACGATCTCGTGTTGGAGTAGCTGCTGCTGGACGGCTGCCAGGTCAGCGTTGGGCAGATCAATCTTGTTGATAGCTACGATCATGGGCACGTCGGCTGCCCGTATGTGATCGATCGCTTCTACAGTCTGGGGCATTACGCCGTCATCGGCAGCTACCACCAGCACGGCCACATCCGTGACTTGAGCACCACGTGCCCGCATTGCCGTGAAGGCTTCGTGGCCGGGCGTATCTATGAAAACAATGGTATCATCATTGGTAGATACTTCCGAGGCGCCGATGTGCTGAGTGATACCACCGCTTTCGCCGGAGACCACGTCGGTCTGGCGCAGGGCGTCCAGCAAAGTAGTCTTACCGTGGTCAACGTGGCCCAGCACGGTCACCACTGGCGGGACATCAACTGCAGAATCGGGGCGCTCGCCGGTGGGGCGTGCCGCCAGCTCGGAAAGTGGCTTGACTTCCGGGGTCTCGGGGCGTTCCTGTTCAGTGGCGGCCTGCAATTCGGCCAAGTATTGTCCCAGTTCGGCCAGACCCTCTTCGAGGTCGGCGTCATGAACCGGGGGCGCAAATTCTTCCTCCCATTCTTCTTTGGCCACTGTCGCTTCATCGGTGGCCCCGGTGCGAGTCTCCTCCTGGGCTGCCTGGACCTCGGCGGCAGCTTGGGCTTGGCGGTGAGCTTCTTCGGCCTGTTCGACGACTAGTTCGACCGCCGCCGAAGCAGTCTCCGGATCAACCGCTGACGCTGGGCTAACGTCCTCGATGCCCATATCGCTGAGTACCTTGATGAGCGCCTCGGTACGCAATCCCAATTTGTTGGCTAGAGAGAAAATGCGAATCTTAGCCAATTGTCACTACCTCCACGTCGTTGCTATCTGCCCGCCTGGCGCCGCGCCTATGTCGTGCGGGCACAACTGTTGTTAGTCTGTTAGCTCTCATCAATATCAATAATTATTTCTCCGGCTTCCAGTTCCTCCAGGGTACCAATACCACCGGCTAACAGATTCCGCAGCATCTGCGCCTGTTGACCGTTGATGTTGCTGGCATGACTGGTTATGTCGACGCCCTCGTCTTGCAAGATCTCTACCAGATCGCGGCTCTCGACATCTAACTCGCGGGCCAGTTCGTAGACGCGCATTGTCTCGGCCTTATCGGCCTTAGCCGCTTGCTGTTGTTCCGCCCACTGGGTGTGGCTGCGGATGTCGATCTTCCAGCCAGTGAGCTGAGCTGCCAGTCGCACATTCTGGCCGCGGCGACCAATTGCCAGCGAAAGCTGATCGTCGGGAGCAATGACCGTCGCCGTCTGTTCGTCCTCCGCAAGCATCACGCGGCTGACCCGCGCTGGGGAAAGGGCGTTCTTGATGTATTCAGTTGTCTCCTCATCATGACGAACAATGTCGATTTTCTCGCCGCGCAGCTCATCGACAATGGCTTGTACCCGTCCCCCTCGGTGTCCCACGCAGGCGCCGACCGGATCAACTTGTGAATCATTGGAACGGACAGCGACCTTTGAGCGCGCTCCCGGCTCGCGAGCCACCGCCACGATCTCGACGATCCCTTCGTAAACCTCGGGCACCTCGAGTTCAAACAGTCGCCTAATCAGAACTGGATGAGTCCGGGAGACGATGATTTGCGGATTTTTAGTAGTTCTGCGTACGTTGAGGATGTAGACTCTAATCCGATCGTTGAATCGGTAGGGTTCGCCCGGGATCTGCTCATTGGAGGGGAGAACAGCCTCGGCGTCGGTAATCAGCAGAAAGACACTGCGGGCGTCGCGGCGCTGGACCTCAGCAGTGACGACCTCGCCAATACACTGCACGAACTTATCGTAGGTGATCTCCCGTTCCGCCTCGCGAATCCGTTGGATTACCACCTGTTTGGCTGTCTGGGCAGCAATACGGCCGAAATCGTGGCCGTCGATCTCCTGTTCTTGGTAGCTCTCGGAAGCCTCGATGGTCTCCAGATCCAGGTCATCTTGGTGAAGATCATTTTCGGCCAGGTCGGTCTCGGCAGTCGGCTCTTGGCTGCGTGCAAACAGGCGCACTTTCCTTTGCTCTGGATCTATCTTGATGTAGACATCTCCCACTCCGCCATACCGCTTGCGATATGCTGACGTCATGGCTATCTCCACGGTCTGCAGCAGCGAAGACATCGGAATGTCCTTCTCTTTTTGCAGTTGTTCGAGTGCTTCTATCAGATCGCCGTTCATATTCGGATCCCCTTGTGGAACCGACTCCTGCAGGGCGGCCAGTCGTGGCTTAGGTTTCCTGTCAATCTGCTGTCAGGTGGGCGGCTACCAGATCAGCGACAGGGACCTCCACGGTATCTGCACCTCTCTCAATTACCACGCAGCCTTTGCTTAGGCCGCGAAGTATGCCGGTCAGTGTTTGCTTGCCTTGAGCCTGCTGCAGCGTCAGCGTCGCTCTCTGGCCAGAAAAGCGCTCGAAATCCTTTTCGTTGGTCAGCGGACGTTCGATTCCTGGTGAGGAAACGATAATATTGTAGTTGTGCCGCCGCGCATCCAAAGTCTCAAGCACCACTGCTACCTTCTTTACCATCTCAGCGCACTGGTCGCTGTCGACGCCGCCGGGCTTGTCAATATATAGGGTTAGAGTCATACGCCCCGCTGGCCCCTTAAGCTCACTCAGCACCAGCTTGTACCCAAATGTCTCCAACATCTGGGTGATTTCTGGTTCAATTTCATTGAGTACCGGATTGCGATTTCGCTGCATTCTTCTCACCAGTTCAGTTGGCCCTGTCTGTGATGTTGCTCATATAACAGACAGGGAGTGGGTCAAACACCCACTCCCAGGAATTGCTACCTGAGATTGAAGCTATTGTAGTATACCTCATCTCACCGATAGATGCAAGGGCTTTCGCCATTCTTTGGGTATGCAAACCTCTCAGCTGGAAGGTCAAAACGCTATCCGTGGCGAAACCATAATTAAGCCGGTGTGCCGGGCAGGTGTGCAGTTTCTTGCTCAGTCTACTGCAGGAGTGGATGACAATGGCAGACGAGAGCACCTCAGATAGACGGCGACAGGCCGAGGAGATCTTCGCAGAAGCGCAGCAAGCTTACACCAGCGACCGCCTGGCCTGGGCAGTTGAACACGCCCGCGAAGCACTGAGGGTTGACGGGAGTTACGTGCAGGCGCGTCATTGGCTGGCCGAGCGCTACGTTGAAGCCGGCGCGACTGACCGGGCCTCCCGCCAATATCAGATCATTCTGCGCGCTGATCGTGATGACCAGAAGGCGTGGACCACTCTGGAAGCAATTGACCCGGAGGGTGCTGGCCGCATCAGGCGGCTGCACGAGATTCCCCCCGACCCTTTTGTGAGGCGAAGACGCGCCCACAGTACTGCGGAATTTGATGCGGTGGCGGGACTTGGAGCTGATCAGAGGGTGGATGAAGAGGCCACGCCCTTCCTGCGGGAGGAGGTGTCGGAAGACTTTGAGGCCCTCGACGAAGTAGTCTCCCCGCAGGAGATGCCGGAAATAGGTGGCATATTCCCTGAGCGTCGGGCAGACAGCTCTGATGTCTTTGAGGTGCTTGATGAGCTTGGCGATGAAGAACCAGTCGCCACCAGCGAGCCGCTGGTATGGGAATTCACCGAGGATCGGGAATACTATCAGCAGTGGCTAACCATTGAGGGAGTTGAGGCTGTTGCCGCGGCGATTGAGGGGGCCTGGTTAACGCAAGTAATGCACCGAGCGGTGGCCGCATGC
>JAUVZM010000067.1 GCA_030602615.1 bacterium
TCCAGTTAGCCTCCAGGGCGGAAGCCTGCACACTCCCCCCAGCCAACTGGTGGAGACCGCTGCGGGGCTGGGAGCAGTTAATGTGACTCCCGAAACCGATGGTACCCTCCGTCGAATGCCGCTGGTCGTCTCGGATCAAGGGCAGATCTATCCCAGTTTTGCCGCGGAAGTCGCCCGGGTCTTCCTGGGGATACCGCCGGGAACACAGCAGACGGGCCTCTTCCTCCAGTCCGGCCAACTGAAGCTGGGCGATATGACCATACCCATAGACAGCGCCGGAGAGATTCACCTGAATTATCCGCGCCGCTACCCCAGCTATCCCGTACTGTCGGCTGTCGAAGTATTCGAATCGCCTGCCAATCAGCTCCGTGAGCAGGTGGATGGTAAGATAGTGCTGTTTGGTCCCACAGCAATTGAGCTGGCCCCCAGGTACCGCACGCCCCTCTCCCCGCTGGTGCCCGGTGTTGAGGTCACAGCCGTGGCCGTGGACAACATCGTCAACAACCGGGTGTTTCAGCCCCTGGTCTGGTGGTGGGCGCTGGTGCTGCTGGCGATAGCGTGCCTGGGCCTGGGCTGGGCGCTGGCCGAGGCGAATGCTTGGACCTGCCTGGTGACAGGGATGGCAGCAGCCCTTAGCTACTCGGCGGTAGGACTGGCCCTGTTTACCGCCAAAATCCTGTTACCAATGGCTCTACCGCTGATAGGCATTGTGATAGTCTCTCTCATACTGGTAGCCAGAGCCGCAGGCCTCAGCGAGCGAGAGAAAGGCCAGGCTGAGGCCGAACTGCATGGCCGGATCCGCAGCCTCTCCCGTGTCGGGCAGTTGATCAGCTCCAGTCGGGATCGCGATCGGCTGCTCGATGGAATCCTGCAATGGATCGAAACCGAGCTGGAAGCCGAAGCAGCCTCGGTGATGGTCATTGACGAGAAGCACCGCCATTTGCGGTTTGTTGCTGCCACCGGCGAGAAGGCCGACCAAATCAAGGATTTCACAGTTGAGTTGGGCCACGGTATCGCTGGTCACGTCGCAGCGACCGGAGAAGCCCTGCTAATCAACGAGGCCGCCTCTGATCCCCGCCAGGCCCAGGATATTGCCCAGGCAGTGGACTTTCCGGTCAGCTCAGTGCTGGCGGTTCCTATGCAACTGCACGGCGAGGTCGTCGGCGTTGTCGAAGCACTAAACAAGCAAGGCGCGACCCCGTTCACCGAGGACGACGCGGGGCTACTGGCCGTCATCGCCCAGCAAGCGGCAATGTTCCTGGACAGCGCCCAATTGTACGCAGAACTCCAGCAGCGTGTTGACTTTGCCAATGCCGAATTGCGGGAGGTGAATGCGCGACTCAACGATGAAAAAGCACGCGTTGAGACATTGGTTGAGCAAATGGCCTCCGGGGTGGTGGCCACCGATGCTCGCGACCGAGTTGCTCTGATCAACGACGCTGCCGAACAGATGCTGCAGCTCAGTGAAGCAGCCGCCCTCGGAGAACCAATCCTGGCAGTCGTTGAGGACAATCGCATAGCCGACCTGTTTGCCCGCCCGTTGTCCATCGAATCGGGGGTCCATATCGAGCAGATGGAGCTGCCGGCGGGCAGCGGCAGGACAGTACGTTTGCACCTGGCGCTGGTCGAAGATGAGCACCAGCACCTGGGCAAGTGTCTGGTGATGACCGACGTGACCCACTTTGTCGAGTTGAATCGCATGCGTACCGACCTTATTTCGTTCGTCTCCCACGAGCTGCAGAACCCGCTGAGCGCGCTGGATGGCTTTGTCACCCTACTGGCCACTGACGCCACCCACCTGAGCGCCGAGAGCAGCTCATACATCCAGCAAATTGATCGCCTTGCCAAGCGAATGCAGTATCTGGTGGCCGACTTCCTGAATATATCTCGCATCGAAGCAGACCGACCACTATTCATGAGATGGGAAACAATTCATAGCAACAGGCTCCAGCGCCTGACCGGCAACATCATCGAACTGCAGCGGCGCGACACGCCCAGCCATAACTTGATAACCGACATACCCGACGAGTTACCACCCCTCCGCGCCGACCGACATAAACTCGAAGGGATTCTGACTAATCTGATCAGCAATGCCATCAAGTTCTCGCCACAGGGTGGCACTGTTGAGGTGGCTGCGCAAGCTGAGGACAACTTCGTCAAAATCTCAGTCAGCGATGAGGGGATTGGCATATCTGACCAGCAGATGCCCCATCTGTTCCAGCGGTTCCGCCGCCTGCACGAAAACGAACAGAAGAGGGTCAGCGGCACGGGAGTGGGGCTGTTTTTGTGCAAGCATCTCGTTGAAGCCCACGGCGGCACCATTGAGGTGGAGAGCGAGCCCGGCGCAGGCTCGACCTTCAGCTTCACTATTCCCATAGCAGACGCTGATCAGCAAGGGCAGGCCGAAGATGCGTCCTGATGTGGAGCTGCATCTAGGCGATATAGTCCAGTTGAAAAAGCCGCATGCGTGCGGAAGCAACCAGTGGGAAGTGATCCGACTGGGCGCTGACATCCGCGCCCGCTGCTGCCAGTGCGGTCGGGTTGTGATGATACCTCGGCGGCGCTTTGGGCGCCTGGTCCGCGCCCGGCAGCCTCGCGCCCAGGCTTCAGAGGAGGACCGGTAAGTCACCCCCACCGCCGGCAGCACCAAGCCTCCGGTCGCACCACGGCAGCTATTGGCTACCAGCCAGATACGCTCTTGTTGGCAAGGGAAGAACAATGAACAATGAAATACTCATCGTAGGTTCGCTGGCCCTGGACACCGTCGAAACCCCGTTTGGCCGCGTCGAGGAGGCCCTGGGCGGCGCAGGCCTATACGCAGCAACCGCAGCCAGCTTGCTTGCTCCCGTCCACCTGGTGGCTGTCATCGGCGATGACTTCCCCCAGCAAGCGCTTGACGAGCTGTCCGGACGAGGCGTCGCACTTGAAGGCGTCCAACGCGTGAAAGGAGGGCGCTCGTTTCGGTGGTCAGGCCACTACAAATATGATATGAATGAGGCCGAAACTCTGGATACCCAGCTCAACGTTTTCGCCGATTTCAATCCGCTGTTGCCCAAGCCGGCCCGCCGCTGTAGTTATGTATTTCTGGCTAACATTCTGCCCTCTCTCCAGCTAAAGGTGCTTGACCAGGTGCAACAGCCCCGCCTAACCATTTGCGATACAATGAACTTCTGGATTGAAAATGCCCGTGACGAACTGCTGGAGGTATTCCGCCGGGTGGATGTAGCCGCAATGAACGATGCTGAGCTACGCCAACTGACCGGCGAGCCGAATCTGGCCAAAGCCGCCACTGAGGTGTTGGCGATGGGCCCGCAGTATCTTATCATCAAAAAGGGCGAATACGGGGCTTCGCTTATCTGGAAGCAGGGCCATTTTGCCCTGCCGTGCTACCCGCTGGCGACAGTGGTAGATCCCACCGGTGCCGGAGACAGCTTCGCCGGAGGCTTCATCGGTTTTCTGGCCTGGGCTGGAGAAACCAGCGAACAACAGCTTCGGCAGGCGTTGGCTATCGGCACCGTGACGGCCTCGGCGTGTGTGGAGGATTTCTCCATCAACGCACTGGGCAGACTTACCGTGGATGATCTGTACAACCGCTATGAAGCCCTCCACGAAATGGTCAGATTTGAAGGAATATCCCCCCAAGCCATCCTGCCAACCTGAGACGGAGGTTATCCCAGTATGCCAGATATCATCTGCCTTGGAGAACCCATAGTAGATATGGTCTGCCCTGAGCCGGCCCGCGACCTGGCGGCGGCCTCGAATTTCGACAAGCTGGCCGGGGGCGCACCGCTGAATGTCGCCGCCGCTGCCGCCCGCCTCGGGGCAAGCTCCGGGGTCATCTGCAAGGCGGGAGGTGACCACTTCGGTGACTTTATGCGCCTGAGTCTGGAAGCCTGTGGGGTAAATACCGAGCACTTGCTTCAGGATCCGGACTATGCCACCCAGCTTGCCTTCGTTGCAGTTGATGAGCAAGGCGTTCCCGACTTCAGCTTCCATGTCAAGCGGAGCGCCGACATGATGCTGAGCTCCTCGGAGCTAGACTGGTCGTATATCAACACCGCCGAAATCTTCCACTTTGGTACCATCACGCTGATAAATACGCCTGTGCGGAAGGCAACCCTGGATGCAGTACAGTGGGCGATCGAGCAGGGGATAATGATCAGCCTCGACCCGAACCTGCGTCCCGCGCTGTGGCCGGATCTCAAGGAGGCTATGCGCTGGTTCCTGCAGGCTATCGCCAAGTGTGACTTTCTCAAGGTCAGCGTGGAGGAGATGGAGTTTGTAACCGGCACCGGGGATCTGGAAAGCGGCGCCGACGCGCTGTGGGAGATGGGACCGGAGCTGGTGGCCATCACTCTGGGCCCGGAGGGCACCTATACTTACAATGGCCACCACGGCGGCCATATTCCGGGATTCGGTGTTGACGTGGTTGATACGGTAGGGTGCGGCGATGCGTTCACTGCCGGAGTGCTTGTCAAGCTGCTGGAGTCTGACACCGATATAGCTGAGCTTGACTGGCTCGCGCTGAAAGAAATCATGATGTTTGCCAATGCTACCGCGGGACTGACGGCCACCGCCAAAGGCGGCATTCCGGCTATGCCCGCCCGACAGCAGGTGGACGAATTCCTGCACCGACAGGGCTAGCCCAAGCCATTTGTGAAACTCTAAGCCATTGCTATGACTGAACGGAGAAGAAGTGAAATTCTTTTTCCCTCCCAAAATGGCTTTGTCATCACCCCACTTGACTTGGCTAACTAGAGTTGTGCCTCAGGCGGTTCTATGCTACCATGTGGCTGGGGAGAGGGCATATGTCCTGTAGTTGTCCGCTAGTGAGGGCGCGCAGATGACAATCGGCGAAGTATATGGAACGGAATCTGCGATGAGAGGAGCGTAAGAGCTATGAGGGATAGAGGGCTTAAAATCGTCCTTTGGATAGCTGGAGTGGGATGGGGAAGCTCAATCTTTATGGTGGTTGCCCCGTGGTCATGCGTCGAGACATGCGCGGACATGTTGGGTTTCGGCGCTCTGCCGACAGGCCCGGCTGTAGTGTACGGCATGAGGGTTATGAGCGCCGTCTCGGTATTTGTTGGCGCGTACTTTATAGTGCTCGCCACAAACCCCAGGGCCTACGTCCCATTCCTCAACTTGGCCATCGGCGGGCTCATGTTTGTGGGCTTGGCGGCTTTGGTCGCCGGCGCCATATCGAATGTGCCCCCGCTATGGTATCTCGGTGATGGCCTGTCCTGCTGGATAATGGGATTCCTCTTGTTCATTTGGCGCCCGAGGCCCCAGGTGGCCCCGCTGCCCGCCAATTGACCCCGCAGGTGGAGCATTCCCGGAGCCGGTGGCGAAGATGGCACTGGGGAACCAAACTTGCTCCAGTGAGCACATGGCATATGAGAACCTTGCTTGAGGGCGGCTCAAGAGGTCCTCGACCTCGCCATGCCGTCGCCGGGATAGTGGCGCAGGACAAATATCGGCGCGATTGAAAAACAGCCGTCCCGCGAGGCAACCTGGTCGACCTGGCTGCGGAACAGGCCGACGTTATGTGCGGATAGGAACCATTGACCAGATGCTCCGGATCGCTGATAATGGTCCGGAGCATCCCACAAACACACTCAAATGAAGGAGTATCTTGTATGGGTAAGCTACTGACCGGACAACAACTAAGAAAGATCTTCGACCACTACTGTCCCTTTGACGAGGAGGGCAATCTGCGGTCTAATGACGAGCGCGTGACCCTGTGCGCTAATAACTCTAACAACTGGTGGGAGACGCGCGCATTTGTCCAGGCCGCCGCCCAGGGCGACCAGTCGCCGATGGTCATCCAGTTCTCCTACAACGCCAACCGCAAAATCGGGGGCGATCCGACCGCGATCTTTATCCCTGAGGGTGTCACCTACCACGCCAATCCAGTGACTAACTCGGCCAGGATAATGTCGGATTGGCTGGCGATGGAGGCCGATGCCTGGGGAGCTGACTTCGTGGCCGCTTCGCTGGACCACTTCAACGTCCCGAAGTTCTCACCGGCTGCCGAATATGAGCGAGCGGCGACCCCCATCGAATACGAGGACAAGATTGATGCTGCCCTGGCATATTTGCGCAAGCAAGGGCTCGACACCGTCGCCGCCGAGGTGGACGACGACACTTTCGCAGCCTACTCGAACTATTTGCGAAGCGTGGAGTATCGCAACTTCCGGGCTGATTTCCTGGATACGGTGAGCATTATACAACCGGCCTGGGGTATGATCGACACCGAAGGCATTCCTCCAGTGCTCGACTTCATAATCACCAAAGACATTACCAGTGGCGTGCGCACCGACCTGAACAACAACGATATGATGCTGGAGGCTGAGCTAGGTGCCACCGGCAAGAGCGGCGATGAGATCGAATACGAGGAAATCTCTGATGAGCAACTCGCCGAGTTCGCTCATCTCGCTGCCTCCTTTATAGCCTACACCGGAGCCGAAGGCATCGCCTATGACATCGGTATGAAACACGCTGCCAAGAGCGGAGAGAAGCATCCGACCGATACCCGCAAGCTGGAGGTCGTCCAGCGGACGATCATCGAAGAGACCGGCATCTATGCTCCGTTCGCCCAGCACGGGGGTACTGGCGCTGCCGATGTCCCCCGGAGCTTGATCGGCAAGACCAACCTCAATACCTGCTACCTTGTCGCCGGTACCCAGGCACGTTTCGCATATATGGATGAGCATGCGGAGCTGGTACGCGCGGGCGACAAGAAGATCTGCGGCACCGACGTAGAGACCCACGTCTACCTGCAGGGCGTCTACGAAGAGGTTGTGCGCCGCTTTGAGGGCACCGGAAGCTGGCAGATCGGCCCCGAACTTGCCCGGATCCTGCCCGAGTAAGCAGTGCGTCGGCGCCCCATAACAGGATGACTTAGGCAAAGGGGTGGCTAACTGACCAGCACAGCCACCCCTACGATTTTCATAACGTCTGGCAGGGAGCAATTCAGATGAGAGACCAGGATATTGAAGTGCTGCAAGATATCGTGTTTCGAACCGCACCTCAGGATCTATGCACTACTCTGGACTCATGGCGAGAGGAGCTGACTAACGAATACGCTAAGGCCTCGTCGGACCGCCAGGACGAAATCGCCGAGATGGTCTCCGCCAACGCCATTGATCTGCAATCGGTACTCGCCGACTGGGGCCTGAAGGAAAATGCCGTAGTAGAGTCGGGTGACTCCCAGAAGCTAGACGACGCCCAATTGGATGCCGAAACCGCTAAGAACTATGCCTTGCTATCGGAGTGGGGTCGTGACGATCTGGTCAAAGAGGTCAAAGAGGCCATCCGAGAAATTGAGGAAAGCAACCTGGCACAGCTCGCCCGTATGGGCCTCCAGGGGGAGGTAAACACCTTCTGGGGTAATGACTATGCAGTCCACCTGCGCGAGGCGATGCGCAAGGGCGCTTGCCTGGTTACTACCAATCCGCAATTGGTAAACATTGCCCGCCAGGAAGAGCCCGACCGCTGGACGCCCATCCGCGATCAAATGCGCGAAGAAAACCCGGATATGGACGCGCTTCAGCTCGCTTACGAGATGACCATCGCAGTTGTGGTGGCCAACTGCAAGCTGCTGCGCCCAATCTGGGAATTGACTGATGAACGCATTGGCTACGTCAGCCTGCAGCTCAATCCCAAGAACTCTGACGACGCCGACAGCATGATCGAGCAGGCCAACTACGTCTGGCCCCGTCTGGAGGAGGCCCTGGGGGGAATTCCTAACACCGTCTTCAAGGTGCCGGGGACCAAGGCCGGCCTCACCGCAGCCGCTGAACTCACCAGCAACCGCATGGGCGTCAATATCACCGTCAACTACTCCCTGCCCCAACAGATCGCCTTCGGCGCGGTCATCGAGAAGAACAGCATCGCTCCGGTAAGCTTCCGCACGCAGATGGATGGCCGCCTGGATGACCCGGTCGGCGAAGAACTGGAGGAGGCCGGCGTCAGCAACTGGGAGGAAGTCAAGACCTGGTGCACCACTGCCATTCGCCAGCGCGAGTATCGGCTGTTGTGTATGGACCCGATGCGCGGCGGTATGGGGCTAAAGAAGACGAATATGCTGCCGGCGTCGGGGCGGGGTGCGTGGAACATCCTCCGTTCGATCCACCGCGAGCCGGAAGTGTCGTGCTTCATCACTATTTTCCCGAATCGCCAGGAGGAATTCGACAGCGAGCCGCGCGAACTGAACCCGGATGGCATGTGGACGCCGGTGCCCCCCGAGATTATGGAGAAGCTCTACAATAGCGAGCTGTTTCGCAAGGCTTATGAGCCTGATGGGATGACGGTGGATGAGTTTGACGACTTTCTGCCCTGCGTGCGTACGCTCAAAGGCTTCTCAGAGTCCTTCGATGAGTTTGTAGACTGGGTAGCCGACTGAGAACTAACCTGCTTGGCTCTGGGCAAGCTCTACCGTCAGTGCCCGCCCTGTTTTAGGACTCCGCCGATTCCTTGACAGACTCTACACGGTTCCGTATAATGTGAGATAGTCTCAGTGTTTCGGCTGAGAACCGCAGGTGAAGGGAGGATGGCAAGTATGTCCGATGATGAAAAGGGTACGGAAGGTGGCGAACAGGAAGAGAGCCCGGAAACAGAAGAGATTGACATTGAGATAGAGCCGACCAAGTCCACCGGGGGCAGCCGAGGGGTATGGTTTGTGATCGTACTGATAATCATACTGGCTGCTCTGGTCTGGTATGCACTGCGGGCCAAAGAGCAAGCTGACCGGCAGGCACTCCAGGAAAAACAGGCCCGCGTCCAGCAGTATCGCATGCAGGAGCTACAGATCGGAAAGCAGCTCAATAAGGCGCTGGAGAGCCTGGAGGCCGGCAATGTCTCAGCAGCTATCGAGGGACTCGAGAAAGCCAACACTCAACTGCGCACCCTGGCCAGCAAGGCTAGCAGCAACGATGACTCTGAGGAAGCTGCCCGTATTCAGCTTACCCTCAACGAAACCAATAAGGCACTGACCGAGCTTGAAGACAAGCAGAATGAACTCGCCGAGCTAACCCGCGAGAAGCTTACCTCGCTGCAACGCAAGCTAGGC
>JAUVZM010000073.1 GCA_030602615.1 bacterium
CGCTGAGTTCAATGGCAAGATCACCGAAGTGAATATTGAACACGAAACCGTCAAGGTTCTCATCACCATATTCGGACGCGAGACGCCCGTCGAACTTGACTTCACGGAGATAGAAGAACTATAGGTGACGGCCACAGCCGGCCCCCCGGCCAGCTTCTTACCGTTTCAACCTCCCGCGAATATAGCAATTCAGGAGTAGGTTATGGCCAAGAAAGTGCTCACAGTAATTAAGATGCACGTTCCCGCCGGGAAAGCCAATCCGGCGCCGCCGGTCGGCCCAACCCTGGGCCAGCACGGTGTAAACATTATGGAGTTCTGCAAGGCTTTCAACGAGCAGACTGCCGAGAAGATGGGCGATATCATTCCGGTGGAACTGACCGTCTATGTTGACCACAGTTTCAGTTTTATCACCAAGACTCCACCGGCGGCCAGCCTGCTCAAGAAGGCCGCAGGTATCGAGACGGGCTCTGGTACGCCCAGCCGGGAGACGGTCGCACAGGTCAGTCGCGAGCAGATCCGTGAAATTGCTAAGCAGAAGATGGAAGACCTCAATGCTCGCGACATCGAGGCGGCTGTGCGTATCATCGCGGGCACCGCCCGCAGTATGGGCATAGAAATGGTTGATTGACGATCTACCGCAGCTAGCAGGCGAGTTGGAGCGAGAAAATATGGCCAAGGCAAGTAAGCGATATCAGGACGTCTATGAGAAAATTGATCGGGCCAAGCAATATTCGCTGGACGAAGCAGTCCAATTGGTCAAGGAGACGGCCTCGGCTAACTTTGACGAGACAGTTGAGCTGCATATCAAGCTGGGGGCCGATCCCACCAAAGGTGACCAGACCGTGCGGGGCACGATAGTCCTGCCCCATGGGACGGGCAAAGTCCTCAGGATAGCGGTATTCGCTCCGGGCGAGATGGCTAAGGAAGTCCAGGATGCCGGGGCAGATCGGGTCGGTGATGAGGACCTGGTGGAGGCCATAGAAGAAGGCTGGGATGACTTCGATATTCTGGTCGCTCACCCCCAGATGATGGGTCTGATCGGCTCACGGCTGGGCCCTATTCTGGGGCCACGCATGCCCAGCAAGAAGGCGGGCAATATCACGCCCGACGTTGCCCAGGCGGTAAAGGATCTCAAGCGGGGCCGGGCGGAGTACCGTATGGATCGTGGGGGCGTTATCCACCTGCCAGTGGGCAAGGTCTCCTTCGACGACGAACAGCTCCGCGAGAATATCACCGTCCTGCTGGAAACAGTTGATGCAGCCCGACCATCGGCAGTCACCGGCCGCTTTATTCGCGGTGCCACAATGACATCCACCATGGGGCCGGGAATCAAGTTGGACCTGTCCAATCTCGTAGGGTAGGGCGGCTGGCCTTGCATACTTGGGCAAGGCAATGTATAATAGCGGCGTTGTAGTCAGCCATTTGTCCAGCAGAAAAAGTGATATTGACCGAAGACAGCCGGTTCGCGAATAGCGTTTAATGGGCTGAGTCAGTCGAAGCCCGCCTGCCGAGGTCGAAGCAAGCCCAAACTTCACGGGAGCTTCCTCGGCGGCGGCTCTCGTTTCGTTTTGGGGCCGGTTGGGTGATCTAACAGGAGAAAAGATCTATGCCGACACCACAGAAAGAAGCACTGGTCGCTGAATTGCGCCAGGCCATCGAAGAGAGCGAAAGCATATATTTGGCCGAATTCCAGGATCTCAGTGTTGCGGAGATGAATGAGCTGCGCGGTCAGATCCTGGAGTATCAGGCCTATCTGCGCGTCGCCAAGAATCGCCTGCTCAAGCTGGCCTTCGCCGGAACACAGGCGGAAGAGCTTTGCGAGCATCTGACTGGTCCGACCGCTGTGGCCTTCTGCCAAAGTGACCCCATCGCTGTTGCCAAAGTGCTGACCGAATTTGGCCGCGACCACCAGCACCTGGTGATGAAGGCGGGGCTGTTCGACGGTATGATACTTGACCAGGAGCGGATGGCGCAGATAGCGCAACTGCCGCCGCGTGATCAACTCCTGGCTCAGGTCCTGGCCAGCCTGATCAGTCCAGCTAGTTCCGTGGTGAATCTGCTGGGTGCGGTCACTTCGCAGTTTCTATTGACACTGCAGGCAGTTGCTGATAAGCACAAATCCGAAGAAGAGGAATAGACGAGTTGTAGTTCATCTATTGTCAAAGTCCGTACCAAGGAGGATAATGATGGCTGTTGACGAAGTTATCGAACAGATCAACGAACTGAACGTGCTGGAGCTGGTCGAGCTTAAGGAAAAGCTCGAGGAGCAGTGGGGTGTGGAGGCAATGGCGCCAGTGGTTGCGGCAGCCGCACCAGCAGGCGCTGAGGCGGGTGGCGCAGCGGAAGAGAAAGATGTTTTTGACGTAAGAATCGAAAGCATCGGTGACGAAAAAATCCAGGTCATCAAGGCCGTCCGTGAGCTGACTAATCTCGGCCTCAAAGAAGCCAAGCAACTGGTGGAATCGGCCCCCGACGCCGTGGTGGCCGAAGCAGTAAGCAAGGAGGAAGCCGAGAACGCCAAGGAGAAACTGGAAGAGGTCGGTGCCGGCGTAGTGCTAGAGTAGCAACCGAGGTGATTGGTTAATGTACGACGACACTAACGAAGCGATTTGGCAGCAACTGTGGGAGTATTACCAGATGTCGGCTCCCTCGTCGCTCAGCCAGGCCCTTTGTCAACTGATCGCTGAATATGCGACCGTAGAAGCTGACAGCCAGCGTATGCCTCAGCTAGTCACCGAGTTTCTGGACCGTGAGGTCAGATATCATCGCCAGGTCGGCAAACTGCACGCCAGCGAAGCGCTGACCACCGAGGATCTCAAGTCCCTGACCAGGAAACGCAGTATTGCCATCCAAGACATGATTGAACAGGCCAAAGGGGCTACGGTAGAGACGAGCGCAGGCGAGATTGCCCGGCAGTTGCTACTAGCCGAGTGTTATCAGCAAGTTCAGGAACCTGACAAGGTTGTGGCTCATCTGGAAAAGGCCCTGGCCGACGGAGCCGACGAGCCGCTGATCCACTTCGCCCTGGGCTACAATCGGTTCCATCTGGCCCTGGAAAGCTTTGGCCCGATGGTGGAGCTTACCGACGACAGTACTAATGATGACCTACTGACCTTCCAAATGGCTTGCCTGCAGGCGGTATCGGCATTCGAGAGCGCTCTTACCGGCCAGGCCGGCGATAGTGAGGTCTATGAATGGATCGGACGGGTACTGGAGACGGCCGGATTTGAAGAGGCTGCTGGCCAAGCATTTGACAAAGCCGACGATTTAGCATATAGTGATAGGACTGATGGTGAGCCTGCCGCCGTCTATCACGGCCTGGAGGGCGACCTGCTCTCGACCAGGCCGGGCCAGCAAATGGGTCCCATCACGCAGGAAGAAATTGAAGAGTTTGGCAAGTTGCTGGAAGGGAAGCACGACATCTACAAGCTAGAGCTGGAACGTGAAGATGACGAAGAGGCCTGAAGCTTACTGCCCGACTCTCACGGCCCAGTGGCAACACTGACAGACTATTGCACTCAGCTCAAACAGCGTCTCGACGCTGTGTAAATAGAACAACACAGAGGAGGGTCTATATCGTGTACCGCAAGCTGATGATGTTGCTGGCTGTCGTATCTGTACTGGGGTTGGCGATAGGACTGGTGGGCTGTCCCCAGCGGGAGACAGCGCCGCCGCCGGTTCGTCCGCCTTCGCCAAGTCCAGGCGCCCCGATAGGTCCGGGAAGCGTGCGACCAGGTGGACCACCGCCCGCGCCGCCCGCAGAAGAGGCACCTGCAGAAGAAGCACCTGCAGAAGAGGCACCCGGCGAGTAGGATACTACTCCCGACCGCTGGGTGCGCTGGCTAGCGCACCAAACGCAGCAACGAACAAGTCCCGCTCCGTCAATGGAGCGGGACTCTTTTTTTGTCCTGGGCCTGGCCGATTTGCTGCTTATTCGCCGTGACCGGTCACTATCAGGTTGTCACGGTGTATGACCTCATCGTCGCCAACGTGGCCCAGAATACGCTCAATCTCGTCGCTGTGATGACCCTGAATCGCGGCTACTTGCTCGCTGGAATAGTTGACCAGCCCGCGGGCGACCTCCTCACCGCGCGGGTCAACCACCTGGACAAGATCACCCGCCTGAAAGTCTCCCTGAACCTCAACTATACCTACCGGCAGCAGGCTGGAGCCGTCCCGGTCGCGTAGCGCTTGACAGGCTCCTTCGTCTATCATTAGCGAGCCGCTGGGTTCCAGCGCTGTCGCCAGCCACAGCTTGCGACTGGGGGGCGCGCCCCGCGCCACAAACAGTGTGCCAACCTCAATGCCCGCCAGGATTTGAATAAGGACATCCTCCTGTTCTCCATCAGCAATAACCAGGGGAATGCCGCAGTCTACGACCATCTGAGCCGCCTCCAGCTTCTTCTCCATCCCCCCGCGTGATTCAGCGCCGCCGGTTCCGTCCGCGTAGTGGCTGATTTGATCTCCCGGCATTACTACAGGGATAAACTCAGCGGCAGCGTCCTGGCGGGGGTCAGCGGTAAACAGCCCGGGCTGGTCCGACAGGAAAACTAACAAGTCCGCCCGCAGCGCTGCCGTCACCACCGCAGCAAGCCGGTCATTCTCCCCAAAGGTGACCCCCTCCACCGAGACGGTGTCATTCTCATTGATAATCGGAACAACACCCTGAGCAAGCAAGACCTGGAGGGTATTGCGGACGTGCAGATAACGCGAGCGCTGTTGCATATCTTCGGTGGTCAGCAGGATCTGCGCCCCCACCAGACCCTCAGCAGCCAGCGCGGTGATATAATGCTGCATCAGCGCCGGTTGGCCGACCGCAGCGGCGGCCTGACGGACACTCAAGCCGTCTTCGTCACCCCGTCGCGACAGGCTGGCCGAGCCCAGATGAATCGCCCCGGAGGTAATCACCAGCAGTTGCCGACCGTCCTGGCTCAGCCGTTTTATCTGACCGACCAAGCTGGCTAAAAAATCCTGATTCAACTGGCCCGGGCCCCGCGTTATCAGACGCGTGCCGACTTTGACGACAACTAGCTGGGCCTGAGTAATTTGGTCGCGCAAATCAGTCGGTTCGGTCATCTTGGTGCTCGCTCACCTCCGGAACTGCGTCTATCCAGGTAGGAGCGGCATTCCTGCCGCGAGCCAGGGTATGCGGAAGTACCAATCGGGACAGGAATGTCCCTCCTACCAATTTTGCAACAATCTTATGAGGAGGCGCGGATCTGGCCATCGCCACGCACTACGTATTTGTAACTGACCAACTCCCGGACGCCCACCGGCCCACGAGCATGAATCTTTGCGGTGGATATGCCAATTTCAGCGCCCAGGCCGAACTGCCCGCCATCGGTGAAACGGGTGGAGGCATTGTGATAGACGCAGGCCGAGTCAACCTCGCGCAGGAAACGCTGGGCATTGGCTTCAATGTCAGTGTATATGGCCTCGGTCAGGCCGGAGCCGTGGCGGGCGATAAGCTCCATAGCCTCGTCCATCGAATCAACCCCCCGCACCGCCAGGATCATATCCAGGTACTCAGTGTCCCAGTCCTCTTCAGTGGCCGGTATGCAGCCCTCGCACAGCTCCATAGTCCGGGCGCAGCCACGTATCTCCACGCCAGACTCCTGTAGGTCGGCGACAATGGCCTGCAGCGCTTCTTTGTTGTCCTGGTGCACATACAAGTTCTCGACGGCGTTGCAGACCCCGGGGCGCTGCACCTTGGAGTTGTGCACCAGCGCGACGGTCATATCAACATCGCAGCTTTCGTCCACATATATCTGTGTCATACCCCGGTCGTGCTTGAGCACCGGCACGGTAGCGTTCTCGGTGACGGCGCGAATCAGGCCATGTCCGCCCCGGGGCACAATCAGGTTCAGATACTCATCGAGCCGAGCCATTTCGCCGACGGCGGCGCGGTCGGTAAAATCAACAATCTCGATGCAGCTTTCCGGCAGGTCTACATCGCGGCAGGCATCCTGAAGGACCTCGACCAAGCCGATATTGGAGTTGATGGCTTCGGACCCGCCCCGCAGCAGCACGCCGTTACCTGCTTTGACGCACAGGCCGGCGGCATCCACCGTCACGTTGGGGCGCGATTCATAGATGATGCCTACCACACCGAGGGGCACTGTCACCTTCTGAATGAGCAAGCCGTTGGGCCGCGTCCACTCCTCCAGAGTCTGCGCCAGGGGATCGGGTAATTCGATTATTTCTTCCAGGGCGGCGGCCATCTTCTCGATGCGCTCATCGTTCAGCAGCAGGCGGTCGAGCATCGCCGAGGAGAGACCCTTCTCCTCACCGCGCTCCATATCAATGGCGTTGGCTCGTATTATCTTTGAGCTGCGCGCTCGCAGCAGCTCGGCCATACGGCCCAGTAGTTCATTGCGCTGCTGGCCCGAAGTATTGCTCAATACCACAGCCGCCTTGGTCACTTTCTTGGCAAAATCGGTAACGCGCTCTTTGACGCTCATCAACTATCACTCCAACAATATGCGATGTAGTTTGGTCTTCTGTCCAGGACATTGGTTTACGCAACTATTCGCGGCCCTCCCCAGCCCCTCCTTCGTCACTCCTCTGTCCGGCAGCACGCTGCACAGCAAGGTATATCAGCCCTGTCAAAGCGACGCTACCGCCCAACAAGGTGTCGGTACTGCCCCAACCGGCCAGGGCGGCGACCAACACTACCAGCCCGGCCGCACAGCCCGACAGCAACAGCAGCCGAAACTTTTTGCGCCACCGCTGGGCCAGACGGCCCCCCAGCCAGCCGCCGCACAAGCCACCAAGCAATGCTCCTATTGCGGCGTTGATCGCCATCATGTTGGGATTGCTGCTGGCATCAACTGCTGCCACCCCCAGGGCGACACCTATCTCCAGTCCCGCCAGCAGGCCCAGCACGGCAGTCTCACCGGCCGCGAAATAATCGCCAGCATCAATATCTTCAGGCGAGACGGAGAAGTCATAGCCACAGTACAGACACCGAGGGCCGTCGGGGCCGTCAACCAGCGCCCGCTCGCAGCGCGGACAACGCCTCACGCGATCCAAATCCATCACTCCACTCTCTCGTCAGCCTGGTTAGGCCACAAAATTGATGGACGGATTTTGC
>JAUVZM010000013.1 GCA_030602615.1 bacterium
GGCCCAGCAGATTCTAGACGAAGATCACTACGACCTTAAGGATGTCAAAGAGCGCATAGTCGAATATCTTGCCGTCCGCCGGATTAAACCCGATATGAAAGGGCCGATCCTCTGCTTTATCGGGCCTCCCGGCGTGGGTAAGACCTCATTGGGTCAAAGCATCGCGCGGGCAACTGGGCGTGAGTTTATCCGCATCTCGCTGGGCGGTATTCGCGACGAAGCGGAAATCCGCGGCCACCGCCGCACCTATGTCGGCGCGCTGCCCGGCCGCATTATTCAGGGCTTACGCAACATAGGCACCAATAATCCGGTCTTTATGCTCGATGAGATTGACAAGATCGGGGCGGACTTCCGCGGCGACCCCTCATCAGCGCTGCTGGAGGTGCTGGATCCTGAGCAGAACGACAACTTCTCCGACCACTATCTGGAGATTCCCTTTGACCTGTCCCGGGTTATGTTCATCACCACCGGCAACATCACCGCCACTATTCCGCCGGCGCTCCAGGATCGCATGGAGATAATCCGTCTGCCCGGCTACACTGATGAAGAGAAGTTCCATATCGTTAGGCACTATCTCATTCCCCGTCAGCTTGAGCGCCACGGCCTGAAGGCCAGCCAGCTACGTATTACCCATGGTGCCTTGCGCCACATCATCGGTGATTATACGCGAGAAGCCGGCGTCCGCAACCTGGAACGAACCATTGCCGCCATCTGCCGCAAAGCGGCCCGCCGCGTCGCCGAGGGAGAGACTGAGTCCACCAAGGTCAAGATTGCTGACCTGGAGGAATTCCTCGGCCATCAGAAGTTCTTTCCTGATGTCGCCGAGCGCATTACTATGCCCGGGGTGGTAACCGGGTTGGCCTGGACCGAGGCGGGCGGGCAAATCCTGTTTGTAGAGGCCTCGCGGATGCCCGGCGACAAAAACCTCACCCTTACGGGACAACTTGGGGATGTTATGAAGGAGTCAGCGCAGGCAGCGCTAAGCTGGGTGCGCAGCAACACCAAACAGCTCGGCGTTGCTCCTGATTTCTACGAGCACAGCGACATCCACCTGCACGTCCCAAGTGGGGCAACTCCTAAAGATGGACCTTCAGCGGGAGTAGCTATGGCAGCCGCCTTGACTTCACTACTCACTGGTCGCTTGGCCAAGGACAATGTCGCAATGACTGGCGAGATCACGCTACGCGGCAAGGTAATGCCGGTCGGGGGAATCAAGGAGAAGGTGCTGGCGGCCAAGCGTGCCGGCCTGGACACCGTCATCCTCCCCGAGCAAAACCGAGGCGCGGTGCAGGATATGGAAGAGGATCTCTGTGCAGGCATAAACTTCATCTTCGTGGACACGGTGGAGGAAGTCATTGACGCCGCATTGCAGCCTCGCGCGAAATAACGTGATACTGTCCAAGCAATATCTATTGCCGGGGACGACGCGTCGAGATTGTCAGAGGTGGGCTCCTTTCTTCTGTGGTGCACCGTCTTCCGTAATGCGTATTGCCCGCTCCTCTGGGTCCCACTCGACGGCGTGACCAAGGGCATTGAGCACCACTCGTGCTGGAACATAGACTCGGCCTTCTATCTCCTGCACGGCAATGGGCAAAGGGAAGGACATGCCGCGGGCCCCACCGACCTTGGGAACGGGCATGATAGCCACCTTTTCCCCGAGTTTGAGCGAGAGGCCACCGATGGGGACGATGTCCCAGTGTAGCAAGTGCAGATCAAGACTTTCGTGGAGGACTTCGTTAAGAAAGCGAGCGGGAATCATGGCGTGCCCCCTGATTAGCAGTATGGGAAGGGGCGCGGATCGGACAATATGCGAAGAGAAGTCCACCCGTTCGCCGTTTACATAGGTGACGATCTTCTCGGCGCCAGCGCAATCTGGCGCCACCGCTATGGTCAGCAAAAACGTAGCTACCAAGACACACTTGACACGTGGGAGTTTCATCTGATTATTCTCCTTCCCGGCTAAAGGCGGTATACTAATAGAGAAGCTTCGTGAGGGAGCGGTGTTTCCCTTCTGGTGATGGTGACGAATAGGTCATAAGTGATAACACGTTTGGAGAATTGGTAGTACATCGCTACGACCGCTGGTACGAGACGAGGTGGGGGAGATATGCGGATGAGCGCCAGCGGCTCGTACATATGCGCGAGCCGCTGCGCCATACAAAAGTCTTTGCGGAAGGGGCGCGGGGAAAGCCACTTTCTTTAGAAAGGGGTTTCCCCGCATTTCCGTTTTGCCGGTGTGTAGTTATGCCCCGGTCACCTCAATCTCCACCGGCTTGGCGTCGGCGCGGTTGTCCGGATTGTAGTATTCGTAGGCCGTGCTCTTGGGCGTCTTGGCCCTGATCGGGAATTTCGCCTTCAGCCGGTAGCTGAACTTCACGACTTGCCGGGGCTCCAGCTTCTCCAGATAGACGATGATCTGCCGCCCGGTCAGCTTGTACTTGTCAATGACCTTGCTGCCGACCAGTTCCGCCAGGTCGCCGCTCTGCACCTGGAAGCCGGGCGGGATGCCCAGATCCACGATGATCATACTCGTCGTACCCGGCGTATTGTTGCGCACCGTGATGTTGGCGGTGACGATATCATCCTGGGCCAGCTTGGTTTTATCGTAGTCTACATCAATGGCGAGCACTTCCTTAGCTGGCGGCCTGATCTGCTTCCAGGGCAGGTAGTAGCGACTGACGATCTGATAGAGCATACTGCCTTCGCCCTCGAAGCGAATCTCGATCTCATTTTCGCCCTCTTTGGTCCATTGCTGGCAGTCCACCTGGCGCAGCACGTCGGAATTCTCCTGGGTGATGTGGAAGGTGCTGGCCTGTTCGCCGTTGATGTGCACGGCGATGTGGGCATCCACCTTCGCCGTTGTCGCCTCTTTTTGGGCCAGCAGCAGCGCTCGCAGCGCCAGAATGGTGGCGTTGGTTGAATGCCAGGTGCCGTTGGCGTCTTTCTGCGAGATCAGATAGTTCAGCACGCGGCTGGCAACCTGCGGATAGCGGCCCGATTTGATGAAGGCGATGGCGGCCATCCCCGTGGCTTCCAGGTCTGCTGACTTGCCAGTGGAGTGGGTAATACCACTGATTCCGCTCTCCCACCACATTTTTTCGCCCTCGGTCTTGGCCATATCGCGCAGGCGGTCGAGTACCTCGATAGTGCGGTCATCCAGATCGTCGCCCTGGAGAAGATCGGCAGCGATCAGAGCGTTGGCCACCATGCTGAGCACGTAAGGGTCTTTAGCTTCTGCCGCGTGATCGCGAACGAAACTGACTGCCTTATCCAGTTCGGCACCCTGATATTCAGACCACGCCAGCCCCCAGGTGACATATGCGGTGGGGGGGAGGTCCTTGGCCTGGATACGGGCCCAACTCTCCCGGTGCAAGTACGCCTCATCCGGTTTCCAGCTTCCGTCATTCTCCTGTTGACTTATCAGCCACTGCTGCGTACGCGAGATAACATTAGCATCCACGGGATGGACGGCATCCATGTCGTGGAACAGCATCAAGCCGTAGGCGGTGAGGATCTTGTTAGCGGGTGGATCACCGAACCATGAGAAGCCGCCACCATCTACTTCATAGGAGACCAGGCGCTGGTAGCCGGTATTGATGAAGCCCTCGGCTTTCATCTGGATCTCGGGATTGATCTGATTGGTGGACTTCATATAGTCCATGACCAGCACGTTCGGATAGGTCACCGAGGAAGTCTGCTCGAAGCAGCCGAAGGGCATCCGCAGCATACTATCCAGGCCCTCGACGGCCTGCGAGAAGATGCCCGGATAGATCTTGACCAGAATCTTGGAGGCGTCGTCAATGGCCTGATCGGGAATCGTGAGCGCCTGGGTGACGGTTTCGGTCAAGCGGTCGTTGACCGTCTCTTCAATTTTCTTGCCGTCCGGCTCGATACGAATGTCCCGACTGATAGCGTCGCTCATCTTCGTGCCCAGGCCGTGGACGGTCAGCTTGTGACTGCCCAACTCCCGCGCAGTGATGGTGAAGTAGCGCACGGTCACCTCGTTGGGCTTGATGTTCAGCTCGTAGGTCTCGTTCCCCGTCAGCTTGAACCAGTCAGCTTTCGTCAGCTCAATGCGGACCTTCTGGTCGGTGGGCAGATAGTTGTAGACGGCCACCGGTATCGAAACCTGGTCGTTCTGGGTAAGCGCCACCGGCAGGTCAATGTCAATGAAGAAATCCTGGAAGCAGCGCAAGCCCTTAGTCGTCGAGCCGAGCTGCCCGATGGCGCTGTTGGCCAGTGCGGCCAGCCGCCAGGTAGTGATGGAGTCAGCCATGGGTATGCTCAGCGTCGCCTTGCCATTTCCGTCGGTGATCAGCGCCGGCTCGAAGAAGAGTGTCTCGGGGAAGTACTCGCGGATGCGCACTGTTTCCTTGGCGGGCATCTCGCCGCCGGCGGCTGCTGCATCGGCCATAGGAGGTGGTGCCCCAGCCGCCTTGAGCATGCCAAGGCCCCCAGCTGCCCAACCTGGGCCCGGGATCCCCCGGGCAAAGGCCTGTTCTGCCATGACTCGCATTGGCGGCTGGCGGGCGCTATCCTTGTCGGCAAAAGCTTGTCCGGAAAACTGTGTGTTGAAGTAGAAGTCGTCTTCGGTATCTTTCTTGCCATCTGGTCCGGCAGAGAAGACAATAAGCGCCCATGCCGGATCATCCGCCGGGATAAGTGTGAGGTGATTACCCCAGGGGTCGTTGAGTTCCTGTTGCCTGACTAGCCCGCTGTTCAGCAGGTCGCGCACCGCAGTATCGGCGGCTGGCGCTTGGTTGTCGTGCTCATTGATATACTTGCGCAGTGCTGTGCCGATATGCTCGACGAGGGGGCGAAGTTGCTTGGCCCACTGCTCGCGGGCCTCGGCCAGGCGCTCGGCATAGCTATCCGCCTGAAAGACATCCAATTCAGGTACATCCGCCGCCGCAAACAGGAAGCGCGCTGCCTGTTGCTTACGGGCATCTTCGGTCAGGGGGACGACCGGTCCCGGACCCGGCGTGATGATCCCGGGCAGCTCCAGCCCGTGAATCTCGAAGCGCGGCTTCATCAGCTCCTTCTCGAGGTAAAAGTACACCTTCGCCATCCCTGGCTGCAGCTCCTGAAGCGCAAAGACCGCCTCGTCCACCACGTTAATGCCCAGCGCCGCCGCCACCGGCTCACCGTTACTGTTGGTCACTGTGAAGTTCAGGCTTGCCTCGCCGCCGGGCAGATAGGTATCCTTGTCGGCGTCAATACCGATATTGAGGTCTGCCGCGGGCTCGACATACAGTGGCCGAGTGTCGCGCACAATCTGGCCGCTGGGCATAATCCGGTACGCGCTCACATAGATGGTGCCGCTCAATTGCTGACTCAGCGCAATGCTTATCTCGGCGCGCCCCGCCCGTATGTCGGCCGCACGCGTCAGCATGGTCTGGCGATCCTTGACCACATCAAAGTAGACCGTTCCGCGCCCGGCGGGCATCGTCAGCGCCGTCGCCAGCACACTGTCACCCACAGTGTAAAGGGCGGCGTCGGTGCGGAGGAGGATGTTGCCTCCGCCTGGTTGGGCTTCCGTGGGCAGTTGAACCTCCTTTTCGGCAGTGAAGCCGCTGGCCGTCCGCGCCTGGATCTTCAGCAATACGGGGCGCGAAGGCCTCGCAGGCCCTCCCCGGGGCCGATCGAAGGCTAGAGGTGGGCCCATGCCTGCCGCTGGCGCGTCTTGCTCGGGAAGCTGCAACACAACCGTGGCCATCCCCATCTCATCGGTGCGCTGGGGCATCTCAATCAGCTCAATCGGCTCACCACTGGCGTCCTGAGCCTCTATTGATTCGAGAGTGGCGCTGATCGGTGTGCCGTCTGGTTGCGTGGTCATAATGTACACACGGTTCTCCAGATTGGGCACGAGGTTGCCGGACTCCGGTACCGCGTTGATCATTATATGAGAGGCCGCTACCGTGGAAGTCTTGAAGATCGTCTCACTGTGCTCAGCGGCGTCGGTGACTTTCACTTCAAACTCGAGGAAGGCCTTGCCCTGCTCCAGTGGTTGGCCCACAAAGCTGGTTGGCAGCTTGACCTCGAAGTCAAACGTGCCATCGCTATTGGTTTTTCCTTCGATCTGAGCAATCTCGGTGTAGTCAACATCAAAGGTCTTGACGGTGACTTGCACGTCGCCGCCGGCGACTGGCTTGCCGAAGAAGTAGTCAGCCTGGACAGTTCCCTGCACCTGCTCACCGGGCAGGTAGTAGTCGCGATCGGTGGTCAGTGTCACCTTGAACTTGGGCAGCACATAACGCTTGACGGTGACTTTCTTCTCGGTCTCCTGATCCTCGATAATTGCGCGAATCGTGTAGCGCCCCATATTGACCTCGTCGGCTAGCTGGAAATCAACCGCCGCGATGCCAAAATCGTTGGTCTTCTGTGTTTGCTTGAAGACCTTGTTGCCCTTGGCATCCGCAACCTCCAGCGTCAGAGGCGTGTCGGCGACTGCGTGGAGGTCGGGTCGCTTGAGCGCCAGCGCGCGAATGTGCATTAGCTGAGCGGGCTGATAGATAGGCTTGTCAGTGGTCAGCAGAACCTGAAAGACCCGCTTCAGCGTGATACGCTGAGTCAGTGAGTCGCGAAACTCATTATAGCGCGCCCGTATGATCAGATCATAGGAGCCGGGTTCAGCACTGGGGATGCCGAAGCCGGCTTGCAGCGTGCCCCTGGTGTCAGTTCGCCCGACAAAAAGCTGCCTGGTGTGAGCGGTGTCGAGCGCCGACAAGCGAATTGAGACCAGGGCCCCGGCGGCGGGCTGGTGCTGTTGATGATCAGTGACCACCACCCGCAGCGCGCCGCGACTGCCGGCCAGCAGCTCGCGGGGCCCGACGATCTCGATACCCAGGGGATTAAGCGTCCGCTCCTGGCCAGTGACCGGGCTGAGCATTCCCCAGACTAAAACAAGCAGGGCTGCCACGATTATCGCGGTCGCCATGTAGTTGACACGAATGCGTTGGTTCCGGTCGGTGAGAGACATTTGTCACCATCTCCATAGGTGAGGCACCGTTCTCAATGGTTGCGAATGCTGTGCACGTCCGACTTGGTTTGCTTTGCTGCGTTAGACGCAAGCGATGGGGTGAAGGTTCCATTATTGGTGCTGTGTCTAGCAGATCACCTACTGCAGGCAACTATCCCAGAGGGGCAAAGTGGGGTGGAGTAGTACGGGTTTCTGATGCTTAGTATAATGCTTCGCATAATATATCTTATGTTAACTCGCCTCTGCGGGCCACTACATTGTTGTAAGCACATGCCTCAGTGAGGAAGGTCTGGCAACAACTACGGTGAAATGGACTGGCAGGCGTTTCGACACGTGGTCTGTTGCGTGTGGTCTTAGTTGAGGTGAACTGAATGAGTCGTCGTGTCCTGGGTATTGCGTGTAGTCCGCGGGCAGGTGGTAATTCGGATCGGGTTTTGGAGAAAGCTTTGGCGGGCGCTGAGTCGGCGGGTGCGGCGGTGGAATTGATAGCTCTGCGCAACTTAGAGATAGTGCCTTGCGAGGAATGCGACGCCTGCTTGACGAGCGGGGAATGTCCTCTGGACGATGACTTTCCAAGAGTTCTGGAAAAACTTCTGGCGTGTGACTGCTTAATTGTGGCCACTCCTGTCTTCTTTATGAGCATCACTGCTTACGCCAAGGCCCTGATTGAGCGCTGTCAGTGCCTGTGGGCGCGCAAGTACGTGCTGCGCCAGCTGCTGTTCCCTGATCAGCAGCGGGACCGGCGCGCTATGCTGATTTCTGTCGCTGGCACAAAAAGCAAACAAATGTTCGAGTGTATCACCCTTACCGTAAAGTACTGGCTTGATGTGCTGGAAATGAAGCACGTTAGCAGCCTGTTTGTGAATCAGGTAGACGCCAAGGGCGACATACTGAAGCATCCCTCGGCTCTGGAGGAAGCGTTGCGCATGGGACAGAGCCTGGTGACAGCTCCCCAGCCACCAGACAAGGCTGAGGTAGTAAGGCTGTTCGGAGGGTTGTCCAGTGAAACTGGATTATCAGGAGAGGATTTAGCCTAATAATCTAGCTCGTGCGGCATGGTGCTGCTGAACGGCGTTCTGATCAATAGAGACCCACTGTGGCATGGGCACAGGAGCAGCTTAATGTGTAAAGAGAGCCATCCCTGGCAACGCGGCTATATTCAAGTCTACACCGGCGATGGTAAGGGCAAGACGACTGCCGCGCTGGGCCTGGCGCTGCGGGCGGCTGGAGCCGGCGCCAGGGTGTTCATCGCCCAATTTGCCAAAGGCAGGCCCACCGCAGAGTTGGCCTTGCTAGCCCGGCTCTCTGACCTGATCACTATCAAACAGTACGGCCGAAGCCGCTTCATTGTGGGCGAGCCCAACCCCGAGGACATTGAGGCCGCTCAAGAGGGGCTGCAGCAGACTCAGCAAGCGATCACCTCGGGAGAGTATCCTCTGGTTATCCTGGACGAGGCAAATGTGGCTGTGGATCTGGGGCTACTCTCGGTGCAGGCGCTGTTAGCAGCTGTGAACTCAAAGCCCCAGCATGTAGAGATTGTTATAACCGGCCGCAATGCGCATGAGCGCATCATTGACCGCGCCGACCTGGTCACGGAGATGCGCCAGGTCAAGCACTATCACAGCAAAGGCGTGGAAGCCCGAGCAGGCATCGAAGAATAGCGACAGGCCACCTCATTTTTGCTGCCCCAGCGAGCAGCATAAGTATCTTGTCAGGATTGCAGTTGACAAACGGTGATTAGCCCGTCGAGCAATGCTCGGCGCCATCGCCATCCACTGCTTTGTACGAATAACTGCCCCGTTCAGTGTCTGGGGAATCTCTCTATCCCGACGCTGTGTTCACATTCTGAATAGTCCAAGCAGACTGCGGCGGTAGACTATGAGTACGCCCCCGGCTATGAGCAACACAACGAAGCCGATAATGGTGCTGAATATCGCCGCTGCACTGGTTGGCCTCTGTGGTGGTACAGCCGTGTCGAGCTGGATGAACCTGCTGACGCGGCTGTACTTTTCTACCAGCGCAACCAGTCCAAGGCCCCGGCCCAATGGATCCAGCAATTGTGCCTGCTGGCTTTGTTCGCGCTTAAGAAATGCATATTCACGCGCGACGGCCGGCAGCTCGGCCAGCTCTGTTCTAACTGCCTGTCGGAACTGCGCATACTGCTCTTTGCGGGCCTTCGCTCCAACGATTTCAGTTTCCAGTTCCACTGCTGTTGCGGCAACAGCGGCATAGGCGGGATCAATTTGCCGAGAGACCTGCTGGACAATCTCCTGTCTTATTTCCTGTAACTGCTGCTTTGTGCCGTCTATCTCGGCCTTCAACTTGACGATGTCCGGGTGCTGGTCGCTCTTACCGAGGGTCTGTTCGGTTTTCAAATCTATGTTTAGTTGCGCCAGCTTTTGTTCCAGCGTCGTGATGACCGGATTCCGAGCCATTATCTCCTGCGAAATCTGCATGGCCGTCAACTCGTCCAACTGGGCCCGAGCTGCCTCTCGCACCCTTGAGGCTTCTTTCACGCGTGTTGCAGCTTCGGCATAGGCTGGCTCAATGGTCTTGAGTCTTTCCAGAAGCTCCGTGACCTTGTCTTGGGGAACCAGCAAAGAATGTTCTGACTGCAGTGTCTGCAGGTGTTGCTCAATGCGCTGCAATTGGGCTTCCGTCTCCTGTTCGCTCGCTTCCAGGAATTCGTGCGTTTGGCGCGCCTGGCGCAGATTGGTCTCAGTAACGTACTTCTCGAGTTCAGTGAGATAGCCATTCGCCAGCGCTGCGCACAATTGTTGGGCCTCTTCCGGTGTAAGGGGCGAACTGAGGAAGAAGCTACTGCGAGGCCACTGCGCACCTGGACAAGTTACTGTGACGGTTACTCCGACATTAGTGATTTGTTGGAACTTGGTCATATTCCTGAGAGTCTCTACGGCATAGGTCTCATCCAGTGATAACTTCTGCTCCAGATCGTACTCATGGACGATTCTCAGTAACATCTTGCGACTGGTCAGGATGGGCCACAAACTGCTCAGGGCGCCGGTGACGGGTGGCCTTATCAGAGTGTCGGAAGTAGCAGTGGCGTCCGCCAGGTCACCGGCGCTGCCGGCGACGATCCCTGCAATAATATCCGGCTGAGTACTGATGAGCATGGAACTGGTAGCAGAATAGCTGCGGGGCAAAGACTGGTAAGATAACCAGCCAGCGGCGAGCGCAACGCCGACGCTAATGAGCACCGCAAGAATCCAGAATAGTATGGCTGGCCAATTGCCCCTACCTGAACTGTATGCTCTGTGTCTTAGCATAGCTTCTCCTCAGCAAACGAGAGCAGCAATATACCCGTGTTCTTTCTGATCTCTACTTGTGAAACTCGGGAACACAATTCCCGGCTGATGTATGTCCTCACCTACTGACTCCGTCTTCGCATACCCAACGCCGTATTCCTCCATCACTCTGTATTCGCGTGCTCGAATACAGATTCTATTGGAATAAGTGGGCGGTAAGTCGCTAGGGATTTCCGTGCTGCATCCGCAAGAACCTCCCCAGTCTGGCAAAAGCTGCCCACACCTGGGAGGATAGTGGTGCCCGCCAGCGAATATGATACCAGCCCTGGGGCACTAGCTCACCAGGTAGAAACAGGGTTGACTGTCCGATGCAAAGGAGTATGACATATGAGCAACATCCAGCGACTTGCTTCACAGATCGAAGTGTCCACGAAGGTGCCAACCTTCGGAGTTTGTGCGACCAGCGATCCGCGCATTGACGAGCAATCGCGGCAGCGCTGTGTGAATATCATCGAAATGGCCGCCAACGTCATCGGTGAAGCTGTGCAGATGCCCGACGGTACTCCGGCAAATGTGGTCTATTCGCCCATTCTCATTGATGGCGAGCCGCAGGCTGACATGGTCGCCAGCCAGTTTAAAGACGCCGGAGTTGACGCCATTGTCTGCGTGCCGGACACCTGGGCCCTTCCCCAGCCCAGCTTAATCTCGTTGATCGCGCAGTTTCCCAAAGACATCCCGCTTAACTTGACCTGCGGAAACTCAGGCCCCAAGCCCGGGGTAGTCTTCGTCCACGCCTGCAGCGGCGCCATCTCCCAGTACGGCAAGCTGGTACATATCAATGTCGGCACCTGGCCGGATACGGGAATGAATCCGCAGATGACCCCCGAGACGGCTGAGGCTCTCATTGACTGGTGCTACGCAGCGATGACTTACAGCGGCTTGCGGGGTCGGCGCGTTGTCATCTTTGGGCACGATTCAATGGGTATGGAAACTGCACTCCAGCACGTCATCCCCATCCGAAACCTACTGGGGCTGGAGATTACTCGTCTGGATATGAAGCTGCTGGCCGATATGCTCAGCAAGCAGGCCTACGACCCGGGCGAGCTTGATGAGCTGCGCGGGTGGATTGATGAGCATGTCGGCGACCGGGTAGAGATTCGCGACGAGGAGGATGAGGCCCGCTTTCGCCAGAGCCTGGCACTGTACCTGATCACCCGTGATCTAATGAATGATCTTAATGCAGTCGGCGGTGGATTTATGAGCCAGTTGGAATGGGGCTCGGACCTGCGCGGGATTCCCCTGCCCGTCGCGGACGTGATGGAGTCACTGTTCAACTCCAGCTTTGATCACACCGGCCGCAAGGCCCCTCTCCCCTACGCCACCGAAGCCGATGTGCAGGGTTTGCTTACCCAGCTCTACTTCACCTGGCTCAGCGGCGGTAACCCCCCGCTGTTTATGGACTTCCGCAAGGTCTGGGAGCCCTGGGAGATTGACCGCCTGGCCGAGGAGTTGGGCCTGGGCGAGGTAGAGCCGGAAGCGCTGTGGCGGCGCACTGGCTTTGTGGATGGTGACAACTCCGGCAGTGCCGCCTTTGACTGGGCCGCCGCGCCGGGCGCCAGCATCGAGCAGATTATGTCCCAGGTCAGCTTCCCGCTGGCCGATGAATTCTACTTCCCCGGCGGCGGCAATTCGGTCAATTTCGTCTCGCCGGCAGGAATTGCGGGTATCGCCGGGCGCATGGCCTACAGCGCGATGAACAATATCTTCTCGCTCATCTGGGATGAGGCCACTACTGTAAGCCTGCCCGACAAGCTCACCCAGGCGGTCTGTGAGACCTCTACTCCCACCTGGCCCCATACCTTCGTGGTGCCCAAGTACGCTACTATGGGTGAATATAAGC
This sequence comes from bacterium, assembly GCA_030602615.1. GTDB lineage: Bacteria > Armatimonadota > Zipacnadia > Zipacnadales > Zipacnadaceae > JALGTD01. The sequence goes on from JAUVZM010000013.1 coordinate 12,146, forward strand.
AGTTTGCCCCGGCCAATCATTTCCATATGACCTGGGATCTGCAGGTCTCGCGCCTGGAGTACTGGATGGACCTGGCCAACGTTCTATCCACCACCCCCTGGCAGGCCCGGTCTGACTATATCGAGGGTACTGACCGGCCCACACCGCTGCTTTACATCCAGAATGGCGGAGAGACCGTCACTAAACTAAAACTGGCCAGGCAGTAACGGCAGCGCGGGGCACAGGTCAGCCCCTGGCCAGCTTCGAGGATGGGCTAACCGACCTGGAGCGGCTGTTGGGGCTGTTGGATGCTGCGCATCGCATCACCAAGCAGAGATAGCCCCTGCGCGCCGGCCATGACATTGCTCGCTCCTATGCCGCGCTGATGCTTGCCGGAGGGATTTCGCAGCTCTGCGGCGAATTATTGAATGGCAATAGTGGTATCCCTAAAGACTGGACTTCCGGAAAGGGGGCTGGCTGCTGAGTTGCAGCGGCCAAATTCAGAGTGAAAATGCTTGCATACTTTATCGGTGCATTGCTCGGGATTGTGGGCATTGTCTTTCTCATTGCCGCAACACAAGGTAATGCCGGTTTCCGGATACTGACCGGCCTGGTGCTGATCGCTGCGGGCATCTTCATTGCTCGCATCACTCGTATGAAGGTCCCCGACCAGCGCATTATCCAGGAAATTGACCTCTCCGGCGATGTTCATCCCGAGGAGATGACCTGCAATAACTGCGGGGCTCCCCTGGACCGAGACAGCATCTCGCTGCGGGAAGGCGGGGTCTTCGTGGACTGCCCTTACTGCGGCACCTCCTACCAGATTGAGGAAGAGCCCAAATGGTGAGCAGGATCGTGCAGGCTGCCGGGTGCCTGGCGGGGGTAGTAGCGGATGATCTGCGCCGCTTTGGGGCGCAGCTTTACGCGCTACGGCCCGCCAGCAGTTGCCTCCCAGGCCTGTACACATACCGCATAACTGCTTCTGAAGGCCAGATGCGCCTGCATCTGCGCATTCACCAGGATTACACCGGCCTTCTGCTGATTAACGGGCAGGAGGCAGTTCACCTGACGCCGACGGCGGCACATATGGCGAAGCTGGCGTTGGATGAGGTGCCCGCAGCAAGTGCGCTGGCCGTATTGGGACGGTCATATCCCGACACAGCCCCAGGCAGGCTGCGCGAAGATCTGGCGCGGATAACCGAAATGGTACTCACGCTGCGCCAACCGACCTCAGCCTGTTCGCTGTTTCAGATAAACACCGAAAAGACGGGGCTGTATAGCACCCGCGCCCAGGCTCCCTACAAGGCGGACCTGGCCGTGCATTATGCCTGTAACAACAACTGTAGTCACTGCTATAACGAGCCCGGGCGGCGGACTATGCCCTCCGTCCCGCTGGCCGACTGGAGGCGCATACTTCACAAGCTGTTTGATATCGGAGTGCCCTATGTGATCTTCACCGGCGGTGAGCCAACGCTGCATCCGAGCATTCTTGAGTTGATTGGCTATGCCGATAACTTGGGCCAGATTGCCGGTATGAACAGCAACGGCAGGCGGCTGGCCGACGCTGATTTCGTGACCCGCCTCAAAGAGTCAGGCTTGGATCATATTCAGATAACGCTCAATTCGCATCGCCGCGAAGTGCATAATCAGATCGTCGGCGCTGAGGCGTATGAGCAGATGATTCGGGGCCTGGGCAATGCCCTGGCCGCCGGACTGCACACCATCACCAACACCACTCTCACTCAGGCCAACGCAGACGAAGCTCTGGAGATGGTGGACTTCCTGTGCGGGCTGGGTGTGAGCACTTTTGCCATGAACGGGATGATCCATTCGGGGTGCGGCACGCACCACGAGGGCACTCTGACCGAAAGCCAGTTGCGGCCCTTGCTGGAGCAGGTTGCAGAGCGCGCCGCCGAGTACGATATGCGCTTTCTGTGGTATACCCCCACCGAGTATTGCCGCCTCTCCCCTATCGGGCTGGGCCTGGGTCCGCGCACCTGCAACGCTGGTGAGTATTCCATCTGTATTGAGCCTAACGGCGACGTCCTGCCCTGCCAGTCATACTACCAGAGCGCCGGCAACATACTTGACGATCCCTGGGAAGATATTTGGAACAGTGAGCTATTCCGCAGCTTCCGCTACCGCCGCGAGGACCCGCGGGCTGCCGGCTTGCCTGAGGAATGCTGGAACTGTGAGCTACTGTGCGTCTGTGGGGGCGGCTGCCGGCTGGAGCGTCAGGCGTGGACCTCGGAGGCGAACTGATCTTGACGGAGCCATCTGCTGGCCAATGCCGCCGAGGCGGCACTGTGTCTGCTATCGCCCAAAAGCTGTCATACTTGTTCAATTCGAGGGGGAATCTTTGTCAGAAGTCTTCTAATCTCGGGTTTGGCTACCTAAACGATCCGCATCGGAGGGAATCAGTGCAGTAAATAGAAAATGTTTAACATAGCAACAATGGATATTGAAAATCCCAGGCAACAGTAATAAGGAGCCCACAGCCGCAATGGCGCAGATTCGCGACCAACGGAGTGACAAATCTACGGCCACAGACAAACCAGCATTGGCACGGCAGGGCGTGACGAGCCGTTCCCTAATCATTGGGGCAATAGGCGCCTTGGTCATAGCTTTAGGAGCACCGTATGGCCAGCACGTCTTGCGCGGCTCGTATATGGCCTTGGATCATAATGTCCCTGCCGCCGTGGCGCTGTTATTTCTTCTGGTGGCTGGACCCAATCTGCTCCTGCTACGGTTTCTTAAACGTATAGCATTTAGTACCGCGGAGATCATCGTCGTGTACGGCATGATGACCGTGGCTTCGCCTCTTGCTTCGGTGGGATTGACTGATTACCTGCTTGTTAAGCCTACCGGAGTATACTATTACGCCAATCCTAGCAATAAGTGGGCCGAGATCATAATTCCGCAGATGCCCCCGTGGCTAGTCCCCAGCGGTGCAGCACCGGACGCGCCGGTGATAACGCACATGTATGAGGGAATGCCCGCTGGTGCAGCGGTGCCGTGGCACGCCTGGCTACCGATGTTAGTGGCGTGGTTACCCTTCCTGTTGTGCTTGTACGTGGTCATGATTTGTCTGGCGGTGCTGTTGCGCAAGCAGTGGGTGGAAAACGAACATCTTATCTATCCGGCCAACTACCTGCCGCTGGCATTGGCGGGGGCGCATACCCAGGGTCGGCCCGCAATTCTGGGGCAGCGCCTCTTTTGGCTCGGCTTCGGTAGCGCCTGTGTTGTCAATACTCTTGCCGTGTTGCATAATTGGTTTCCTACAGTGCCATATTGGCGGCCGTTTACTTTCATACCCGCCCCGTTTCTGATCCACGACGGACGCTTTATTATCTATGTGAACATCGCCATGCTGGGGTTCTTGTACCTGGCTAGTTCTGACGTCACCTTCAGTTTGTTTTTCTTCAACTTGCTCCAGCAGGGGACGGTGGCTCTACTGATGACTTTCGGTGTGACCGGCCCCGAGACCCTGCTAGGCTCTGCGACACGCAGCCCTATATTCTTTTACCTAAATGGCGGAGCTTTCTTAGCTCTGGTAGCGTCAGGTTTATGGATAGGACGTGGGCACTTGCAGGCCATTTGGACACGGGTCAAGGGAGAACGTGGCCCGCTTGATGATACGGAGGAGATTCTGCCTTACCGAGTTGCCTTTTGGCTAGCAGTGGCTGGGTTGGGGGCCATGGTGGTTTGGCTGACTGCCTCCGGTGTGCCACCATTTGTCCTATCCATCTTGCTTATACTAAGCCTGGCGAACTACATCGGTGTGACTCGAATTGTGGCTGAGACGGGCTTGACTAAGGCCATGGCTCCTGCGCCAGCAACTGCAATGACCGCGGCCTTGTTGGGCTGGGGGCCTCTAGGGGCAAGAGGAATCGTAGCTTTAGGCTTAGCCGATGTGTGGGCTCGTGACACCCGTACGTTCGTCATGTGCCAGGTCTCCCACACTCTGCAGATGGCAGACTTTGTCAAGCACAACAAAGCACGACTCCTCTGGGCTTTTGGGATAGGTATATTGGTGGCCATGGCCGCGGCCATATGGCTGATGACGACGTATGCGTACGGCAACGGTGGCCTCACTATGGAGAATTGGACATTTCAGGGTGGGCCCCTGGGAAGGAACAAGGCTCTGGCTGACTGGATAGCGCGGCAGCCTCGTCCCAGCGGTTCAGGTATGGCCCTCGCCAGCCTGGGCGCCGGGATATACATGATTCTGACTATTATGCGGTTCCGGTTCATCAGGTGGCCTTTGCACCCCCTAGGCTTTGCCGCCTGCGGCCTGAGCGATATGGACTGGCTGTGGTTCACCTGCTTCCTGGCTTGGCTCGTCAAGAGTCTTGCCCTGCGTTACGGTGGTCTGAAGACGTATCAGGCCCTGCGCCCGGCATTCTTGGGTCTGATCGCGGGTTCTTACACCTTCGCGGCAATATGGCTGATAGTCGACCAACTTACGGGCCATACTGGCAACAGGATCATCATGTCATCATGATTATGACCGTTTCAGCAACTCAGCTACCGCATCAATTGCAGCAGAGCTCATCCCAGACTTGCCTGCGCGTCTGCGGGGGCGGCTGCCGGCTGGAGCGCCAGGGGCGGACCTCGGAGGTGAACTGACTTTGACTGAGCCATCGGTGCTGCAAAGATTCATTGACTCGCTCAAGATACGGCCAGCCCGCCCGTCTGTGGGGCCGAAATCGGGCCTGTATCACTATGAGTACCTGGAGAAGGAGTGGCCGACGCGATTTCACCTGCGCATTGACCCCGACGGGCAGGGTCTGCTGCTGGCCAATGCCGCCCAGGCGGCGGTGCTGTCGGCCAGCGGCGTGCTGATGGTGCAGGGGATACTCGAAGGTCGTGAAGACCACGAGATATTCTTAGATGTCGGCAAGACATTTCCCGATGTTACCGGCGACGAAATCTGGACAGGCATAGCTGAGGTTCAGGCGCTGATTGCTGACCTCGGTACGCCCGGCGACAACTATCCCATCTCTAATCTGGACGATCCCTATGCCGCGACCCGCAGTCGCATGCTGGCCGCGCCCCTGCGGGCGGATGTTGTACCGAGCGAACTTGAACAGACCAAACGGGTCCTACAGCGATTGTGGGACGCTGGCATTCCTCAGGCCACTATACTTGTTCAGTCCGAGACCGATAGGGAGACTGTTACCCGGATAGTCGAGAGCGCCGAGGACCTGGGGATGATCACCGGACTGCGTACGCTGGCTCATTGGCTGCCCGCTGATATCCTGGATGAAGCCGCCAACGCCGGGCTTGATCATCTGACCCTGGTTTACATCTCCCCCATCCCCCAGCAGCACGACGGGCTGACCGCTGCCGGTGACCACGACCTGGCGCTGCGGCACTTTGCTCGCTGCCACGAAGTGGAGCTGTGTCCCGTCGCGCAGGTCCCGCTCTTCCGCGATAATGTAGACGGGCTTGACACTCTCATTGCCAAGCTGGGCGACCGCGGTGTCTCCAATATCTCGTTCTTCGCACTGGCCTGCCCCGACGACGACCAAGCCGCCCGCCAGGCAGGCGCTCTGCCTGGCTCAACCCTGCCGCAGGTGGCTACCACAATTAACGAGGCGGCGGAGAATGCCCAGGTGCGTTATCTGTGGGAGCCGCCGGTCCGGTTTGATGCGACCAGGTCGCTGAGCGACCATATTGTTGCCGGTCCGCGAGCCGCCGGCGATGTGGCCATCCGGGTTGAGGCAGATGGTACAGTCTACCCGGCACGGGGGCCGCGTACTGCAGCAGGTAACATTTTGCAGGACGACTGGGAGCAGATCTGGCGCAGTGCCTGCTTTGCGCGCTACCGTGAGCGGCTGGCCGCTCCGACGCGCTGTGCAGACTGCCCCGATCTGCCCATCTGCGCTGCGGACTGCCCGCGCGATGGCCGTGGCTGGAGCGATGATACCACAGGTGGTGATGACTCATGAACCGCTATCTCCTTGCGGCTCTGATTCTGGTACTGGTGGCTGGGACAGCGAGCTGGGCGCAGGACTACTCGTTCTCCGTCCCCCGAATGTTGCTGGAGGTTACTCCCAACAGCGATGCCTCAGTGACCCTCGACTACACAATAGAGTTCCAGTGTAGTCCGAACGCTCATCCCATTGATGTCGTTGATGTGGGCCTGCCCCATAAGGGCTACAACATCGGCAATATGAGCGCGAGTATTGATGGTCACGACCTCCATAGCTTCGCACCCTCGACGTACCTAAAGAAGGACCAGCACGGGGTGGAAGTTCCTTTCTCCCAGTATGCTATTCCCCCCGGGCAGGGCGGGGAGTTTCACTTCAGTTGCACGATGCCCAATCTCATCTTCCAGGATACCACGAACAAGGATAACGCTTCATTACAGATAACACCAACCTGGTTTGACGCCGACCTGCTGCAGGGCTCCACGCAGTTGAACGTGGTTGTGTACCTCCCGCAGTCGGTCACGCTCGACGAAGCTCTGTATCAGAAAAAGCCGTTCAGCGACAAGCTGCAGCTACAGAATAGGAACGCCGTGGTATGGCGTTGGGAACAAACACGGGTGGATGGCCCGCACCTGGTGGGGGTCTCTTTCCCCCAGCGCGACCTGGAGCGGGTCGTGCGCATCACCAAACTAATGCTGCTGGGCAAGTGGTGGCGGGAGAATCCCACCATTCGCTTCTTCTGGGCCTTAGGCCTATTCGTGCTCTTCGGCTTCATCTTTTTCCGTGTGACCGGCGGCACCGGCGTAACCGTCTTTATATTCCTGCTGGGCGTCTCGGCCATCGCCTTCGCGATGAGCCCCTTCCTCGAAGCAATCGCGCTGCCGGTGCTCTTGTTCATCTGGTGGGTCAGTGGGCGCAGCGAAGCAGGCCGTCGGCGCAAGTATCTCCCCCCTATTGCCTCGGTAGAACACGGCGGTATCAAGCGGGGCCTGCCTGTACCCGAGGCCGCAGTAGTAATGGAGTTGCCGCTGGGCAAGGTGCTTACGCTGGTCATTTTCGGCCTGCTAAAGAAAGACCTCGTCCGGCAGGTTCAGGCTGATCCCCTGGCGCTGGAACTGGTCGAAGACTACCACGGAAGCCGATCTGAGCGCCAGGCCGCTGCTCGGGAAAACGGCACTGTCATCCACGCATACGAGCAGCCTTTCCTGAACGTCTTTGAAGAAAACCCGTCAGTGCCCATTGAAGAGTTGAACGTGCAGGAGCCGATGAAGGGGCTGATCGAGAAGGCCGCCGAGCGGATGAGCGGGTTCAATCTCCCGCAGACCCGCGAGTATTACCGCTCGATTGTGCACGGGGCCTGGACGAAGGCCAAGGCCATTGGCGACTTGAGCGAGCGGACTCAGTTCGTGGACGAGAACTTCCTGTGGCTGCTGCTGGATGATGGCTACGACGAGAGCTTCAATACCTGGCATGGCCGGGGCTACCACTACCACCCCACCTGGACGCGAGGCGGGGCTGGCGTTGGCCTGCCTGCGCCCGCGCCAGTGACAACCGGAGGGCGCACCACCACCGGCGATGTGGCGGCTTCCTTTGCTGGTTGGTCGGAAAATGTCACCGGCAGGCTGGCCGGGACCCTGGATCCGGTGTCTCTGGGCACTGCCGGGCGGCCCGGGTTTGATCTCTCCGGCGTGGATCGGGTCACTCTCGACGTGCTCGAATCTATGGCGGAAAGCTCAGGCAGCGGAGGCGGCGGTGGCGGGTGTGCTTGCGCAGGATGCGCCTGTGCCTGTGCTTGCGCCGGTGGTGGGAGATGAGCTCGCCGGGCCAGGATGAGCCAAGTTGGCCAGACTTGCCCTCGGAAGCCCAGGCTCAGCAGCTCTCGCAATGGCTGGCGGGGCCGCGCTCGCGGGCGCTGCGCCGGGCGGCCATCGGTCATCGCCGCCACGTATTGGAAGTGGGTACCGGTCACGGCGTGGTCACCAGCGAACTGGCCCGCCGCTGCCGAGGGCGGGTCACTGCACTTGACTGTCGTGCTGATGTCCTGGCTGGCTGCACTATGCCTGAGGTCAGCTTTGTGGCCGGAGACGCGCAGCACTTACCCTTCCCCGACGCCAGCTTTGACCTCGTCTTCTTCCAAAACACGCTGCTATGGATCTCTAATCCGGAGGCCGCTATTGCTGAAAGCGGGCGGGTGCTGCAATCAGGTGGCGTAGTTGTGGCACTGGAACCCGACTACGGGGGTATGATGGAGTATCCAGACTGGGGCATCCGCGAGCTGTGGATTAGCGGCTTGTCTCAAGCCGGTGCCGACCCTCTGGCCGGCCGCAAGTTGCCGGGGCTGTGCGAAGCGGCTGGCTTTCAGGTCTGGGTGGAGCTCGTACATATTCCCCAGCCAGTTCAGGCCGAGGCACTGAGCTTGCTAGATGATCTTCCCCTGACTGACAATCAACGCCAAATCGCTCAGAATGTGCGTGGGTATATCGAAAGAGCCAACGGAGACTGGGCCGTATTCCTGCACGTGCCCTACTTCCTCATCGTGGCAACGAAACTAGGATCCCAACCTGAGATCCTCTGAAATAGCGCAGCCACTGCTGATATGGCGCGATGAGGTTGGCACGGGCCGACTATTCAGTCTCCTACGGCGTGTATGGCTCCATCGCTGCTGCCAGGTTAGCTGGAATAGCACTGGCCGAGCTTTCCTCCGGCTCCCACAGTTGATTCATCATGCGTAGCACCTCGTCTGAGATGACCCGCCCGGCACTGGCCTCCAACTGGCGTGAAAGTATGGGCATCGCCCCGTAACCGCCGCGCTCGGCCTGTTCAATAGTAGGGATGTAGCCGAAGCTATCATTGGCCAGTTCGACCACCATAGTATAGGGCGCGGGCGACCAGTGCTTGATGGTCAAGCCCCAGTGTACGAAAATCTCGCCGGGAAGGGTGGCCATCCCGACCGGCCCGATGCGGATGGTCTGCACCGGCACCTGGGCAGTTTGGCCGTCGCAAGGCCACTCGTTGACCTTTTCGATAAGGAATGTCTCAAAATCATTTTTCGGACCTTGCTCTTTGAGTTGTACCACTATCTCACGGAGATTCTCATCCACTTCATAGTACGGAATATCGAGGATTTGCAACAAGCTCTCGAGAGTTTCGTCATGAGATGGCTCGGCCTTCTCCACTGCATTGATGGCCACTGCCCCCAAAGCCCGGCCCAGTTGGACGGCCTTTGGTGCAAGCGCCGTAGGCAGTTCAGTTTCGTAGTGGCTGCAGTGGTTGATGTCGCCGCAGGTGCCTTGCAGCAGCAGCGTGGTCACCTGGTCGCCATAGTTGGCTTTGATCGTCTTAGCCAGCTCGCCAGGCCAGTCGGCTGATACGAAATCAGCGCCACCTCCGCCAATCACGTCTACATGTAGCGCGAAGTTGGTCAGCATCCCCCGCAGGTTGCTTGCCTGGTCGTAAACACCCAGGACCACCATCTCGGGGTCAATTGGCCCCGCGATGCCCGCTACCTCTCTGGGGTCGCCATCCCAGCCAAACTGGTCAGTTCCGTCGCGCATCCGCAGCAGGCGATTGAACGACAGTTCCGCTTCGTAGCCGCTCTTGGCCCGCAACTGGGCCTCAAACATCTGGCTGGTTGCTTCTTCCACAGCAGCAGCAATTGTCGGTGCCAAGATGGCAACATAATCCCTGTCTATCGGCACGACTACCGGTGCGACTTCCCGCTCAGAAAGCTCGGGACCCGTATGGGTGTGGGTAGCCGAAATCATCACCGATTCCGGCGGTATGCCCACGCGCTCAGCGATGATGCCCTTAGCTGGCTCGACTATCTCCGCCGTCATATGCAGCAGATCGCATACGACCAGCGCTACCCGCTGACCGTCGGCTTCAAACACGGCGGCCTTGGCGTACAGCTCGTCACGGACGCTTTCGCCAATCCGCTCATGAAAATATCCCGCCAAATACGTAGGGATTGGAGGAGTAATTACTTTTTCAGCAAAGCCTGCCTTGATCATAGCACCACCTCATTCTGTCGCTGGGGATTGCTTCGCGATGCTTGGCTATTCGCGTTGGGAGGATCTGTTTCCTTCTTTTGTATAGGAAGCCGGGAGAATACAAGCAGAGCTTGGACGAATCTGGAACCGATGTACATCGTCCTATTGCTAACGACCGCCAATGCTCTCGCCTATCTGCACGGCGCGCTTGCCCCGGTCTGAATGCTGTGATGCAAGGCCTACCATCCTGGCAGAGCGTCGCGTCGGCCGACGGTTCGGCCCGCAATCACGGTTCAACAAGAGGAATAGCCCAAATCAGAGGAACTACTCGCCGATCTGGATCGGTAGCTGCCAGGCGACCTGGTCGTTCACCTTCACCTGGCAACGGTATTCGCCGGGCTGAAAGCTTTCCGAACGGCGGGAATAGATGGTTACGGCAAACTTCCGGCTACCCGAGAGGAGAATCAGCCGCTGCAGCAGCAAGCGGTCGCCGTGAAAGAACTGTACGGTTACATCTGTGTTCGCGGGTGTATCAGTTAACTGGAGCAAAACAACTAGCTGGGCGGTATCAGCAGGAAACCTCTCTCCTGCATCCACCAGCTTATTTTCCTCGTCCAGGGATGTACCCACAGCGACTTTCTGCAGACAACTGTCCAGGTCACGGACGACGACATCCGACTGGTTGCCGCCGGCAGGCTCGGCAGCTTGAGGGGCGTGCTGCTGGCTCTCCTGATCGGCCTGATAGGCCAGCAGGGCCTGTTGGCTGGTATCGAGCCTGGCCCATTGCTGCTCGTTGTCGGGCCGAATGCGCAGACTGTCAACCAACTGCTTGATGATCTCGCCGGGTCTGACCTGCGCTGAACCTGGGAATGTCAGGCTCATCTCCCACAGATGTTCGGACGCAGCCAGTACCCAGATTTGCGCTTGCAGTTGGGCTCCGTCTTGCAGCAAAGTCCCAGCCGCAGTGGCCGCCGGAATGCCGCCGATCTTGCCAAGGCCTGCTGTGGTCAGGCGAAACGGCTTGTAGGCGCGGAGCGTCTCTTCCAGGCTTGCGCGCAGGCTGTTCAGTTCGAGCGGGCCGGTGGCCGGCTGCACTGTCAGAGTGACGCTGGCCCCTGACTTTTCCTGGACCAAAACTACAGACGCCCCACCCCCTGGCAGTGCGCGGTGGGGTTCAAAATGCCAGGAAGCGGGGGCAGTCAGTTGCACTGAGGCGGCGCCGACCGGCACAATCATGCAATCGGGGCTTGCGTTCTCTTCCTCTGCCCCAAGCCCGGTCCCAAGCCCCAGAAGTGTGACTGTCACTAGCGCAATTGCGGCATAATATCGGCGCGGCTGCCCCATGGTCATCGCCTACGTAACTAATCGGTCATTTACCAGCGAAGATTAAGCCGGGTAACGCATCTGTGTTATACCCAACAAGAGCGTATCTTGAACTTATCTTTAGTTACATAGGGCTGGCCATATTGAGGATGTCAAAGCAAATCAATGGACAAACATCAGAGGCAAAACATACGATGTAGTAAAGCCTTCAGGTGGCCAGCAGGGGGGTTCCGTCATACTAGCAGACGGAGTGGGGACGAACAACCGTCCCCACAGCAGACCGGAAGACTACTCCGTTGGGGAATCGGCTTCTTCCCACAGTAGTCTTCCGGTTTGTGATTCCAGCTTCAATTAGTCGGCCAAGTGGCTGTTGGCCGGGGCGGAGCTGACTCCCAACTATCACTCAGTCTCTCTGCGGCGGCGGACAGCCACTCCCAGAGTCAGCAGACCCAGGGCTAGCATAGCCATGGTGCTGGGCTCCGGGATGTAGGAGTCGGGACGCAGAATGTGTCCGTCTAGCGAGCCGTCGCTCGGCGGGAGGAGCGGATCCGCAAGTAGGAAACCAGCATTCCAGAATGTATTGAGGCCTTCGCACCCTGCCGTGCCATCTTTTGTATAGAAGTCGCCCCAGACCGGCAAGCGATTGCTGGTGAACTCAACATTGAAGGTGGTGGTACCACAGCACCCGTTATCATCAAACTTCACCCCATAAAGATCATCGGGCATGTCCGGGTTACCTGATCCGGGGTAAAACCATTCGCCGATGAAGGCCTCTCCGTAGTCCCCCGTGATGTCCCAGATATCGCCATCGGGAAGTGGATCGGATGTCTCCAATATGAAGTGACTAACGGCTCCGTGGTAGACGCGGATTTCGTACTGGTAGTGGTAAAAGCCAGCCTCCGTTTCGGTGATCCACCATTCTATCTCGGCGGGAAACCAATCTTCATCATCACCCGGGTCATTCACCCAGATCCCAGTCCCGTCAAAAGGCGTGGCAGTCAACTGACCGTGGTAGGTCGTGTCCGCCGGCGCAGTAATACCGGTCAGCAATACTACCGCCAGTATGGCGGCGAGCAACATATAACCGTATCTTGTCATTTCAACTACACCTCACTCGCTTACTTGTCTGTACAGCAGTACAAGAGATGCCTCACACAGCGGGAACTTCGGAGCTGTCCGTTCTGATGGGCACTCTCCTACTAATCCCCGCCACAGCCTTGTTATGCTCACACTGATGACAGGCTCGCCAGGGCGAAATTCGTTCCCCCAACAGGGGGGCATGTAGACGACAGCGCAATTCTTTGTATTCCTTCACCTTCCCAAGCCAGGAAGGCCGCCAGAATACGAAGGTCACGAAGTGCTCGCAACGCGGTCGTTGTTCTTTCAGCACGCCGCCTAGGCTCCCAAGCAATCGACGCCACCAGGTAACCAAATTAATGATCTGTTCGATGCTCATGATCTACACACCCTATTCTTTTCCTTTCTGTGGCTATTGCCAACCATAGTTTAGCATAATGAACACAATTTGTCAAGTATGTCTGAAAGGTTTCCAAAGTTCGCTGGATGGTCTCAATACTAAAGTACCATCGAGCCGACAACACGTCACGAGCCAAGAAAGCGGCAAAACGGTTAGCGGAGATACTGACACCCAGCTACTGCCGGCGCGCAAACGCATCAGCGTGGGCGCGAGGCCCTCTTGCCCAGGCTATCTTTCTACGCGATGATCTGAAACAGGCCGCTATCGGAGGTTATCTGGCTGCGTGCGAAGTCGCTGCGAATCTCCCTGTCATTAGGGGAGGAGAAATGGACTTGGATGGCGAACTTTCTGTCCACGGCAGAAGCATCCTGGAACGGCACTGCGTGCTGCTAATGTGCCATGTCTCGGCTACTACCAAAATCCTTTGCGGAGGTGGACACATGAAAATAGCAGTTATCTACCATTCAGAGACCGGCAACACCCGGCAGATGGCCGAGCTGGTCGGCGAAGGTTGTCGTAAAGTCGAGGGCGTCGAGGCCAGGTGCATGGAGGTAGGGGAAGTGGACGACGATTATGTCACTGAGTCTTCAGCGGTGATATTCGGTTCGCCCACTTATATGGGGACCTGTTCGTGGCAGCTCAAGAAGTACTTGGATAGCCAGCCTACTGGCCTGGCCGACAAGCTGGGCGGCGTCTTTGCTTCTCAGAACTGGCCAGGTGGGGGCGGCGGAAGTTTCGTGGAAATGACTATGATTGCAGCTATGCTGGTGCACGGCATGCTCATCTACTCCGGTGGGACGGTCAGCGGACAGCCTTATCTCCACTTCGGCGCAGTCTCCCGCAAAGCTCCCGACGAACAGCTTTATCGCGAAAGGTGCCTGAAATTGGGCCAGAACATCGCTACCAAAGCCAGGGAGCTTTTCGCAGGTCCATAGAGCTTTGATTGAGAGAGAGCAGTTGAACCAGTTGCAGCGCACTAGTATTGGAGAGATCGTGAGCCTCAATCAGCGGAACAGTCGGACCAGCTAATCATTGTGGCTCCGCTTCGGTCCATCAACAGCCCCTCGCGGAGGCCGCCGCAACAGGTCCGCTTACGCTGCGTCTTAGTGCTACGCACCGCTGTATGGGCCTACGACTGACCTAGAGCCAGCTCAATCTCCATTTCGCGCCGACGGGGGTGCCAGATAGCGGTAATATCAGGCGAGGCACGGCTGCAGCGCGGATACCTGTCGGTGAAATAGACTTTTGGTTCAAAATCCAAATTGTACTCCTGCGCCAGAGCGCCTGACAATACCCAGTCATTTTTGAAAACAGAGACCGGCCCGTAGTCTGACGGCGCATTCTCGACGCAAATTGATCGCGCCTGCTCGGGCCATTGCGGTAGGCTCTGCTTCAGGTCGCCCAGATATTGCTGCTGGATCAGATTGGCCTCGCGATAGGCCGAGACTACACCAAATGTTGCGTTCGCTGAGAAGGCTACTATAACCAGCAATGGCACCCACGCTGCTCGGCGAAATATCCAGTACAGGAGGATAATCAGAGCAAGCGACATCCACGGAGCTACAGGATACAGTGCTCGCACCGGAAAGTAAGAGCTAAACACAAAGGGAGCAGTGCCACCCAGTGCCGCCAGTATGCAAGGCACCAGCAACGGAGACATCTGCTTGACTCGCTTCGGGTCGCTGCGCCGGGCCGCGACCACCACGACCACCAATATGACCACGACACCAGGCCAGACCCACAGATGGCTCATCAGCCATTGCAGACCAATACCCTGGGTGGTCCAGCCCAGATATACGCGGAAGGGCCCCAGGAATTTGGCAAGCGACAAGTTCCACGACAGCGGTTGCGAATAGCCGCTAAGATGTCGCAGAAGCTTTAGGAATCCAAAGCCGCAGACTGAGCCTAAAACCCATCCTGGCATGGTTTGGCGCCAGCGGGTGACCGCTTGTTGCCTTGTGAGCCAGATTCCCACCGCAATACCCAGACCGATCGTTGCGGTCAGTTCCCAAAATTGCCCACCAATGAACAGGATGAGGAACACTATCACATTTCGGCGCCGGGCTGACATCTTGGGCGCTATGCTGACGTGCGCTGCAATCAGTACAGCCCAGGCCCCAACCAGGTACATTAATGCGCTGAACCAAAGAACAGCCTCAGCATGAAGCGGCACAACAGCCAAAAAGGCTGCACACGCGGTTGCCGTTCCTCTATCCTGCTTCAGACGCAGACACAAAGCATATAGTAGCACGCACAGCCCGATGTGCAGGGCGAACTGTACGAGATGAACGCCGGGTGGATTCGCATCGAAAACCTTTGCCAAATGATAAATCACTAACCCATAGAGGGGCCTGTAGTGCCCCTTACGATACCCCTCAACGAAGTACCGATAATCATGATGGGTGGATGCGTAAACGAAGCAGTGATCGTCGCCATGGAGGCCCAGTTGGGCTACGTCAGGAGCCAGGATGACAAAAATGACTGTCAATATGACCAGCACTGCCCAGTGCCGCCTGACTCCCCGGGATAATGCCGTTATACAACTTCCTATACGCATAGTCTCCGCAGAATTCACCGCGACCTCCACATCAACCAATCCTTTGCTAGGGCAGTCGGGCATCACTGCTCCAGCAGTTTGTTAAGGATGGCTCCTTGATTGTCAGCGGGCGCAGGCATTCCAAAGGCAGCGCACAGCGTAGGCGCGATGTCGCCCATCGAGATGGGATGCTCTGTGGTCATGCCCTGCTTCAGCCCCGGTCCCCGCGCTATGAAGATACCTTCGGTGCCCCCCAGTGAGAATCGAGTCGACGGCAGTTGCGAGCCGTGCGTGCCGCGTGAGAAGCGCCACATGCCCTTGCTGCACATCTGCTCGTACTCGTCGAGCGTGTATCGGCGGCCTATATCAATAGGTTGCAGAGCAAATACCACATCGGGAGCGTGATCGCCTCCCACGCCCATAAAGGCCGCGTCCTCTTTGCGGCAGACAAGATTGAAGGCATGTTGACCGGTCTCCGGATGCTTGACATCCTGCAGGAGTTTGATGGCGGCATCGCGGACGCGCTCGTATTCCTCCCCGGACTGAACTATCCCCTGTGGGTCTCTGCCCTGCAAGTTGACCCATACACCATCGTGGTCGAAATACGCCTGGGTCTTGCTCCAGTCAATATTGCCCTCCTCATCGTAAACAGTCAAACCGGAATCGAGCACAGCCTGCTGAAAGTCAGGCGAGTAGGTATTGGCAAATTGGCCGTGGTCGGAGACTACCGCAATTATGGCATCCTCACCAACAATCTGCTCAATGGTCTGCACCAGGCGATCTCCCATCCCGTACACTCGCCGGAACAGCTCCCAGCCTTCTTCTTCATGCGCCGGATCGTAGAGGGGGTGGACCGGATCAATCATATTCCAGCAGATATGCTCAAAGGTGTCGGGGTCGTGCCATTTTATCATAAACAGGTCCCAGTCATACTTGCCTAATACGTACTCGGCTGCTTTCTCGTACCACTGCACGTGATACTCCATCTCCTCGAGGGTTGTGTCAATGTCACAGGCGCCAAAGAAGACCCATTCCTGGGTGTGAGCCTGGTAGTGATAAGGCCCGCAGTGACTCACCAGCTCCTCGGACAGGCCCGCCGGCTCGGTAAATCCGGTAGTGGGGTAGGTTTGCGTCAGAAGAATGCGGATGTTAGTACCCTCTGGAGTCATCTGCGGTACTTTAGCGCGAAAGGCAGCCTCCACCGGGCCCTGGTTAGTGGGGAAGGCAGCTTGCATCCACGGCGTCCACTGACCCACTTTCGCCTCCCCCAGCTTGGCCTGATAGTCGCGCGTCTCGAAGAAACTCACCCGATCATATCCGCAGCCCGGCGAGGATTCTTCCAGCAGTGCAAAAATCTCGCCGGTAGTGACTCTCTCCGAGCGCGAACCCGGGACAAGGGGCAATACCACTTCTCGGATGTGGCTGGCCGCGGGCAGATTCTGCCATCCGCTGGCCGGTTGAATCTTTACTTCAGTAAGGACCTCCGGCTCATGGCCACTCAGCGACCGATTCACATAACCACGAGCGTGGGAAAGCTCGCGCAGACTGTTGTCGGGACAGCCGTCCTCGCCGACGTGGATCATACGTTCGGCATTTACCGGGTACGAATGGGGATAGTCGAAGACAATGGAGTCCATTCCTAGCTTGCTGGCGGTTTGCCAGAGCAACTCGGCCTGGCAGTATTGCGAGGGGAAGCCCAGGACCGGTTCGTCCAGCGGCTGGCCCGGCAGATGAATGTGGAAGTGGCAACCGTGGACCGCCGGCGGTGCGCCCGAGGCAATACTGGCCCAATTGCCTCCGGTATCGCACGTCCAGAACGGTGTGGACCGCGCATAGCAGCCCCGTTCCATAAATCTAGCAATGGTCGGCAGGCTGCCTTCGGCGACCAGTCGCTCGACAATTGTCGGGCTGAATCCGTCCAGTCCGACGATTACCAGCTTCTTCGCTTTTGAGTCATTCACAATATTGTCTTCTTTCAAAATGCAAACAGGTTGTTCATGAGGATATGTTGCTCAGGTATCCCCCACTTTCGCCGACAAGCAAGCAGTTCCCTCCTGGCTGTTGGGGCGTCCGGTGCGCACCAGTGGTCAAGGCCCAAGCCCGAGGTGTAGGAGCAAGCTCCAGCTCGCCACTACTAGTTGGGGAAGCACTATGCTGGCTGCGGAAAGTATCGCGGTGCGCTAATCACAATGCCCTGATGGCGGCTTCATATGTTGCGCTGACCCGCACAATGGCGAGCTGGCCACCTACCGCCGTGGTTGTGATGCTATTGTTAGCCACGACAACGGCTTGCCCTGGGACCTGGCGCGCAGGTACATACTCGACCAGTATAAATACTACGATGGCTATAGCTGTTACCGTAGTGATGCCACACAAGATGATTCTAACCTCTGTCCTGCAGGTGCGTGCAGTCATCACCCAATAGCGGCAAGTCATAACGGCGCGAACTTCACCTCTCCTCAGCCCTATACTGCCTACCCCGGCCTAAGACAGGGGCGTTCCCGTCATTTTATGATCCCTGGTAATCTTCGCTGGGCAGGGGAAGTTGCCACCGAATTGCCTCGAAAGTAGCTCCTGGCCAGGTCATGTAGGCGCGAGTAGTAAGAATGGTACCATCGGCTAGCTCAATAGATGTTGGCCAGCCACCGTACGCGGTGGGGCGCGTGCCTAGTATGATCGGATGTTGGGTATCCCAGGTTTTCCCATTATCTTCGCTGAGTACTGCCGCCACTCCAAAAGGCAAAAATCGGCGTCGGTAAACGCACAATATCCGACCGTCGGCCAGCTTTAGCAAGTGAACATGGACTGCGCTGTAGCCCAGGTCCATCCAGCGAGGCGCCGACCAGTGTAGTCCAGCATCGTGTGACTCCATCAGCACCATGCCCTCGTCAGTCTCACCACCAGCTCCGCCACCGACTCCAATTGGCGGTGCCCCAGCGATGGCCCGTGCTGCGTCGCCCGTGATGCGGGTGGCCGCCAGGAAATGTGTGTCAGAGAATGGCAAGATATAGACCTCACCGAAAAAGTTATGAGAGCTGTCCCATACAGCAACCTTCTCACACTCGGGCCAGGTCAATCCGCCATCGTACGAGCGCAATCGCCAGGCAGTGGCCCGGGGCGCATCTTGCTTATGACCCCGGATACCCGTGGAGCCAAACTTCAAGATGCTGCCGTCCGACTGCTGGATGAAGTTGCGGGTGGTAAGCATGGAGTGACCGTACTCAATGCGCTGCCAGGTGATCCCGCGGTCGGTTGACCTATACAGCACCTCATCGGAGGCTTCAGTTTGCAGCAGCACTGTCTTACCATCTCGCAGGCACAACATCGCCTGTTCTTTGCCGGGCAGCGAGTCAGGTTGCATATCCACTTTCTGCCACGTGCGGCCCTCATCGTTTGAACGATAGATCACACTCCCGATCTCGCCGTCAATTGTCGGTGACGGACAGGCCAGCAGCTCCCCATCAGGGAATCGGCTCAACGTACCCTTGTAGCCGGGAATCTGACAACGCTCCGCGTCGCTCAGCTCCCAGTAAGCTACCTGTTGCATGCTCCTACCCGTGAACCCGGTAATCCCATTACAGTATATAGGATAATTGTGTTCATGGGGAAAAAATGGCTCTGAAAGCGGCTCCATTTCGGCCCGCTCGCTATCTCCGGGCAACTGCCATCGGACTACTGCGGTTAGCGAGTCATTAACCTGGGTGGTCTCCTCATATCCCTTGAAAGTATAAGAGGTAGTGATAGTCCCATCAGGCATCTGCACAGACGTGGGCCAGCCAAAAGAGTTGGCGATGCTGGTTGCCAGTTGGACGGGATGATCGGTGTCCCAGGTCCTGCCCTGATCGGAGCTAAGTATGGCGAAGACCCCCCGGGGCACTTCCTGGCGCACATAGGTACACAACAGCCGGCCATCACTTAGTTCAAGCAGGTGGGCATGAATCTCACCGGCCCCAAGAAACTCCCGCGGCTCCGTCCATTCCAGACCCGTCTCCGATTCGGTCAAGACCATGTGCTCGACAGGGTCGTTGCGCCGGGTAGCTGCTAGCAGGCACCCCCCGGTCAACTGCAACACACATGCCTCGCGGAAGAACGGCTGCAGATCTGGCCAATTGGTTTCCCCGCCGATGTATATCTCGTCACTGATGATCGGCTCGGGCTCTGACCAACTCTGGGCGCCATCTGTGGAGGTTGTTCGCCACGTCGAGCGCACTGCAAGTGCGCCCTGGTTGGTTTCTCTGTACCATTCATCCGATATGCCTAGCAGACTGCGAGGAGGTGGTTGATGGCCTGCGTACCACGAGGCATCGGAATCAAACAGATGCAGGGTACCGTCAGGCCGCTCCACTATGCTTCGTATGCTGGCAGAAACTGGGCACTCAACACGCCTCCAAGTCACCCCTGCATCGGTCGAGCGATACAGAGCACCGGTATGCAGCAACACAGTCCCATCCCGCAAACACTTCAGCAGCGCCCCTGCGCCAAACAGCTCATCGCCGTGTGTCTGCACTTGCTGCCAGCTTCTACCTTGATCCGTGGAACGCCAAATTGAGACTCTGTGCAACTGCTGGCTGCCGTAGTGGGGGGATGCCAGCAAGTCACCGTTGGGGAGCATAGTCAACGATGTTACGTACAGACCGCGCTCGCCGATACAACTCCGGACGGCGGACTTGAGTGTTTCATAGACTACTGGCATGGATCTTGCCTCCTATGATGCTATGGCTGGTACGAACGACAATAAACTTGCAATAGTGACTGCAATTAGCCCGTAATTGGCTCGTATCGCTAAGTTTTCCACGTGTCATTAGCAAAGCTCACGGTATGGGCTTCTCTTTAGCATGCTCGCTCAGGTACATAGCGTCAGGTATATCGTGCGAGAACCGTATTATCTTTTCGTCCACCGCATCTGCTTCGCCAGCCGTGCAGACTGCAGGGCAAATCAGTCCAATCAACGCCACTATGTAGAGAGTATTGCAAAAGTCACCTTATTCGTTCGACATATACCTCCAGCACTTCCATCACCGGGTCTGTCTGCGCGGCTGGGTCTTTCTTTATCAGCGTAATGCCCAGCTCACTGTCCCCGCGGAAGGGTGGACAGTCGGCCAGCGGGATCTCAAAGCAAAGGCCCGCCGGCCACCCGAATGGGTCTCCGCTCAAGCTGCTTGTGTCTCCTTCTGGCTGATGTGTAATCTTGAACTTATCCACGGAGATCTGCTCGCGGTTCAAATCCACGGCAAACTCATCCTCGGGTGTCGCGTCGTAGATGCGGAACCGCAGCGTCCCCTCCAGGGCCTTACCGTAGCGCCCGTCCGCCATGCGGAAGGTGAACGGCTGACGCTGGCCGACCGTATTTGCACCAAAGGTCAGCATTTGCGCGTTGTGGCGGCCGGTCGGAGCGACCCCGCCGCCGTGGCCCTTCCAAATCGGGACGTATATGTAATGGCGAGGCCCTGCCGCTGCCAGTTCGCCACTGGCGAGGATGGCAATCGCATCGGTATAGAACTGCTGCTGCTCTGGTCCCCAGAGGTATACGTTGAATGAGGACCCGCCATCGGCTCCCCACGAGTAGAAGTTATGCGCGACGGCGCGGAACTTATCGAGGGAATCAATCCTGGGCGCGTAGGCCGCGTCGTAAACGTAGCGACCTTGCACGCCTGGATAGACGAGGCACTTGGTGCCCTCGGTGGCGGCAACGAACTCCTCGGTGCGCAGATTCGGGTCCACTTGAAGGAAGTCCATCGGTGCGAGGAAATCGGCGTAGCCCTCCTTCGCCCAGGTTTCCACATCGCAGCCGATGTTGAGGCATTCGTCTACCGTCGCGGCGACGCGATGGCCTAACACGAGTCGCTCACACCCGCGCTGTTGCGCCACCTCGTCGAGCATCTCGCGGATCTGGCGGACGAAATCGGTGAGCGCGTCCAGATATTCGCGCTGCTTGCCGTGCGGGAAGTGCCGACACCAGCGCATCCAGTTCAACTCGAGGCCGTCAATGTCATAATTGGTGGCCATCTCACGCAGGATGGCCAGGTGGTACGCCTGAACCTCAGGGATGGCGTAGTTCAGCGTCGCATCAAGGCTGCCATCTTCCCAGGTGTTGCACCATTCGGGATTGTCCATGACGACCTGGGGGAACAGAAGGTTGTCGGACTGCGCTTGCCACGCATTGCCATGGTGTGCATCACTCATGCGCATCCCGCCCAGCACGAGTGCGTCGGCTTTGTGGCCCTCCTCGGCGGCCAAGTGCAGAAGATCGGTGCCCTGTGCGCTCATCTCCTGAATCTTCTTGTAGCGCCACGAATTTGCCGGGCTGCGAGCGCCCATTACCTCACCCGACGGGATGTCCTTCACGAAGATGACGGGCCCTGCGACATCGGCAACAAACACGCCCGCTCCGGCTGCGAAGACCCGCTGCAGCCACTCGCGGCACCGGGCCACCACGTTACCCTCTGGAGCGTACCCTAACATGTTTTCGCAGTCCTGATTGAAGACGAACGGCCTGTCTTGCATCCGATTTACTCCTTTCTTGACTTCGGCAGCCCGCAGCGCAGCGGGCCACAGCGTTAGACTAACGGTGCCTATGACGATCAATACAAACCATGCAAACAGCTTCATAGTTTTCACTGCTCCTTTCAGAGTTTAGACTCTGCCGTGATGTGGCGGATACTTAGCGCACGATTGAATCTGTTTTCATATAGCTGCGGACACAAACTAGGCTCCTGAGATATTTACTGGGAGACTCGGATTTCTGTCGTGCCTCATTCAACTATATTGGATGGCCGGTCCCCTTGAACGACGCTCGCAGATTTGCAACCTGAACCAGCAAGCCTTCGGACTACCCAAGAGCTAGCAGGCGACGATTGTGAAGGTAGCTTCCTCGGCGAATCTATAGTGAATTGATATTGACCTCCGTACAGAACCGACAGCGATTGCCTACCTCACGGAGCCCCTCCAGTTCAAACTTACCCTCCAGCCGAATATCCTCGGACGAGGCGCCTACCATGACCTCAAACTCTCCTGGCTCCACAACCAGATTCATGTCCCTGTCATAATAAGACAACAGCTCGACCGGCAGCGCAAAGGTCAGTTTCTTCCTCTCACCAGGCTCGAGAGTGATACGCTGGAAGCCCTTGAGCTCTTTGCGAGGCCGGGTAACAGTAGCCACCAGATCGTGAATATACAGTTGCACCACCTCGTCACCAGCACGCTCGCCCACATTCTCTACCTCACAGCTTATCTGGATCTCCTCCTCATCCTGCGCCTGTTCGGGCGCGATCTCCAGGTCGCTGTAGGCAAACTCCGTATAGCTAAGTCCGTAGCCGAAGGGATAGAGCGGCTCGCGGGGGGTCGCTAGGTACCGGCCGAACTCAGCCGAAGACGAGCGACGCTGGTCATAGGTGGTAGGAGCCTGACCGACGGTGCGCAGCAGCGAAACAGGAAGCTTGCCACCGGGATTGTAGTCGCCAAACAGCACCTCCGCCACCGCGTTGCCACCCTCTTCGCCGGGTAGCCATGCCTCAAGTATCGCCGGTATGTTCTCGGCTATCCATTCGATGGTGAGCGGACGGCCATTTACTAGCACAGCTACTATCGGCTTGCCCGTCTCGTGCAACGCTTTGAGCAACTCTTTCTGGACGCCGGGCAGATCCAGTTCAGCCCGATCCAGGTTCTCACCGGAAGTACCATCCTTGTGCAGCGCCGACCTGCCCCCCACCACAGCAATTACCACATCACAGTCGGCGGCCGCCTGAAGGGCCTCGTCAAAGCCCTCCGTCGAGTTGTCCATTACATCACAGCCCAGTGCGTAGCGGACTTCCGTATCGGCCGAGACGTGCTGCTCGATACCCTCCAGAATGCTTACGATCCTGACCGCGTCGCCCTCCGACCTCTTATACACTGTGTAAGCGTAGTCTCCGTGCAGATTGTGGGTACTGGCAGCATTGGGACCCACCACAGCGATAGAATCAACAGTCTTGTCCAGCGGCAGCAAGTTCTGCTCGTTCTTCAGCAGGGTAATCGAGCGGCGAGCTGCTTTGCGAGCCACCGCCCGGTGCTCGGGAAGATCGAAGATCTTGTTGACCTCGCCCGCCGGGACATATGGATCATCGAACAGACCCAGCAAGAACTTCAGCCGCAGGTGACGACGAACCGACTGGTCCACTATCTCTTCGGGGAATTCGCCGCCCCTGATAGCCTCGATTAGCCCCTCGGCGTAGCAGTCTGGGGCGGGGATCTCTATATCGAGCCCGGCCCCCAGAGCCTGCTTGCCGGCTTCGGTGGCATCGGCGGCCGTGAAGTGGCGCCTGTACAACATCCCGATCACTCCCCAGTCAGCCACCACGATTCCTTCGAATCCCCACTCACCACGCAATATGTTGGTCAGCAGTTCCTTAGAGGCGGCACAGGGCACTCCGTCAATCTCGTGATAGGCGGCCATTACTGACTGGGCGTGGCCCTCTTTGACAGCAGCTTCGAAGGGAAATAGGAAGACGTCGCGCAACTCGCGCAGGCCGACGTGCACTGGCGCGCAGTTGCGCCCGCCCTCCGAGAAGCTGTACGCGACATAGTGCTTGAGGGTGGCTATGATTCCCTCACTAAGATCCTCGCCCCCCAAGCCCCGGACAAAGGCCGTCGCCATCCGCGCGACCAGATAGGGGTCTTCGCCCAGAGTTTCTTCGGTCCGCCCCCAGCGGGGATCCCGCGCCACCTCCAGCACCGGCGAATACATCAGATGACTGCCGGTGGCCCGGGCCTGCTGCCTGATGATATCAGTCATCTGGGATTCCAGTTCCGGAGACCAGGTGGCCGCCATTCCGATGGCCTGAGGAAAGTGCGTAGCTCCCAGACAGACAAATCCACTGAGGCATTCGTCGTTGACGATTGCGGGGATGCCCAGGCGCGTCTCCTCTACCAGAAACCGCTGGACAGCGTTAATGTTCTCGGCTGTCTTTTCGGCAGGCTGTTCAACAGCGCCGGCTGACAGCGCAATCTGGCCGATGCCGCCGGCCAGACGCTCCTCGAGTTTGTCGCGGGATATCTGGTTGTCTTCCGTCAATTGCTGAACCATATACCCAGTCAACTGCGCCATTTTTTCCTCGAGCGTCATTTCTTCTAGAAGTTCCTCAATTCGTGCTTGCTGTTCTGAGTTGAGTTCGAACAATGTGGGCACCCCCGTATGCAAAATATCACGACAAAAGCCCTGGACCTTTCGCCAGAACTCTTCGGTCTCCTTCTGCATCATCCCCCGACTACCTGCACCGTCCGCGAGTATCAACCCACCCCATTCACGGCGCAATACTCGTCTACCGCCATTAGCAGGCGGTCCTGCTCAACTCCCGCCCGTTTGATATGGGGAATCCGGGGTGGATAGCTAACGCTCTACTGTGGGCATTTACCAGTAGCCAACTACTTAAGGCAGACGACGGGCCTACCAACCTTCTATCGGGGTGTACCTGGTAAAGGAGAAACCGCACCATGTTGTTATGTCGTACTTCCCCAAGAGCCTATCTTGCTTTTCGTAGGTCGGTCGGGGCTCCTTGCCCAGATGCCAGATATTGGCCACCCTATCTCGGGGTATCGCCGCCGCATCCCAAAAGCCGTAGCCGTCGGCGCCCTCATCAAGGCATTCCTGCAAAAAGGCGCAATACCGGGCAGGATCGGCCGCAAAGCGCTCCCACAGATAGAACATCGGCCACATACGGACATTCTCCCGCCCAGCCAGTCCCTCGAAGTATTGGTAGTCCAGGTCTTCTGGTCCACCCTCGGAGTGGTCGCCATATTGGTCATACTCGTGACCCATGATGAATAGATCATCAACTATCCCTTCGGCCACCCAGGTAGCTATGTCCATACCAAAGCGCCGGTTCAGTTCGGCGGTGCCATGCATCATCGGGCCTAGCTTACACTGCGGCCCAATGGCCTCTTTGACCTGTCGCATGAAGGTGGTGACCACCTGGGCGGTATGATCCAGCCAGCGGGGGTCACTTTCGGGAAGCTGGCGTGGGTCTTCGCCGTACTGCTCCTGGAAGCTCGCCACTACCGGCGGGTCATATAGCACTACCGGGCAGCCGCGAATGAAACACGGTGAGATTCCGTCCGGCCCGAGAGCAGCCAACTCTGCATAGAACTGGCACAGGTGCTCACGCACCTCCGGATAAGCCACGCTCAAAGACGCCACTGCCTCCCCGTTAGGCCCCACCATCCGAAACTCAGGGTGTTCAGCGAAGAACTTCGAGTCCCTGGGGCCATCCACGGGAGCTACATAGCCGTAGAGGCCCAAGCGAATGTACAGATAGACCTCCCACTGCCGGTCGTGGGCATAATCTATCATCGCTTTGATTGGGTTCACCCCCCACTGCTCCCATTGCTTGAGGTTACTGAGGAACCTCTGTGTGTATTGTGCGGTTGAGCTCGAGCCATGCTGGGTTGTCTCGCCGAAAGTGGTGCCTATCTGGGTCGGACCGCCACAGACATCGCCGCCGGCGCAGCCGTAGATCATCACCTTGGCGCAAGAATCCTGGGGGACATGCTCCAGCGATTCAAACAGGTCGTCGGGCGAGTTGTGAACAGTCCACATCGCACCCAGGTCTCGGCTAAACATCATCGGCCAGCGGACCTCCCGCTGGTCAACAGTCGCCTCCACCGGCACCAAGCGAATGGCCAGGAGGTACGCACTCGGGGGCCCCGCTATAATCAGATCCTGGCCGGTCAGGTCAACCTCCCGCCATAGGACCTCCTCAGCGCTGTACCACTCCTCTTTCTTACCGCCCTCCCGGACAGGTTCACAGACATCGTAGCAGCGATCGTCGCTGCACTTGACCCGGAGCCTCGAATATCGGCTAACGAACGATACGCGATAATGACCAGCCACATCCAGCCGAATGGTCAGTGGGCCGGGCTCACCATTGGATAGCAGGGCCTTACCGGGTCCTATTTCCTCCAGCGTATAGTCGATAATGCGCCAGTGGTCGGGCTTGTTTGTCGTAGCCAGTTGTCCGTCTAACACCTGGTCTGGTATGTTAGTAATCAGCACTTCCTCACGGTCGGATTGCGACATTCTTGATCTCCTTTCGTGACTACTCACTTTCTGGCTTTGGTTTGTGCTATAGCGAGACAGTTGCAAAAGCTACTCATACCTTATAGCAGGGGGGGCTTGACGTCAACTGGGCAGTATGCTGGCATCATCCCTAGCAGTTAAGCAATTACAGCCGGATTCCTCATGTCAAACGGGGAGGAACCGAGCAAGGCCGCCTGGTCAGGCATTATAGTCACCGTCTTTGATGTAGCCCTATTCACTGCGTACTACCCCTGCCTGGTGTTGTCCGCATTCACCGTTCTGCGCTTAGCATCGTGTCGCTGGCCGTTGTTGTCTGTCGTTGTATGCTGTTTCTGAATGCTCAATCCCGCCCCATTTGCTTTTCTCCCCGAGTTCTTTCTCACTTTCTTTCAACCCGGCCGGCCCACAATAGTCAGCGCTCCTTGTCCGCGACTATATCTGGTGCGCCCGCCGCCAGCTCTCTCAGATACACCGGCCTTCTTCACCCGATTCTACCTGGCAATATAGTACCAGTCCTGATTCATCCCTGAAAAAGAACCCTCAATTCAATGTCCATGAATATAGGGGGCTAGCACACTGCCCTCTTGACATGGACTCCCCTCCCGCTATAATGCTATGAGTAGCTGTCGCAACAGTCTCGCATTCAACAGCACCGGCTACCTGTAGGGTAGTTGTTGGTCGCAAGGGATCAGCTTCAACACTATTTCTATGCACAAAGAGAAGCCGCAACCATGGAGACTAAGCCACCCAAAATCAAGTTAGCTAGCAGCCAGCAATCCAATTATACCATAGTGCTCGCCTCCGATTGCTCGCCCTCGGAGCAGTACGCCGCCGAGGAGCTACAGGGATTTCTGAAGCAGATTAGTAGAGCGGAACTGCCCATCTCGCACACACCAGTTGGTGGCCCGATGGTCGTGGTAGGGAACGGTCCCGCCGTGGAGGAGCTGCCGGTAGATATTGACTTTGGTGCGCTCGGTGATGAAGGATTTGTGATTAAGACAGTGGGCCCGAACCTCGTACTTGCCGGCGGCCGGCTACGAGGTACCTTGTATGCCTGCTACGAATTTCTGGACAGATTTTTGGGCTGTCGGTGGTTTACGCCTGAGGTCAGTCATATACCCAATCATGACACAATAGAGCTACTCGATATCGACTACCAAAAGATACCGGCGCTGGAATATCGCGATACAGACTACTACGAGGCCTGTGAGGCCGAGTGGGCCGCTCGTAACCGGCTAAACGGCCATTTCGCCGACCTGCAGCAGAAACACGGCGGGCACATAACCTACGAGGGATTCGTGCATACTTTCAATGGCCTGGTCCCGCCAGAGGAGTATTTTGAGGATCATCCTGAATACTTCTCCGAGATTGATGGGCAACGTACGTGTGAGCAGGCGCAGCTTTGCCTGACCAATCCAGAGGTAGTCGAAATTGCAACAGACCGGGTGCGTCAATGGCTGCGGCAGAATCCTGAGGCGAGCATTGTCTCGGTCTCCCAGAACGATTCGTATGGGTATTGCCAGTGTGATGAGTGCCAGGCACTGGCTGAGCACGAAGGCAGCCAATCCGGGCCCATGTTGCACTTTGTCAACCAGATAGCCGACAATATTAGGGACGAATTCCCCCAGGCAGCCGTGGATACTCTAGCTTATCAATACAGCCGCAAACCCCCGAAGCACGTGCGCCCGCGTGGCAATGTTATAGTGCGGCTGTGCAGCATTGAGTGTTGCTTCACCCACCCCTTGGCGAGCTGTGACTTGCAGAACAACCGGCTGTTCACCGAGGATATACAGCGGTGGGCGGAAATATGCAACCGACTATATGTATGGGACTATGTAACCAACTTTTATCATTTTCTTCTACCCTTTCCTAACCTGTACAGCCTCCAGCCTAATGTTAACTTCTTCATTGGGCACAATGTCAAAGGGCTATTTGAAGAAGGTAACTCGACCAAGGGCGGGGAATTTGGCCGACTGCGCTCCTATCTGGTGGCCAGGTGCTTGTGGGACCCTCACTGCGACTGGGAACAGCAGATGGACGAGTTCCTCCAAGCCTACTATGGGCCAGCCGCTAAGCCCATTCGTCAGTATATCGACATGTTGCACCAAAAAGTGGCCCAAGACAATATCCATCTGGGCGGCTGTGAGAGCAGTAACGTACTGGCCATCCCTACCTCAGCGCATCTGACAGAAGAGACTATCATGGCGGCTGATAAGTTCTTTGATGGCGCTGAGGCCGCAGTGGCTGACGATCCCAAGCTACTCTTGCGAGTCAGGGCAGCCCGGCTGTCGGTTCAGTTCGTCAAGATTGTCAGAAGAGATGAGTTCCTGCCAGACTGGTTGGAATACCAGTCGCTGGTCAAACAGTTCGCTGAAGTGGCCCGGCAGTGCGATGTGCAAAAGATGGGTTTTGCATATGAACCACCAGGCTTGGAGTCCTGGTTGCAATCGCTGCCGGCCAGCGGCGGGGAGTAACTATATCTGGTGGGCCTGTTGCCAACTCTCCCAGACGCGCCGGCCTTCTTCAACCGATTCTACCTGGCAATATAGCACCAGTCCTGATTCATCCTTGAAGCGCGGCACAAACTGTTCAGCCCAGGTCCGGAATGAACCGTACTTCCCACAGACATATCCGTAGGCATCACCGTAAAATGATTCCACAGCCAGCCGCCCCCGTAACTCTTCGAGATGCTCCTGGTAGTACTCCCAGCCGAACTGCGAACTGATTACCGCTACCTGCTCGGCGTCAGCCAGCGCCGGGTAGACGTGTTCAAACCGCGAATGGATCAGTGAGCAAAAGTGAGTGTGGCCCACACCTCCGCACAGAGAGTTCACCAGGGCAAACACCGGCAGGCAAAACTCGTGGATCATGCTCGGCGAGAGGTTGACAATCGAATCCTCGCCCACCCGCAGCCCCACACCCAGTACGCCGAAGTTAGTCACGTGTTCTGTAAGGGATTCACCGGTCAGTCCTCGGAACTTGAACTCCACCTCGGCTTGCAGTCTTGTACACATCTCAATCAGTTGGTGGCACAACTGGGGATTGTCTTTCAAATCAAGCAGGAAATCTGAGCCACGCAGCTCCATTGCCATGGTAAGAGGGCCTGAGGGCATCGGCGCCACCACGTGCACCCACTCGGGTAGCCTCTGGCGATAGTACGTGAGGAACCGCTCGACCTGGGGGACAATGCCGGCATCCAGACTTGGTTTCTCCATCTGCGCGACTTGCTCGATGCTGGAGAAGACTGGCAGGGGTGCCGGCCCCACGTCCTGCAATGTGGCTCCCATTATATCTGGCATAAACTGCTCGGCGCCCAGCATGCTGCTTAGGACAGCCTCGCCCAGATGATTGATAGCGACTATGGGAAGCAAATCTGAGCCGACGGCCAGTGTGTCACACAGGACTTGATATTGCGCTGCGAAGAAATGCTCTGGCTCCAACCACCGTTCGTATTCCAGCCCACTCATATGCTCGGGGTTCACCACGTGGATGCCCAGCGGGATCCAGCCCTGCGGCTGCCAGGCAAAGGCCTGCTGGTGCCGCTGGCGCACGAGTGTAGTATGTCCAGGGTCGTACAGATCCGCCGGGTCGCCCGCTGCGCCGCTCATACGCAATCACCCAGTGCCTGCTCGATTAGCTCCAGGCCCTCGCAAAGAGCAGCCTCGGTGATACAAAGCGGGGGAGCAATCTTGAGCGTACCACGCATCGTCCTCAGCATAATTAACCCCATCTCCATACAACGTATAGTGACCGTGTCGGCCAGTGCTATGTCTAGCTCTGCGCTGTCGGGATCAATAAGGTGAACGCCCCAGACCAGGCCCTTACCATTAATCGTGCCGACGCGCGCTGGAAACCGGTCGCGCAGGCCCACCAGTCGCTCCCG
The DNA here is from genome assembly GCA_030602615.1 of bacterium. Taxonomy (GTDB): domain Bacteria; phylum Armatimonadota; class Zipacnadia; order Zipacnadales; family Zipacnadaceae; genus JALGTD01. Next base: position 42,319 of record JAUVZM010000013.1, read on the forward strand.
AGCCACCGCCTCCAGCTCGGCAGCATTTTCCACCATCCCCTCATCACGAATCGCCTCAATATTGGCTATCGCTGCGGCCCCGCACAGTGGGTTGCCCGTGTGAGTGCTGCTCATCTGCCCGTGACCCGGCAGATCCAGGACCTCGGCACGGCCCACAACTGCTGACATCGGCAGCGAGGAGGTAATACTCTTGCCCAGGCACACCAGGTCGGGCGCAACGCCGTAGTGCTGGAAGCCAAACCACTTGCCAGTACGCCCAAAACCCGCCTGTATTTCATCGAAGACCAGCAAAACTTGGTGCTCACTGGCCCACTGGCGCAGTGCTTGGGCATACCCCCTCGGCATAAAGGCGACCGTCGGCCCCTGGAAGGTTTCTGATATTACCCCAGCAAACATCTCGTCGGCAATTCCGGCCTCGCGTAGCGGCTCGAGACTCTCATCCAGATATTGCTGCCAGTAAGCAATGTCATCCTGTCTTTGTTCAGGATAGTCCGAGCTGTCAGGAAACAGGACATGGTGGAACCCAGGCGGCCCCGCGCCCATCCACTGCTGCTGCTCGGGAAAACCACCAGCGGCTTGCGCCGCCATCGTCCGACCGTGAAACGCCCCCTGGTAGGAAAGAATGTGGAATTTGCCCTCAGTGATCTGTTGGCCGTGAATGCGCGATAGCTTTATGGCCGCTTCGATAGCCTCAGCACCTGTAGTCAGCAGGAAAACCTTGTCCAGGTAGGGTGGAGTGATCTCGAGGATAGCTCTTACTGTACGCAATCGAACCTCCGAGGGATTCAGGTAGTTGTGCCACAAGTGCGCCTGTAGCTGGTCAGCAATCGCCTGGCCGATGCGCGGATGGGAGTGGCCGGCGTTGGCCAGTACCACTGAGGAGCTGAAATCTAGCCACTTATTGCCATAACCGTCCCAGACCTGAAAGCCCTCCGCCCGATCCCAGACCAGTGGCGAGAAATCTGACATTGAGCGGGGCTCTATTTGCTTGAGCTGCTCAATCAGCTCCACGGAGCCAGGATGAGGTATGGCCGAGATTATACGGCGGTACTTTGTTTCAATCGGCACAAATTCGCTTATTGTTCCCTTCTGTTTCATAGCACTTCGACTATCTCTAGCAGATTGCCCTCGGGGTCACGGGCGAAGAAGACCTTTGCGTAATTGTCCGGCGAGGTGATCGGCTCACCCAGTATCTCACAGCCCGCGCCGGCCAACGTTTGATAAGCGTGCCTGGCGTCGGCGACGGTGAACGAGATATGGCGAATGCCGCAATCGCAGAGGCGATTGCGCTGAGGATCAGGCGGAGCTGTCGGATGTGTGACGTCCTCCAGAAGTTCAATTAGACTACCGTCCGGAGCGCACAATTTGACCATATGTACCTTCACGCCCGACAGATTCTGCAGTGTATCAATATAGTCGCCTTCCTCCCACATATCCACCTCAACTTGCAGGCCCATCACGTCCCGCCAGAAGTGCAGCGACCGGTCCATATCCGCGACATTGATGCCGACGTGCCTGGTTTCGAGTATCATAGCCACCCTTCCTGGTGGTCATAGTCAGCCAATGGTATGGCGCACCCAGCTATGAGTATTGTAGCACTATCTCCACGTTAGTTAGTACCGGCGGGACGGCCATCTCGGGGTTGAGGGAGGCAACGGCTATCTGAAGCAGGTTCTCCCCCACCTCGAGCACCTCCGGCGGATTGGCCCCTCCTTCCCCTCAGCGCATGTTGTGACCTTCTCGCTGCTTGCTGCGGCGAGCACCGTGCCTAAATACTACAATGGGCAAGGCGCCTATCTCACGCCTTGCCCATCGACTGCGATAACTCGGCAGGCTCTAACTCAAACCTCTGTGGGGAGCCATGAATCTGCCGACTGACCTAACTCCAATGCCACTCAATTGACTCGGTGGGGCCACCCACCCATTCAATCTGGCCGGTGCCGGCCTGCAAATCACCACTGAAGGTGGCGAGAAGTTCTCCTTCAGCGTCGCGCACCTCGCCGCTGATCAGCCAGTCTTCGACGACAATCGTGGCGGTCATGCCGTTGCCCAGATCAATCTCCTGCGACAGCGAGAACCACTCGATGTGCTGGTCGGAGTCAAAGGCACCGGCGAGCACGCCGTCGTGATGCGCCCACATAAAGCCTTCGCCGGCCAGCACGCCGAAGTAGTAGTCGAGGTCAACTTCAAAGGTAAAGGCATAGTCCTCACCGAGCGTGCCACTGACCCCATGAGTTCCCTCGATCTTGTTCTTGACCACCCACTGCTCCGCTTCATAGATGGCGAACTCGTCGTTCATAGTCCACGTGCCGCTGAAATCCGTCCACTCGTCGCCCTCGCGATTAACGGTGAGACTGACGTAGTCATCCAGATAAGCTCGTCCCTCGTAGTCGTAGCCAGTGCCTGCCGCCGCCACCCCGCCGTCCCAGTCCTGGACAGCCATCCGGCAACTGATATAGCCGCTGCCGGTGATGGTAGCATGCGCCGAAGTGAGGCCGACGCTGCCGCGGATCTCGATGTCTGCGTCAGTATCGGGCCCTTCGCCGTGAATAGACCCGTTAATGGTGTTGAGATTGATCACAACGCTGCCCACCCAGTGAATATCATCTATCTGCCAGTCTATCGGGTAGGTCTCGGCGGGACGGACTTCACCCTCTGACTGAGGCATCTGCTCGGCAAGGTACCTGGCGAAACTAGCCATCGCCGTCACGGTCGTGGCAGGTGCGTCGTCGGGAGCGCCAGCCGCCATCAGCCCGGTTTCCTGCAAGATGCGACTGGCCAGCGCAACCAGCGCGTCAATGTTGGCGTTGGAAATCGTCCAGGGGTTGGCTTCGGAGATGCCACCTATCTCGTGGATAGCAGCGATCGCCTCGTCAGCGGCAAAGCCCGCCTGCTCTGTTTCGTCAGCTACTTCCGGCGGCGGTGTGTAGGCAGGCCAGTTGGGCCCCGTGGCAGCACCACCACCGCCACCTCCACAACCGCTAACAACGACTGTGAAGACAACGATAAAGACTATTATGACTTTGCCCAGATGCTTCACAATAGACCTCTCCCTTACGGTCAGGTTGTCAGTCTTGACTTATGCTCCTGCAAACATCATACCCCGAATACCCGAATACTAAGAGTCTATTCCCTGCACCGTCCAGAAGAAGAGAAGCCCCGGTCATTGGCTCAAGCGGTGCGGGCCAGCTTGCCTCAATTGGGCAAGAGCAGCCGGAGATAGGCGCTCGGCGGCATTGCCCGGGCCGCCCGCCACCAGGGCTCCCGCCGCGTTGCCCTGCTGAAGACACTCTGCCAGAGCATTCCCTCGGCGCCATGCACACAAGAAGCCAGCATTGAAGGCATCGCCGCAGCAGGTGGTGTCAACTACCTCTGTCTCAAATGCAGGTGCGTGGATTGCTTCGTCTCCGCACACGCCCAGGCATCCGTTCTCGCCCAGTGTCACAACCACCAGAGGCACACTCTCAGCCAGGGTGCGGCCGGCCGCCTCCAGGTCGTCTTGGCCAGTTATGTTGGCTGCCTCCACTTCATTGGGTAGAAACACATCTACCAGAGGCAAAACCTCGTGAATGCCCTCGTTCCAGTTTTCGTGCGGGTCGTAGCCGGTATCCAGCGATATTGTCACGCCTGCTTTACGGGCGCGTTTCAACAGGTCAACGATACCCGCACGCAGCTTGCTCTGCAGAAAGTAGCTGGCCACGTGCATGTGCTCGCTGGCCGCCAGCAGATCATCGGTTACCTCTTCGGCCTCAACTGAGTCAATGGTGCCAGGATAGGTCACGAAGGCTCGATCCGACCGACCACTGAGCGCGACAGTAACTCCCGTGGCCAACTGGTGGTCAGCATGAATGTGATCAGTGCTTACTCCGTGGCGATTGAGCTGTTCAATGAGGAAAGTGCCGAACTCATCGCGTCCCACGTGACTGACCAGGGCGACTGGCTCCTGCAGACGGGCGCAGAAGACGGCGAAGTTGGCGGTGCAGCCACCCAGATGTTGGCTGAAGCCGTCGGCGAGCACCTCCGAGCCAAATTCTGGAACCTGCGCTAGTCCCGACAGGATCAAGTCAATGTTGACTTCCCCGACCGCCAGGATGGAATAGCGCTTGCCGTCTGCCTGTGACTGACTCATGACACTGGAGGCGCTCCTTGGCTGTGTCAGCAACAGCATGGGTCGGCACGGCCACGCAGATAACCCACCACCTCTGACAGTATCAGAAATTCGCCGACGGTTGTCTAATATCCTTCGCAGATCCGACCAATTGAACTGCCTCGAACCTCCTGCACGGAGGAATCACGCGACCATAGGCAGAAACATATGCCCGTTGGCGAGCTGTGCAGCAGACTACGCTGCGGCCAGGCAGATGCTGGCAGTACATTGCTGCATTCTGCTCGAGCCCGTGCAGGCCTCTGCACCACATTACGAACTAACAGCTTAGCTCAAGCGTACGCAGGTTGCCCGACAACACAGACATCTACTCACACGTACCCCAGAGGTAGATTTATGAAACTCGTTGATTTCGACATAAGTAAGTACGAAGCCCGCCGTGAGGAAAGTAAACAACGACGGGAGATATCCTTTGATTTCCGCGAACCAGACTGTGTGGTGTCGCATGCTTCGGTATGTGCTCCGTATTTCTGCTGGCTACTGGACGTGAACATTGCCGACTACTACCAGGATATTGACCTGCAGATTATGGTGCAGACCTGGGGCCTAAAATGGCGATATGAGAATCTTCCTGACGACTTTACCGGCACTGGTCTGTCTCTAGACATAGGGATTACCGGTGATGGCCTGGCGTTCGACTGCGAGATAGCCCGCCCGGGCCACACCACGCCCTACGTAGTGCGCCGCGTTCATTCAATGAAGGATGTTGAGGACCTCCAGGTCATACCCCCAGAGGATAACCGACAAGTCCAGGACCACCTGGCCCGCTGCCGGCAGCTATCCGAACGCGCTGAGCAACTGGGCCTGGATATACCAGTGGCTGCCCCGTCGTTGGGCATACACCCGCCGATATCCTGCGCCACGGGTATTGGTGACCCGGACTGGGTCTATATGATGATGGCAGCCGAACCCGCTGCCATCAAATTGCTGTTTGATAAGTGTTTTCAGGCTTTTTGCATGTTGCGCGATTATATGATTGAGATCGGTAGTGCCGATCATAACTCACTGAGCCTGGCTGATGACAACTCTGCTTTCATCAGCGCTGAAATGTACAGGGACCAGATACTGCCATACAACAAAGCCCTGTACGAGCGCTATGGCCGCAAGCATCGCTACCTACATACCGATGGCCCTTCTCAGCAGAACTTTCCGGTCTACGCAGATATCATCAAGCTAGATATGATGGACATTGGAGGGTGGAGCAACCTCCAGCCGGCCGTGGATATTCTCAAACCAGCCGGGTGTGTGGTGCACGGTAATATGAACAACCGCGACCTGTACCGTGGATTGACTGAGGATGTCCGCCGCATCGTTCGACAGATGATACGAATGGCTGGCCCGGGTGGCGGCTATGAATTTGCCATTGGCGGTGAGACTTATCCCGGGATTGACCCGGATGTGCTGTGCCAGACCTTCGAGTACGCTCATCAGGTCGGCACCTACCCGATTGACATTCCCGAAGAGCCCTTTCCCGAAGAAGAGCAAAAGGGTCGGCCCGGAATCACACCTTGACGGGGTCAGATGCGCTCGTCGTTACCCCCCAACTGGGCTCCCGAGCGCGCAGATAGGACTTGACTGGTAGCAGCAGTCCCTGGTATAGTCAATAAGGAAAGTTGCTCATGCGGCACGCAGAGCCGCAATGATTTGCAACTTAGATAGATTATACCGAGAGATGGTACGAATGGCTGGCCCCGGCGGCGGCTATAGCAGTACACTTAAATGATCCTTACCACAATGAGCATCCATCGAGGGAGGGAACGACAAATTCAGGAGCTTGATCTGCGAGCATTGATAGCTGTAGCAACTCTGATCGCCGCCAGCTTGCTGTGGAGTACGGCAATGACTCGCGCCCAGGGCCAGTGGGACGGCGAACCCGGAGTGGTGCACATCACGCCCCGACCGGGTGGAACGATGGTCTATGTCGGGGACGGGACAGTGGTTCGCTTCAGCGGCACGCAGGGCTTTATTTCACAAGACGGCGGGCGCAGCTGGCAGGAGCCGTTTGCCTTGAAGACCGAAGGCGGTGACCAGTTGCCGCACGGCGTAGTCACGGCGTTGCGCCTCAATTTGGGCGCCATTGGGATTGTCACCGGCGGTGGCCACGACTACTGGTTCCGCGCCTCCACCGACGGTGGCCACACCTTCGGGCCTGCTGGCCGCATTACTCCCCCAAGTGGTCATGCAATTCAGCACCGCACCCAGGTCACACAGCTCAGTTCGGGCCGCATTATCTTCCCTGTTTATGACTGGGCGGGACGTGTGGGCGAGACCACCTGGCAGCGAACCCCCTGGACCTGGTCAGGAATGTGCTATACCTACGTCTTCTACTCTGATGACGGGGGACAGACCTGGCAGCAGTCGGTAGATGATGTGATCATTGTCCTAGGCTACTGGACTCCGTGGGTCGAAGGCTACACCGCCTTCGAGGAGCCTACGGCTATTGAGCTGAAAGACGGCCGAGTGCTGATCATCGGCCGCAATCGGATGGGGCAGTTATTTCAGTCATTCTCCTCAGATGGTGGCGAGCATTGGAGCATAGCCGAGCCCACCGGGCTAGCTTCTTCCTACGCTCCTGCCGAGATTCGTCGTGTTCCCTCTACCGGCGACCTGGTGATCTGCTGGAACCAAATCTCTAAGCAGGAGATTATTGATGGTCTCAATCGTCACCGCCTGTCGGTGGCCGTCTCCACAGACGAGGGCAAGACCTGGGGCAACTTCAAGAACCTATATTCGCTGGACGACTACAACTACGTACGACCTGATTCGCCTCAAATCGTTGTGCCCGGTGACCAGTGGGTCAAGCACGGCCCGGGCGAGGTGGATGGCGGCGGCATCGTGAGTGAAGAAAACGTTTATGCGCTGCCCGAAGACCGCAGCCGCTATTATCGGGAACCGGCCAGCGCTCGCACCTGCTACCCGCTGATGTGCATCACTGACCAGGAAGTATTGGTTACTTACCAGATGGGCTACCCCATGCCGTCCATCGAGGCCCTAGACATCTTTCCTATTTCCTGGCTCTATCAGCCGATAGTCCCGGACGGGCCTTACACACGACTGATATTCGACGGAGAGCCGGTAGCCGACGCTGAAATCAGCATCGAAGACGATACGGCCTTCGGCTGGGCTGACGTGCTGGGCACTGCGCTGGGTGTGGAGATGAAGCGGACGAGGGTGCCAGTGCGCACTTTCCTGGAAAATTATGGAGCTATCATTCCTGAAAACGGATGGCACGGCAGCGAGGGACCAGCCGGTACCATTTACGCAGAGGCGATACAATAGGCGAGGAGTATGTTCGGGAAGACGGCAGCTGACAGTGGGGCGTCACAGAGGATCAATGGCCCCGAAGATAAAGGGGCTCCGTTATTTGCAGGTCCGCGCCCTCATCAAGCGATAGGCAACAAGCACAACACGTAGAGCCGCAGTGATTTGCAACTTAGATAGATTATACCGGGAGATGAACGGATTGATGCAGCTAGTGTGGGGGGCCATCGGGGCGGTGGTTGGCTTTGGGGCGGGAGTATTGGCCTACTTTGCGATCTACAAAATGTTTCCCGAACAACTGGGTCAAGTTCCCACTTTGTCAATGGTCGCGGTATTCGCCCTGGGCGGTGGCGGTATGATGGGAGGCGGGTGGCTGGCCCTGTATCTGGCGGCACGACGCGACAAAGCTAAGCGAGACAATGCCCGCGCAGAGCGCAAGGAATTTGGTGCCAAACGACGCCAGTAGAACTACATTATCCCCACGGAAAGAAGGTGACCGATTGTGAGTGAAGAGCAGATGGCAGGCGAAGAGCTAATCGGCGAGGTTGCCCACTATTTCGACCACGTATCAGCGGCGGTACTGGCCCTGAATACGCAGCTTCAAGTCGGTGAGACTATCCACATCAAGGGCTACACCACCGACCTGGTCCAGCAGGTCGACTCAATGCAGATTGACCACGCCGACGTCGGGCAAGCCGGGCCGGGCGAGGATGCGGCCATCCTGGTCAGCGGGCGGGTCCGCGAGGGCGACGAGGTCTATCGGGTTCAGTAGCCAACGGGCCTCGCTCCTGGGCAGCGCAAGGCCGCGGCACAGGCCTTTGTGCCTCAGCCGGCGAACATAATGGTGCCTATGGCTGTCTAACCTTATTGAAAGCAGCCAAATGTGGTATAATAGAGGTGGCAATGGGGGCGAACTGGATTCGACGGGGAGACAGCGAGTTAGGGCTGCAGGCCGAGATCTCCGCTGACTCGTAAAACGCGGA
>JAUVZM010000045.1 GCA_030602615.1 bacterium
AGATACCGGCAATCAGTAGTCCCGACACTCCGTTGGGCAGATTGTGGATGATGTAGTAAGGCAGTATTCGATCCTGATTAACCTCGGCCATCTGCAGCGGCAACGTCCCGGGGTGCTGATTATACCACGCGAACAGGCCTAGTCCCAAAAACAGCAGTAGCCACCCCACGGACATGTCGAAGAACACGCTGGTCACCGCTGCCTTGGCCATGCCTTTTAGATCAGGAGTGGCCATCAGGCGCTGAATACTGACTTGATCAGTGCCGGTGTCGTGCATGTACTGGACCAGGAAGGAAAACAGCACCGCCAGCGACGTCATCTCAAAGAGGCTGACTCGCCAATCCAAGACGTTGAGGTGATCAGTCCGGCCGGCGATGTTCATTATCTCCGGCAGCCCACCATCAACTCCGCTGAGCAGACTTATTGCCACCCAAATGGCTCCACCCACCAGTATCACGAATTGGGCCATATCCGTCCACAACACCGCCGCAAGCCCTCCCAGCACTGTGTACGTAATGGCCAGTACACCCATCAGAATGATTGCAAAGTAGACGTCGATCCCGGTGACCACCGACAGAGCCAACGCCGGCGCGTACATCACTGTCGCCAGCCAGCCCAACCGCGCGGCCATGAATAATCCCGACACCGCATACCGCGCCGCCGGTCCATAGCGGTGGAATATGTACTCGTAGGAGGTAGTTATGTTCAGTCGGCGGTATATCGGAAAGAGTGTGACAATTAGGAAAGGTATAACTAGCAGACCGGCTGGCGCCGCCGCGACTAGTGCGATATTCTCTTTGTATGCTGTCCCCGGCAGGCCCATATAGGAGATTGCACTGGTCAGCGAGGCAAGCATGCTCATGGCCACGATAAACCAGGGCATTTTGCGGCCTGCCAGGAAGTAGTCTTCAGTCGTCTTTTGCTTGCCCGCCACCAATACGCCGATCGTCACCATCACGCCCAGGTAGACAAACAGGATGACATAGTTGAGGGTACTAAAACCGGCTTGAAGCATCGTCGTCCCTCCCTCTTTGAACCCTTAGCTGAGTTCGGCGCCGCACGTCAGCTCGCCTGCCACTGCGTATCCCATGTATAGTATAATACGGAGACTGTTGCAAAAAGCACTCAGCGATTATAACAGGAGGTGGATTTGAGGTCAAGCGCATGTTGTGCTAGAATAATCGCCAACACGTGGTCAATTATCATGTGGCCGCGATGAGGTGACTTATGCAGGGCGAGCACAGCAGGCGAAAGCTGACCTGTTTCGGCGGCCCCAGCCACTGAGTAACTGCACGGAAGCCCTCCTACTGCAAAACTAAATTCAATATAGAACATCCCCCAGAAGCTGCTTTGGATATTATGCTCCCCTTGTATAAGCCCCATCACCGTTGCGATAGAATAATGGCTCAACTACTGCCAACGATTCTAGCACAACATGCGCTTGACATCAAGCCCCCCTCTCCGGTACCATAAAAACTGGCTTTTGCAACAGTTTTATCCAACAATGCCAAAGAGGATCTCACAACATGCCCACAAACAAATATGTGTGGCTTCATATCTTGCTGTCAGCGATGCTAGTCTGCCTGCTATTGTGTGCCGGTCAAGCCAGCGCCGACCTGAGCATCGTAAGTGACGGGCACGCGCGGGCGGTCATCTTGATTCCGGATGATCCTTCGCCCGTGGTCTGTGAGGCGGCCGACGAGCTGGCCCGCGTTATTGAAAAGGCCAGTGGAGCCCGCCTGCTCATCTATCCGGAGAACGAATATGAAGGGTCCCAACGTGTCCGCATCCTCGGCTGGCCAGGCAGCACGGCCACCCGCCTGGTGGTGGGCGACTGCCAGGTCCTTGAAAAGAATAGCATCAATCTTTCTGAGCTACCTCCCGAAGGCTTCATCATCAAGACCGTAGGCAACGCAGTGATTCTAGCCGGGCGCGACGAGCCCCATCTCGATAATCGGGCAGGCCGGGGCCAGCGTCTCCCTTCGTATACCCGAGGCACCTGGCATGCGGTCTGTGCCTTTCTGGAGGACTATGTTGGCGTCCGCTGGCTGTGGCCGGGGCAGTTAGGCGAAGTCATCCCCGCGACAAAGAATATTAGCGTCGGACCGATTGATCGCACCGGGGCCCCCGCTCTGGTCTCACGCACCCTGCGACTAGGTGACTTCTATAACGGACCATTCCTCGCTGCCGGCCTCGATCTGGGGGTGAGCCTTCAGCAGCAGTTTGCCAGGTCCCAACAGCTAGACCGCTGGGCTGACCACCAACGACTGGGGTCGTCGCTGACTATTGCCGGTACCGAGTTTACCAAGGATCAGTGGCTAGACAAATTCGCTGTCGATCATCCCGACTGGTTTGCTTTACAGCCCAGTGGCCGACGGCTGCTGAGCGCCGACGGCCACCGTGTGCGGATGTGCCTGTCTAATCCGGGAGTCATTGATGAAGCCGTCCGCCAGATAGTAGCCTATCTGGACGCACATCCCAATATTGATGGCTTTGGCCTTGCTCCCAGTGATGTGTACGGCTCTTACTGTGTCTGCCCCAACTGCCAGGCCTGGGGGCCAACTACCAGTGACCTGGTGGCCCGCCATGTGGCAGCGGTCGCTCAAAAGGTTGCAGGGCTTCGTCCCGGCAAGCTGATTCACGGACTGGCTTATCATAAATATGTGGCCCCGCCCCAGTCAGATGTGGTGCTGCCCGTCAACGTGGTGCTGTCCTATGTGGGAATTGATTACTTCGGTTACCTGTGTGACACGGATCATCAGAAGTCCACAGAGTACTGGGATGGCTGGGCCCGGATCGCCTCCAATATGATCTGGCGGCCCAATAACTTCATCCTGTCCCCCGCGATGCCCCGGAACTACACCACCAAGCTCGGCCAGGACTTCCACCATTTTTACCAGGACAATATGATCGGTGTTGACTTCGATCGCCTATTCCCTAATTGGGCCATCGACGGACTTAACTACTATGTGGTTGCCCGCCTCTGCTGGGACCCAACAGCGGACGTGGTGCAGATAGTGGACGATTACTGCCGAAAGGGCTTCGGGCCGGCTGCCCCGGCCGTGCGTCGGTATTTTGCGGAGCTGGAGAAGCTGACCGACGAAGTTGCCGCCGCCCGCCCGCACCACGACGATACTCGGCATCTGTCAGCCTACTACTCGCTCGACCAGATAGCGGCGCTGCACGCCATCCTCGACGAGGCAGAGCAGCTAGCCGCAGGTGATGCCACTGTGCACGCACGTATTGCCTTTCTGCGCGAGGGGCTGGACTTTGCCGAGATTGAGGTGGCCCTGGGACACGCCGTGCAGCAAGCCCAACAGCAGAAGCCCTCCCAGCAGCAGGTTACCCAGATACGCAACCTGTTAGCCCGCCGCCAGCAGCTTTGCCAGGAGCGCTCCGGCTCGTGGGCGGTCAATGTCGCCGATCTGTCCCGATCACAGCCGTGGCTCGAAGAGCAACTCTTTGCTCAACCGGAAGCCGACATCTTTGATGACCTACCCAACGCCTACAATGAGATAATGCAGCTTCCCCAGGAATGGAAGTTTCACCTGGATACTCAACTGGCAGGTGAGCAGCAGAAGTGGTTCGCACCTGACTACGATGACTCAGATTGGGCTAAGATCACGGTGGGTGATTTCTGGGAAAACCAGGGCTACGAAGACTACGATGGAGCAGGATGGTACCGGACAACCGTGCAGTTGCCGGCAGATTTAGCCGGCCAACAGATAGAGCTGTGCTTCGGCGCTGCCGATGAGGTAGCCGACGTCTGGGTCAACGGCACCTTCGCTGGCACCCACGATATCGGGCCCCAGGGCTGGGACAAACGCTTTAATATCGACATCACCAGCCAGGCAAAGCCCGGCCACAAGAACCTCATCGTCGTACATGTGATTGACAGCGACCGCATGGGGGGTCTGTGGAAGCCCGTCAAGGTCATAACGCCCAAAACAACTCTCATTCCGATCAAAGATGCCTGGTTGCGCTCCAACTTCCCCGATACGGCCTACGGGAAGAATCCGTCACTGGCCGTGGGGGCCGACGACTGGTTCCGCTCAGTGCTTATCTGGCAGCTTCCCGAGAATCTGCATAAAGTGACTATCCGCTCGGCGCGAGTGGTACTGCCGCTGCGCTACCATGTGGGCAGCGCTTCTTCCTATTCGGTCCACGCGCTGGCCCAGGACTTCTACGAGCCCAAGGTGAACTGGAACACCACCGATGGGGCAACGGCGTGGCCCGGTGGGGCTGGCGCTGACGGAGCACTGGCTGGCGCGCCGGTCGCCCAGGTCAGCCTGGAGGTAATCTCCGAGGAAGAGGCAGAAGCAGCGGACCCGCCACCAGCCTTAACATTCGACGCGACCGAGTTGTTGAGATCTTGGGCAGACCAAGAGCCTACACACGGCCTGCTGCTGGTCCAGGACCCCCCGCAGGAGGGGGTAACACTCGTCCCTCATTCACGCGAGGCGGACAAGCCAGCGCTCCGTCCCCGCCTGGAGTTTGAGTACGTTCCAGCCCAGTAGAGCATCCGGCCTCACCGCGAGAGGGGCAATCCGCCCCGCTGGAGAAAGAACTGGCTAGAAGCGGAAATCGCTGGCCGGTGCAATAAATCAATCCGGTTGTTCGTAGCGCTGACGATCGCTTCGAGAAGGTCTTCACAAATATGGAGGAGCTGGTGCCACTGCCTCAGCAATCTCCGACATCCATTGCTCCACGCTTTGTGGATTGACCAGTTCTGGCAACCTTTGTTCCCAGGTCCTCTGGTAACTACTCACCCTGTGCCATAGCGTACCCCTCGGCGTAAACTTGGCAAGGATAGGACTGCCACTTCTCTCGGCCCAGACTGTCTTGATTATTAGAACTTACACGCACAGCACTCATCGCACCAGGAGCTACAGTCATGACTCTCAGGCAACTGCAGGGACTACCTATACTCGGGGAGCACTGTGTGTCCGCTCTGTCCAACGGGGTGCAGGACTACTTAATTCGAGGCCGGAAGGCCGTAAGAAGCCTCCAAATCTACGCTTTTCACGAAAGAATGTCGTCTGCGGACAGGAATTACTGCACCAGCCCGAGAATTTTACAGCCAGTAAGAAAGCACATGGGAAATCTCAGTTTACTTGGTTTCGTTTTCCAGAGATGAAATACCGATTTAGAGCCAAAGCCGTGAGAAGAAAAAGGAGCGAGTCTTGATGGCGGATAAAATGTGGGCACTGGTGTTTGATAAAGCGAGGGACGTTTGGGAGAAAAGCCGGGGCTTGAGGAAAGTCCAGGTCGAGAAGCCACTGCTCGATGAACAAAGAGAGCCGCTCGATGCGGAAATGGTAATCATCAAGGTGATCTACTCTGGATTCTGTGGCTCTGACCGGGGAATATGGTTTCGGAATTCGTTCAAGAGGATGATCTATGATTCCCTCAAGGCAGAAGGGAAGACGGCAAGAGTCCTGGGACACGAACTCTTGGGAGAAGTCGTTGAAGTTGGTTGCATCGCTCGCGAGCACCATGGCTACAAGCCCGGTGAAATTGTCTCCACCGAGTCCCACATTATATGCAGTAAATGCCACCAGTGCCTGATCGGCGAGACCCACGTGTGCACCAACGAGCACATTATTGGTATCAGCTTGGACGGATGTTTTGCTGAGTACGTCAAGCTACCCGCAACCGTGCTCTGGCGCACAGACACCAAGGAAATAAGACCTGAGGTAGGCGTTCTCCAGGATCCCTTTGGCAACGCCGTCCATGCGTGTACAAAGGTGGATCTGCGCGGTAAGAGCTTAGCGATATTGGGCTGCGGTACCATCGGCCTGTTTGCAATTTTGATTGCCAGAGCCCTGGGGGCATCTAGGATCATCGGCGTCGAGCCCAACGACAAAAATGCGAGCCTTGCAGAGCAACTTGGTGTGGACCGCATGGTGCGTTTCACACCTGACAAGGAGAGTTGGGGGAGTGATTCGAGCGTCGTAGAGCAAGTGAGGAGTTTTGGTGGTGATGGTGTTGACATGGCCATGGAAATGTCCGGCTACAACTCTTCGGTGAACAACGCTATTCAGTCAGTCCGCCGTGGTGGCAATGTTGTACTGTTTGGGATAAAAAGTGGCAACTTCACCATCGAAGACTTCTCCGATATAATCGTCCGGGGCGTTAGCCTCCATAGCGTCATTGGTAGGCACATCTTCGGGACGTGGGATATGACGACGAACCTGCTAGAATCCGAACACAATCGCGTGCAGCAGAAGATCTATGATGTAATTCTCAACAAAGGCAAAGATACTATCGTGGATATAGATGATTACGATATGAACGATTTTGAAGAAAGAATCCTGGCGCACCCCAAGATTATCATCAAGTGGTAACGCATATCGGCGGCACAATATAACAGTCTGGAGGAGAGAAACAATGTATGGTGCTGTCAAAGATCTGCTGACAAGGGAGCTGGAGTCCATCCACGCCATGGGGCTGTATAAGGAGGAGAGAACCATCCTTGGCCCCCAGGCGGCGCGGATCAAGGTCAAAGAAGGAGAAGTCATCAATTTCTGTGCTAACAACTATCTTGGCCTTTCGTCCCATCCCAAAGTCATCGAGGCGGCCAAGCGCGGGTTGGAAGAGTGGGGCTATGGCATGTCCTCGGTGCGTTTTATCTGCGGTACACAGGTAATACACAAACAGTTAGAACAGAAGATATCTGACTTCCTTGGTACAGAGGATACCATTCTCTACAGTTCCTGCTTTGATGCCAACACGGGACTGTTCGAGACGATTCTTGGCCCAGAGGATGTGGTGATCAGCGACGAGCTCAACCATGCCAGTATCATAGATGGCATTCGACTATGCAAGGCCGACCGCAAGCGCTTTCGCAACTGCGATATGAATCACCTGGAAGATACGCTCAAGGAGTGCACCAACTATCGAATCAAGCTGATCGCTACCGACGGTGTGTTCAGCATGGATGGTTACATCGCAAAACTTGATGAAATATGCACCCTTGCTGAAAAGTACGACGCACTCGTCATGGTGGACGACTCCCATGCAACAGGCGTCGTGGGCAAAACGGGGAGAGGAACCCACGAATACAGAGATGTCA
This sequence comes from bacterium, assembly GCA_030602615.1. Classification (GTDB taxonomy): domain Bacteria; phylum Armatimonadota; class Zipacnadia; order Zipacnadales; family Zipacnadaceae; genus JALGTD01. Next base: position 7,076 of record JAUVZM010000045.1, read on the forward strand.
TGGGCAGAGTTGATATCATAACATCAACGCTGGGCAAAGCGCTGGGCGGAGCGTCGGGCGGTTTTACTAGCGGGCGAAAGGAGATCGTAGAGTTCTTAAGGCAACGCTCCAGGCCTTACCTTTTCTCCAATACGCTTACTCCTTCGATCGTGATGGCAGCGATGGCGACTATTGACCTCATCAAGGAAACAACAGAGCTGAGGGATAAACTCGAGCAGAACACGATGTACTTCCGCGACGCCATCAGCAAAGCCGGTTTCGAGATCAAGGAGGGTACTCACCCCATCGTTCCTCTCATGCTCAGAGACGCAAAGCTCGCACGTGATATGGCCCGCGATCTACTCGCTGAAGGCATATATGTGATTGCGTTCAGTTATCCCGTGGTTCCCAAGGGTCAAGCGCGGATTCGCGTCCAGATCTCGGCGGCTCATACGCGAGATGAACTGGATACGGCTGCAAATGCTTTCAGACGTGTGGGGAAGAACTACGGGATACCGGACGCTGTCGCATAGGAATACGCAGTAGTTTGCTGGATGTCGGCGGAGAACCACCTGATGCACGGCGGGTTCGTAAGATGTAGTGTCATGCGGATTTTCAGATTCTCGGCAAGCGCATTATAAAGCCGGGAAGGTGCTTGGTCCACCACCTATCTGAGACTTCGCAAAGGTATTGTGTTGCCTGCGCTCCACTCCTCCATGGGCATAGCCCTACCGAATCATTTAAGTCGGCTCATTTCCTCCTTGACCCGCCCGGCCACTGCCTCAGCAATCTCCGACATCCATTGCTCCGCGTCTTGTGGGTTGACCAGTTCTGGCAAATTCTGTTGCCAGCTCCACTCCTTAGCACTCATATGGTCATCAATATCATCGCTGCCTTGCGAGGAGGTGCCTTGCTTGTAGGGTTCGCGGTCAATGCCCTCATACTTCGGTAGCCTGGTCGCAGTCGGGTCAAACCGATTCAAGTCCACTGCCCCCGGCGCTGCCGTCAAGCACTGGGCCGTCTCGTGAGCGCCGGCATGCCCGCCGGCCCCGGCAGGCAGCTCCATCGCAGACCCCGGAGCGATAACCAGCACCTGCATCTGATTGCCCTCCTGATAGATATCCGCCGCCTTCTCAAAGGCATCCTGCTGAACGCAGCCCCCATGCCCCAGCACTATGACAGCCGTTTGAAAACCGATCTTCTCCAACTCGCGCAGTAGCTCCAGAGCAAAATCAGTCACCAGCCTGGCGCTGAAAACAATGGAACCGTGATATGCCGAGTAGCCCGCTGCCGCTACATATATTGGGGGCAGAACGATCCCACCGGTCAGTCGGGCGGCTCGCAGGCAAATCTCATGGCCCCGCAGGTAGTCCGAGCCCAGCGCCAGATGTTCGCCATGCCATTCCAAAGAGCCGGCTGGAATGTAGGCCACCGGCGTTCGAGCAATTGCTTCGTTCAGTTCACTTGGGAAAAACAGCTCATAGCGGGTCTTTTCAGCCTCGTTCATTAGTATCCTCCCGTTGCAGCATAATGCTCAGAGACCAAACCCCCAATTGCTGGCCTGAGCAACATCCAGCTCCTCCTTAGCGCCGCCAATCCACCAGTCGTGAGGGATGGCGAGTGTTTATTCTATGCCAACGGCAAAATTCCTTCAAGCTCCCAACCTAAAGGGAGAATACCGGGCGCAGTAGGCAGATTGACAGCGGAGAATGTTCGAGGAGATGCTCAGAAAACGCCGTGGGCAGAGGCACTACGCGCTGCACCCCTCCGTCCGCAGCATGGCCAGCTAGCCGGGGTACCACCAGCGACCACCGCCAACAGCCGCATCAGCCGGACTGAGGCACGTCGCTCATGCTATTCCGATTTGAGCGTCTGATTCCGGAGAGGTTTCCGAGTCCACCTGCAGACCCGAGGAGGTGATGCAAACCTCTTGCCCATCAGAACTGTGATTGACCCCCCTCATCTTCAGAACGCGGATATGCCGCTTCCCGTCAGACGCCTCGTAAGGGGCAGTAAGCAGAATAACGCCGTCGGCAAAGGCAAACTGAGGTTGTCTAACAATATCATCTTGCTGATATTCGCCTACTAACACAGCGACCAGGTTCTGCTCTGAGACGAACTCAGTCAATTGGCGCAAGCTCTTCTGGCCCTTCTCAAACTCATCCAGCCTTTCAAGCACAGTTCGGATGCTATCAATAACTATCAGACCAGCCCGCTGCTTCTGTATTACTGAGGTGATCGAGTATAGCAAGTCTGTAGACTGGGCGGCCCGGATCACCGGGAATATGTCATGGTAGGCAACACTGACGTTGAACGCTCCCGCATCAAAGAACTCAAAGTTTTGCAGGTTGCGCACCCGATTGACGATAGATTCACTGAAGCCGGCCACGTACATATACAGGACATTGATGCCAGCAGCAGCGCTGGCATACGCCATCTGCTCAGCCAGGATTGTCTTGCCCGAACCAGTTGATCCGCAGACGTACACAGAAGAGCTCCGCGCAATACCCCCGCCCAGCATCTCATCCAGGCCCGCACTACCTGTGGAGATCAATTCCTCAGGAACTGCTTGCAGCAGTTTGGCGACATCGCCGATCTCTTCAGGCTGCATCTCGCTGTTCATCGCTTGTTGCCCCCTGCAGCGTTCTAAGCGGCCGGCAGAACGGCCGTGGCCACTTTTCTAATTGCCTCCTGGCCGATGGGCTTGTGCAGCAACTGGAAGGCCAGCCCCTCCTCCTCGGCAGCCTGGAGGCGATCCAGGAACTCAGCGTGGAAGGCGGTGACAATGTAGATTGGCACCATCTCATCCAGCTCCCGGATGTGGTGCAGTACCTCCACGCCGTCCATCCCCGGCATCTTCAGATCCAGAAAGACCAAATCGGCCGGCCTGCTTTTTGCCTTCTCCAGAGCCTCCTCCCCACCGCTAGCGGCCTCCACCACATACGGCATATCTTCCAGAGCGTCTGCAAAGGCGTCGCGCACTGATTCCTCATCATCAATTACCAGAACTCGCGGTTGTGACATAATCGGTTCGACCTCCTACAGCATCGGCGTCAACGCCGATTTGCTCCGCTCCGCTCTTCTTTCTATCGGCCTTCCGTGCCCGTAGCTTGATTGACCCCGACGACCGCCCGGCGATCAACCGGCAAGTGCACGGTCACTACGGTACCCTCGTCCACTTGACTTTCGACTTCGATGTGGGCGCCCAACCTTTTGGCCAAATTCTGCGATACACTCATCCCCAAACCCGTTCCCTCGCCCACTGGCTTGGTACTAAAGAAGGGATCGAACAGTCGGTTCAGAACCTCCGCAGACATCCCACCGCCGGTATCTGCGACCGAAATGGCGACCCAGCCATCCTCCGCACTTGCTGTGACCGTAATCTCCTTGCGCTCCCGCCCGGCGACAGCATCGCGCGCATTGGTAAGCAGGTTAAGCAGGATCTGGCGAACCGCGCCAGGGTCAGTCCAGATACCGGGCAAATCCTCCGGGGCATCCACCGTGATCTGGATATCCGATTGTCGTAAGTCTTGGGCCAGCAGATCAATGGTGTCCATAATGACGGTGCGGCAGTCCGCCTGCTCGCTCTCGGGGCGGTCAACATCGCCAGAGCCGTGCGCATACGAACGCAAGGCCTCTACAATACGTTGGCAGCGGTGCAGCTCGGCGACAGCCTTGACCAGGCGTTCATGCCGGGGATCACCCTCGGGAGTGCGTTCCCCGCAATACTGAACGTAGTTAAGGATGCCCATGACGGGATTGGTGAGTTCGTGTCCGACTCCCGCCACCAACCTGCCCAGCGCAGCCAGCTTCTCCGACTGCATCAGGCGCCGCTGGGAAGCAAGCAGGTCCGCCATCGTCTGCTTCAGTTGCTTATTCAACCGCTCCAGTTCAGCGTTTTTCGCTTCAATTTTGCTGGCGGCCTTGAACTGCTCCTCGGCGTGGATAGCTCGCTTGTGTGCAGTGATGTCGCGACCATACAAGTTGACGTAGCCAGCCTCAGATATGGGGGCAACTGTCACCAAGAAGGTGTTCCCATCTAACTTAACCTCAACCTCTTTGGTGACATCATCGCTCAAAGCATCACTGACCACCGTGCGCCAGTATTCCGGCAATGACTGGCCCAGGTGGCAGTCCCAGGCCTCCAAAAGAACTGAACTGGCCCTGTTGGCGTAGAGAATAGCGCCATCTTTGGCCACTCGCAGCACCGGGCTGGGGTCTTCCGCTGGGAACCTGGCCAGCCTCTCCACCTCAACCTCGGCCCACCGATGCTTCTGCCGGTTGCTCGCCTCCCGCAGTTCGCGCCTGATTGCCACCCCCAGCCTGAACAGGTTGCCCTTCATCACGTAGTCATGCGCCCCCGCCCTCATGGCTTCCACTGCGATGTCCTCGCCAATTGTGCCTGATACAATGATGAAGGGCACGTCAAGTCCTCTGTCTTCGACCAGGCTCAGCGCATCAAGCCCGCTGAATTGGGGCATCACGTAATCGCAAATGACGCTGTCCCACTTCTGGCTATCCAGCGCCTCGCTCATAGCCTCACGGGTATCCACCCGTTCCCACGTCACATCATACCCCTCCTGCTCTAGCCCGCGGGCCAGCAGCAGGGCATCATCTTCGTTATCCTCGACTATCAAGACCCGCAGTGGCGTTTTCATCTAATCGCATTCCGGCGGAAGTGGCTCATTGAGCAGCAGCCAATAGAGTCCGAGTTGCCGCACTGCCTCCGCGAACTCGCCAAACTCTACTGGCTTGCGGACAAAGCTATTGGCCCCAAATTTGTAGCTGCTAACCATGTCCTGTTGTTCCTTAGAGGACGTCAGGACTACCACGGGAACCAGTTTTGTGCGCTTGTCGGCGCGCAGTTGCTGCAACACTTCCAGACCATCCACCTTGGGCAGCTTCAAATCCAGCAGAATGACGGCGGGCAGCTCCTTCGGCGCACATCCCTCGTGCTCGCCACCGCCAAACAGATAATCCAGCGCTTCCTGGCCATCGCGCATGAGCACTACCTTATTGGTAATAAGGTGTTTCTTAAGCGCCCGTAGGGTCAGCGCCACGTCATCGGGATTATCTTCGACCAGCAGCATGGTCCTGTTGCTCATTGCGGTCATCCTTTCAGAATAGTTGGACTGTGAAATAGAATATCGCCCCCTCATCTTCTGTCGCTTGGGCCCAGACGCGGCCGCCATGACGGTGAATAATCCGCTGGACGGTAGCCAGACCAATGCCTGTGCCGGGGAATTGTTCGTCGCTGTGTAGCCGCTGGAAAGCGCCAAACAGCTTGTCGGCGTAGGCCATATCAAAGCCTATTCCGTCGTCGCGTACGAAATAGACTGTTTTCCCATCCTGCTGGGTGGCGCCGAACTCTATGGTCGCGTGCTGTTGCTGGCTGGTGTACTTCCAGGCATTGACCAGCAGTTCCTGAACGACGGCCCTCAGCAACGGCTCATCGCCCTCCACGACTAGTCCCGGTGCGATGACAAACTCAACCTGGCGGTCAGGTTCGGGCTGGCGCAGCTCCGCCGCGCTCTGCTCGGCTATCTCGCTCAGGTCAATCCCCTCAACACGCATTTTGCTATGAGTTACCCGGGACAGTTCCAACAGATCGTCAATCAGTCGCCCCATCCGCTGGCTGGCCGTCCGCACCCGCTGCAGGTAGTCTTTGCCCTGCTCGTCGAACTGGTCAGCGTAGTCTTCCAGCAGCACCTGGCTGAAGCCGTCCATCCCCCGCAGCGGGGCCCGCAGATCGTGGGAGACCGAGTAACTGAACGCTTCCAGCTCTTCGTTGGCGGCTTCAAGCCGTGCGGCGTAGTCTTCCAATTCTTGCTGGGCCTGCTTACGCTCGACGATTTCCTGCTGGAGTTCAGCATTCTGAGCTTCAATCAACTGCTGATCGCTGCGCCTGGCTCGTTCGTGCTCCTGGGCCCGCTCGCGCATCGCCAGACTGTAAGCCATAAACATTTCCATCAGCGGGCCAAATGCCTGATTGATCAGCTCCACGCTGGGGCTGGCCGAGAACTCCTCACCAACCTCGAGCAGCGTTTCCTGGTGGATCTGCACCACATCCTCGATGGGTACATCAGCAAGCAACAACTCCCGACCGAGGTCAGCAGCCGCCGCCAGGTATTCCTCCGCTGGCTCGCCAATATGCCCTCTGAGCAGCGCAACATATCTTTCTTTGAACGGAGTCTGCGTGTTCATTTGACCGTCCTTTTGAACACCAGAACCGCCGCGTCATCAGTCTCCCGCACCCCGTCCTCAAGGATCTTCTGTGCCAGCTCGCCCAGGTCCGAGCGCGTGGCCTGGACGTACTGAACCACATCAAACCGTTCCTTGATCCCGTCGGTGACCATAACTACCAGGTCGCCGGGCGCCAGCGGCACGGTCTCGGGCACCAATTTCCGGTAGCCGCCGCCGACAATGCCGTAGTCGCTGGTCAAGCCCCTACTGTTCTCCCCGATAATCCGCACGCGGGTATTGCCGATGCCGGCGTAGGTCAGTGTCCCAGCCTGCTCATCAATCACCGCGACGCCCATAGCCACCCCCCGCGTCTTCCATAAGGCCCTATTACAGCCGGCAAAGAGCGCAGTCAGCGGCTCATCCAGGTGCTGCCCCACATAGTCTATCGCCGCCTGCGCCGCGGTCTGGGCCTCCTTGCCGTGGCCCAGCCCGTCAGCCAGGCACAGGGTGGTGTTTGTTTCATTTTCCCAGTAGCCGCCCTGGTCACCGCAGTCCGGACTGCCACGGTGGTGCTGTTTGGCTATCGCTACCGGCACGGTTGCCACTTCCGGGCCACGATGCGTGTCCCTACGCCCATGGGGGCGGCGATTTCGAACTCGTCCATCAGCCGCTGCACTCCCGGCAGCCCCCCACCCAGGCCACGGTTGGTGGAGAATCCGTCCTCCAGCGCGGCGGCCAGGTCAGCAATGCCCGGACCCCGGTCCTCGGCGATCACCTCCAGGCCTATTTCACCGTCCCGCCACAGAGCAGCCAGAGTAATCGTGCCGCCCGCCGGGGTGTGGAAGAATAGATTATTGGCCAGTTCTGAGACGCTGGTGGCCACGCAGGCGGCGGCTGCGTCGCTCAGGCCAATCTCAGCGGCCAGCGCCATTGCGGCCTGCCGAGCCCTCGCCACATGGTGCTCGGCCGTCACCGAGACGGTAATCAGTGTCTCCAGTTTTTGCGCTGTGGATGGGTTAGCCAAACTCAACTCCCCGATCATAGAATGTCAGTCAAGCTTGCTCGACTCAGGCCACTCGCACCCTCGGCTTGGTGATCGCAATCGTGACTTTGGTGTGCCCGGGCTCGGACTCAATATCGAATTCCTGCACCAATCGCTTGGCCCCGGGCAAGCCCGCCCCCAAACCTCCCCCGGTACTGAAGCCCTGCGCCATCGCCTGCTCGATGTCGGGAATGCCCGCGCCCTTGTCTTCGGCGACGACCTGGACCCGGGCAGCCTGCGCATCGGACCTGTCATAGATGCGGCAGACCCCCTCCCCGGCGTGCACAATCACGTTGCGGGTCAGTTCCGAGATGGCGGTGGCCAGCCGGGTCTGGTCGGCCACGCCGAAGCCCAGCTCGCGGGCCATCTCCCGGCCGGTCTGGCGGGCGGCCACCACATCGCTCTCCACGCGCAGTTCAAGCTGCGTGTTGTTCATGGCCGCCCTCTCTTTCGGTGACGAGCCGCTGCACATTGGCTACCCCCTGGTCGAGGTTAAGCGCAGTTTCCACTCCCACCAGTTGCCGGCCCATTTCAGTCAGCGTCAGTGCCACCGACGGCTGCATCCCGCACAGAACGACCTCGGCTCCCAGGACCCGGGCCATTTGGGCGGTCTCGTTGATGACCCGCGCCATAAACGAGTCGACCACGTCCAGCGCGGTGATGTCAATGACCAGTCCCTCGGCTTCGGTCTCATCCACCTTCTGCAACACATCGTGCTGGAACTGGAGCGTATCCTGGTCGGTTAGATCCACCTGAATCGAGGCCACCAGGACATTCTCGAACGGCAGTATCGGGATTCTCATGCCGCCCGCTCCTCGGCGCGACGTGAGCTGACCCGGAGGTCAAGCAAGCGGAAGGCTTCGACGACGCCCGTCTGCAAGGTGCCGCTGGTGATCAGGCTAGCCAGGTCAATATCCAGCTTGACCAGGGTCTGGGCGGCCTCGGGGCTGATGCCGGTGACGATCACATGGGCGCCGAGCATGCGGGCCGCGGCAACCGCGCTGATGATGTGCTGGGCGACTCTGGTGTCAATAATGGGCACGCCGGTCACGTCGAGCACCGCCACCCGGGCCTGATTGGCGACAATCCCCTCCAGCAGTCTTTCCATGATCTGCTGGGCGCGCTCGGTGTCAATGACGCCGATCAGCGGCATCATGACAATCTCATCCCACAGCCTGGTGAGCGGGGTGGACAGTTCGAGCAGCGACTGGCTTTGCTCGCGTATCATCTCCTCTCTTTTCAATGCCTCCGTAATGTCGACGATATACTCTACACCACCAACGATTTCGCCGACATCGTTGAGCATCGGCCCGGCCGTGTACTCGATCGGAATCGCTTCGCCCTCCCGGCGTACCTCATTCCGAGCCGTGAACACCCTACCCGTCTCCATCGCCTGGCGCATGCGGCATTCCGGCGTGTTGCAGTGCGGTGTCCCGAAGAGCTCGAAACACGTTCTCCCTTGGATGTCCTTCAGCTCTTTCCCCACCCATCTGCATCCGGCCGAATTCATTGATACAATGTTGAAGTCGGTGTCCACGCTCATTACCGGGGTGGGGACTTGATCCAGTACCACACTCAGCATTCCGCCCGGATCACTGTGCGCTTCATTTCCTGTGCCTGGGTTACTCTGTTTGGCCATTGTCATTCCTCCTTGAGTAGTAGTAACGGCAAGACGGACGACGTTGTCACGGGCGGCTGCTACCATACACAGCACTATCCGTGCCACAAACACTCCTGGCCTGCCGGCACGGACCCGGCCTGCCCCGATCCATTACCAGCCTGCTATGGTAGTATTGGCAGCAATGCGGTCGGTCTTGAATAGAGTGGCTGAGAACGGCCAGCAGGAACGCGCATCGGCCCGGCATTGGAGCGGAACCGGAACCGCCGTTGTTACGTCCAAGTTAATAGTTGCGGCCAATATGCTACGGGGAGGTAACAGAGATGACTCAGACGAGGCAAGCGCTGGCACTGCTCATCTGCCTGCTGGGGCTAGTGGCGGCCGGCTGGGCCGATGGGGGGATGTTTCCCCAACTGGCGGGCAGCGCCGAATCGGCCGACCAGCGCGCAATAGTCGCCTTCGACGACGGGCACCAGACCCTGATTTTGCAAACCGCCTATGAGGGAGACCGCACCGAGTTTGCCTGGGTAATACCAGTACCTGACCTGTTGGGCAGCGGTGATATTAGCACGGTGTCCGCTGACATCTTTCAGGATCTCTACGTGCTGACCGAGCCGTCAGCCTATGGCTACTACGGGTACAATGCCCAGTTTTTGGTCGGCTGCAGCAGCGGCTCACAGCCCGATGAGTTCCGCACGGTCAAGGTGTGGGATACCCTGCAGGTTGATGACTATGAGGTTGCCATCCTGTCAGCGGGCCAGAGCGCCGACCTGTCCGACTGGCTGGCAGCCAACGGCTATGCCTTCCCCGACGGCCACGGCAATGAACTGGACTATTATGTAGATAAGTCCTGGTTTTTTGTGGCCGTTAAGATGAATCCGGCTGTCGAGCGTCCTCCAAGTATGGGTGGCGACTACGGCGAAGAGACACAGGAAATGAAGCCATTGGCGTTGTCGTTTGATACCGCTGAACCGGTCTATCCTCTGCGCATCTCCGCAGTAAGCAGCAAGGACGAAGTGGAGGTACTTGTGTATGTGATCGGCCGTCACCGGATGGCCCCGACCAACTATCACACCGAGGAGGTGCGGCTGACCTCCCCATTTGAGGGCGGTGATTTTCCTGCCTACTACGAGGAGCAATTCCGCGCCAGCCTGGCGCGCGCCGGAGCCAGCTCAGTGCTGGTAGAGTACGCCGGCCGGCTGCCCGACTACCTGCTCAATGCGCACCGCGAGGAGTTAGGGCTGCCGACTGGTGAGTTCTATGTGACCCGCCTGCGGACTTATCTGACGCAGGACGATATGGACGAGGACATCGGTATTGCCCAGGCCCCCACGGATGACAGTTTCGCCATCCGCATCAGCGGCGCCCAACCTGCCCAGGCCAGCCTGCGACTTGGGGGCATAGCTGCGCTCTTCGCGCTGGTGGCTATGATAGGCATCCACCCAGGCCACCGCCGCTCGCTGCTACGCGCCGGGCTGACAGTCGCCGTCGTCGCCTTCCTTCTCATCTGAGCACGATCCGTTTACGCCAGTCGACGCTTTCTTAGCCCGCGGGAACACGCCACGCCAGCGGCTGACCAGCCGCAACTCGTTCCCCTTCGGCCCGCAGCCATCCCGGCGGTGTGCTGCGCACATGCTGGTCACCGATCAGATGAAAGACACTACCATCGTCCAGCGTGACCACCAGCAGCGGATTGCGCACCTTAAAGTTATCGCCGGCAGGATTGCGAATCTCTAGCTTGTTGTTGACCTTGAGCGCCCCGGCGGCTGCTTCCGTCAACTCAAGGCGAATCCGCGTGGTCCAGGTTGGGTAGCTGTGCGCCCCCCCGCTCACAGAGCCTACTTCCTCGCCGTTCAGCACTATCGGTTTCTTCGGCTTGGCTTTGGCTTGGCCCCAGATATCGGTGATGAGTTCCACCGATTCTACCGCAGCCAACTGTGATTGCGACAGCTTCGTGCCGACGACCTGAATAGGCAGAACAAAGCTGTCTTCGCCGCTGGCAGCCCGCACAGTGGCGGTAAGCATTCCCTTACCAGCTTTTTGCCCAGTTGCCTCGACCAATACCCGCCGTGCCCCACCAGCGGGCACCTCCACAGTGCTGTTAGCCTCTGCCACGCTCAGACCAGATCCGTGTAGCTCAACAGCAACCTGCTGCGCGCTATTCGCACTATTGGTTATCCCCACTTCGAACTGGGCGGTCTCCCCAACATCGATGTACAGAGGCAGAACCTCGTAGAAGGGAAGATAATCGCTCTGTGTTGAGTTGGATAGACAGCGACTAATTAGCCGGCGCGGCGGCGCGATGGTCACTGCTGGCCCGTCCTGCGCCAGCAGCTCGAAGGTCGCATAATTATCAGGACTGCTATCGGGTGAGGGGATGTCGCTGATTGAGTCCATGGCCAGGCAGAAGACGAAAAACGGGTCGCCCTCAGTGACCGTGATCGGCACCGACGAGTCTACCGTGATTTGAGAATTAGCCGGCAGGTCCTCCCACCGCCACCAGCGCTCGTCTCCCACCCAGAGCGTATTGCGCCACTTCCACGCTTCGTCAGTGAAGTTATCCACTGCCAGCGTAATAGTGGCTGAGCCCTTGCGCGGCACAATCGGCGAAGAGGCCAGGCTGACGAAGCGACCGCTCTTGGCCAGCAGTACCGCCGCGGCGCTACGGTAATGTGGCAGAGTCACCGTAATAGCATTACCCGTGCGCTCGTAGGGTATCTTCATCGGGCCGAGGTGATCGCCGCTGATGAAGTAGGCCGCTTTGATTTGGTCCGCGTCAGGCACGCGCACCACAAGCGGGACATTCACCCGCCACCACGGGCTGATGTGGGTCTCACCCGGCGAGACTACAGTTGCCACATAGTTGCCATCGGGCCGCTGGAATAGATTACCCATCATACCCTGAGGAATCTCTACGCAATGCGGCTGTAATACCCAGTGCCGTCCCCGCAGCAGATCAAACAGAGGGTAGTACAGGCGGTGCGCCCAACGCGACCACGTCATCCGCTGCTCGCGGGGGTCGGGCTTGTGCCACCATAGACCTGCGTAGAAGCCATTGCGCAAGGCTATTTGCAAGTGCGACTCGCGGTTTTCCAGACTCACGCAGGTGCGATTGCCAATAGTAAGATACCGGGAGATTTCTTGCCCCATGCCGAGTGAGACGCGGTCTTCCACCAATGCCAAATCACAGTAACGAGTCACACCAATGTGCTCCTGGAGGTGGTTCTGCCAGACGAACTTACCGGCAGCGTGGACGCGCTCAGCCATCTCTTTGTGCAACTGGCCCAGATTCCGGTTGAAGTCTGAGTAGGGCTTGCCCTTCTCATCAATGGAGACGCCATCATCATAGCCAGAAGTACGTCCCCCCCCGTAGCCTTGATCAATAAAGATGCCGTCAAGCTCCGGGTACAACTCCAGCATTCGTTCGATTTCTGTGATTTTATGCTGCCAGAACTTCGAGCCCGGGGACGGATTGCATATGGACCAGGCATAGCCGAATTCGTCCGTGGGGCCGCTAATCAAAGTGTCGGCGAACTCGTCACGGGCGTAGGAATACCACACATCCCGCGGATTCCAGTACAGGAATCCGAAGTATCCGTTAGCGTGCATGGTATCGATAAACTGGCGTATCAAGTCGTGATTTATCCATTCCGAGTAGACGGCCCTGCCGGCTTCGGGACCGCCCATGAGTTTCTTGCGCAGTTCGGGAGTTACGGTGCGGCTTTCCACGAACTCAAAGATTTCCTGGTAGGGAGCATCAGCCGGCGGCATACCCTCTAAGAACTCTTTCGGATACATCTCGGGGTAGTGCTGCATGTGACGCCACTTCACAGCAACGCCGGGCAGCCAGCGGTCCGTATCGCTGACCCCTGCTCCCCACCATCGGTGGAGTCCCATCATTTCTAGGACCCCGGTGTGCCAGGGCCAACGCTGCATATAGTTCTTCCAGTACGAATCATTGAGCAAGCAATACGGGTAATAGTAGCCGAGAAGGCCGCTACCCCAGTAGCTCATATTCTGATACTTCTCCAGACCTTCAGGCACCCAGAAGCACTCGGGCCAGCGCTCCCTTAACCACCCCAGACTGCACCGCCAATCACCGCGATGAACAACCAGATGAACTGTAACAGAGCGGGAGCTGTGCGGGTCGAGGCGAATACGAGGGCGTACAAAGAAAATCTGGGTCTCGTCGGCCAGTCGTTGGGCGTCAATCTCAACGGGCAGAATTGGAAT
>JAUVZM010000040.1 GCA_030602615.1 bacterium
GGGTCCGCCTCATAGGCTTCTCGCGCTTCGTCTTTGTCCAGAGATTTGTAGTGCGGGCCCAGCTCTTCCGTGCGCTTGTGCTCAGGCAAAGCCGCCCAGAGGTCTTGCAGCATACGTTCAAAACAGACCTCAACGGCCCTCCGCTCCAACGTGGCTGGCTTCTTCATCTCCAGCCCCCAGACACTCGACAATATTCCTGTACCCCCGCTTGTAACAAACCTCTGTTGCCAGAAGATGATGTCGCCCGTGACCACATCCACCACACTCAGCTTGATCTCCGCTTTTGCTTTTTCTCTGGTGTCAAACATGCCTCCCCACCCAAGCGTCTCGCTATAAGTTTCTAGCTGTAATATGCTGCCATACACGGCCCACTGTGCGTCCAGTGCGGCACCGAGGCGGATAGCGTCCTCCCTCCCCATAGGTTCAGCGGGCTCTAGCTGTTTGTCCTCCAGCACTGCCACAGCCACACGGGCGGGGGGTACGAGCAAGAACCCTTCAACGCCAAATCGTCGCGTGAGGACCTCTCCGCAGTCCTGAACGTGGCGTTGTAGATTCTTGTAGTCCCAAAAAGGCAGCAGCGCCACCCTTACCTCTGACGGCTGCGGGAGTTCAAGCTCCGCCAACTGCTCCTTGGTTGTCCCCTGGACCTCCTCTGGGAATTCGGTCGGCCCCTCACACCCGACCAACACCACTGCAATTGTCAACCACAGCCACTTCTTGCTCATGGTAAGCCCTCCTCTGTCTGCTTGCCGGTCAGCTCAAGGTCTGGCGTGGGCTACTCCTCACCCTCCAGCCTTGGTAGTTGCCACCGATTCAGCTTTCTTCGTTCCAGAATCTGCCGCAGATTACCTACTACCGCATGGCGTAAATGACTGCGGCTACCACAAAGGCAAGTACCGCCAGCAGAAGCAGAAGATCATACAACCCAGGCAGGGTGAACTTGCGTCTGCGGGACGACTTCACACTGGCCCCCCCTAGCGCTCCAGCCCCGCCAGCCCCCCCGCTGCCACCGGGACCACCTTCGGCTCCATGCAGGACCTGGTCCACCGCGTCAAGAAGCTGCTGGGCGGTGAAGGGCTTCCTCAAGAAGCCTCTCACCTTAGGTTCGAGCCGTCTGCCGGTAGCATCGTCCAGCAGATGAGGGTAGCCAGTGAAAAGCACTACCCTGGCTTGAGGGTCGATCTCCAGCAGACGGTCAAGTACTTCATCTCCTCGCATACCGGGCAGCATCCAATCTAGGACAACTGCGCCAATCGAATTATGGTCGATACGAAAGACGTGAATGGCCTCCGGCCCGTCCCGGGCCATCGATACGCGGTAACCGCCAGCTTCCAGTATCTGACGGCACGCCGCAAGCATCCTTCTGTCGTCGTCAACTACCAGCACAGTTGTGGCTTCCGATGTTCGCAATCCCATGGGCTATGCCCCCCTTTTCGGTAATGCATAAGACCTGTCCAGCATATGGGTGGGAGATCTCTTATGCTCAAACCTCATCAACAGTTTCTGGTTCGCTGTCGGCCGGCGACTTCGGCAACGGCGGCGATAGCTTCGCGAAGCAATCTGGGCAGATACCGTGACTGAACTCAGTATCGGAGCGTTCCCGGATGTATGCCTCCACTTCTTGCCAGTAACCCCGGTCAGATCTGATCTTTTTGCAATAGGAGCAGATGGGCAGGATACCACGAAGCACCCTGATCTCGTCCAGAGCCTGCTTCTGCTGGACCAGGACTCTACATACCAGAATACCAAATATCAAAAAACATACTAACACCAGGGAACGCGCGTACAGGTCGTGCCTGGGCACATCAGTAATCAGCAGGTCCCAAAATGGCTTAGTGTGGATAAAGAAGTAAGTCAGCACAGAGTCAACCACCCACGCAGTCAGGCCCAGTATTAGCGAGGCAACGACAACTTTGTCTTCAGCTCTCACGGTACTACCCCCTGTATACAACTATTCCCTTGCAGAACATGTTTCTACCCCGACCCCTATAAACCCTGCCTAGTGCTCCAACTTTCGCTCTGCGGGCCTCCTGTGCGTCACCAGAGCTCCAACATCTCGTCGCCCACAAGCGTCTCTCCGCATTCCCGCTCGGCGACCAGCACGTTTTCCATGAAGAACTCTATGCCCAGGTCCTCGTCGGCGATCTCCGGGAAGTAGTCGCGCACAATGTCGGCAAGCTTCTCGGCTGCCTCAGCGTAGGTAGTCTTTACCTCCTCGTCGCCGCACGCGAAGTCCCCGTCACCCAGATACATATCCCAGTCGGGTTTGGTGCTCGTGTTTACTTCCAGGTTTATACCCCAGTACTCAACGTAAAGTACACAACTTGTCTGCACGAGCCGCTCGCTGAGATACAGCTCGCCGTCCTCAATGGCGTTGAACTGAACCTCTCGCCACTCGGCCAGCGTCGGAGTGTAAGACTCCGCATAGTGCTCCGGCAGAAAATCAAGATCCCATTCCTCTTCCTGTGCCACCACCATTCCTGTCACGAGTCCCCCAACGGCCACTGCTGCAATTATCAGCCACAGCCACTGCTTGCTCATTGTCAGTCCCTCCTTCGTAGAGTTGTAGGCCTACTTACTCGCCGCCTGCTTGCCGGTCAGCCACGCTTGATACGGTATGGTATTGCTTGTTGTCATTTCCGCTTTGCTGATAGCCACAGAACAATAGCACCCACGCCCCAGCACAGCGGGATGAACACCAGTATAATGGCTAGCACTAATAGAACACCGACAGCGAAGGGTAAAAGATAACTAAGGGCGCATATAATGGCTGCGCTGATCAGCAATAATAGCAGGATGACCAGAGCGCCCGTGAGAATACGTTTCATTGCGCTGCCTCCAACTGCGTAATTGTCGCACTTTGCCCGCCTGCTTGCCGGTCAACTCAAGGCCGGGGCGGGTATATCCACCCTGGGTTGGCTGCGTGGAAGGCCACATAGGCCTCCGCGGCCTCCTCGTAGCTATGCCATCTTGGCTCGTCTCCCCTGCGGTCCAAGCGCAACTGCGTACAAAGAATACTCAAGAATCCAGAGCACGGCATGTGAGCCTGCTCGCTATACTTGAGTGTAACCCTTCCAATCTCCCGAGGGCTGTCGCCTGTGATTTCCTGTAACCTTTCGATTCGCTCCTTGTACCAAGCAACATCAAGAAACAGCTCCGGGACAAGGCGCACGACTATAGATGGCACGTCTTTTCTTGCCACCGCTGACTTCATGTCCGCAGCACGAAGGGTAGCTGCCACCTTAGAACTGCTGGGCCCCTTTAATATGTAACCTCCTATCAAGGCCAACACCACCACCACCACTACCCACAGATATCCCATACGCCCTTGCTCTCGTGTTATCTGCCTGCCGCTTTTCATTGTCTGCCCCTCCCTCGTAAAGTTATCGGCGCACTTACCAGCCGCCTGCTTGCCCGTCAGCTCAAGGTCTGGCGTGGGCTAGTCCTTCTTTACCTCCCGGTGAACACCCAGGGCGGGTACTGGTTCTGCCCTGTCTGCCAGCGGTAGTTGTTGTTCATGCGGTCAGCGTAAGTCCATATATCCATGCCGTCAATGCGCGGCCCAGGCCGGGCGCTGTCAGCGTGTGTGTAGGGAGGAATATAGCGCCTCGGCACGCTGCTCGCCGCCCTCCCGACTATTTGCCCGCCCTTCCATATATTGCCCATTCCATCGTCCATAACTTCCATCCATTCGGGCGGCGGGTTGCGCTGCATCCATTCCTGCTGAAAATTGGGGGGATTGAAACCCATCGCCTGCCCGCCAAACATCCACGAACCCGGAGAGTACCACTGCGCTTGCACGTTCATTTGCTGCCACCTCGCCTGCTCATCTGCCTTCTCCTGTCGCAGCCGAGCAGCGTATTCCTTCGCCACCTCGTCACTGACCCCTGACGTCACCCACACCCCGTCCACCAAACGCGGCGGCTCCCATCCGTCTGAATAGACAGTCTCCGCGCTGCCTCCGGCTGCACAGACCACCGACAGTACTACTACTCCAATTGTCAGCCACAGCCACTTCTTGCGCATTGTAAGCCCTCCCTGTGGTCAGCTCAAGGTCTGGCATGGCTAAAAGTCCTGCTTCAACCCGGTGTCTTTTGACCAAGTGAAAGAGTGAGCGGCTAGATCCCCTCCTGGCTGGGTGACGCCTGGGGGGTAGAAGAAAACGGTTATTTCGTCATAGCCTTGGCCGCGCATCTGCTGAACTACATCCATTGCTATAACACGCGCCTGAGCTAGTTGGGGTGTGCTAACCCAAACCTTATAGCCGTTCCTATAGGGCAGTCCATACTGAGCGCCGCCAAGACGCTCATAATCGGGTGTCCTCCTAGGCACTTGCGGAGCCTGAGCAGGTGCGGCGGGCGGCGTGGTCACCTGCCTTGTTGGAGCGACCGCCTCTGGCTCCTCAGACTGCGGGCAGCCGGCCAGCAACACCAATCCGCCAACTGCCATTACTCCAATTGTCAGCCACAGCCACTTCTTGCTCATTGTAAGGCCTCCCTGTGGTCAGCTCAAGGTCTGGCACTTTGCACCCACTCCATAACAGCCACGCCTATCACCATACCAGCCCCAGCACAAAACACAGAAACTACCGCCGCCGCTATACCCCAGCGTGTATCACCCCTAGCATAGGCAATCATCCCTAGTAGCACTCCTACTGCCCCCAGAACCGGAGGAAAGAAAAGCAGTGCCAGCAACCCCGCCACCACTCCCGCCCTTGCCAAAAACGAAGGGCCGGCCGCATGCGGCGGTGCCTGCAGCTCGGCCCCCTGGGGGGACTGGGGATAGCCGCAGCGAGGGCAGAAGTTGGTGAGCGCTGGGTCAAAGGGGCTATTGCACTGAGGACAGCGGGACTTCGAGACCGGCGGCGGTGGGGAAGGGATAGCAGGCCGAGCACGCGCCCGCCTAATCTCTTCTTCGACCTCGTGCTGCCGCCTAATCTCTTCGGCCCGTTGTTTGCTGACTTTCTTGCCCATTGTGAGCCCTCCCCTGCCTGCTCTGTGGTCAGCTCAAGATCCGGCTTCACTACTGCTGCCATTATTTGTCTTCACTGTAAGGGTCTTCTTGATAGCCTAGGTGTTGATGAATCTTATCAATGACCTCAAGGATCTCTTCGGTAGTATCTGCCTCAATACGGTAGTGTATACCGTAGGGCCAGGCACTAACCTCGACTACTGGTCGACCGAGCGGGGGGACCTTGCGTTTCCGGGCTTCGGCTATCCGCCTCCAGATGAGTTGAATCACGGCCTCGACGAGTGGCGCGCATGTGACTATTATGTACAGGCCCAATATGAGCTTATCCGGGTCTAGCCACTCCGTTTCGCGGCTGGGAAGAGGACCAATGCTGACTTCTTTAGCAGAGAGGTTCAGTTCCTGTTGCACCTGCATCTTGAGTTCCTGTGCAAAGTCTTCGGTGCACTGCAACCTGATTAAGAGCTCGGTTGGGTAATGAGTATCGTCGTTCACTATCTTCTCCTTTCGCGGGTCGTGTGGAAGCCCTTGCTGGTCATTCGGACGCTGGCAACTGCTTGAGAAATTCGCGGAGGGGGGGACGCAGGGCGGGGTCAAGGTAATCGAAGTTCACGCCCCGGTCGGTAATCTCCCAGAACTCCGGCTCGGTCACGCTCAACAGCTCCTCGCCCAGCTCCGCGCCGGCAGCCGCATTCACTTCACTCGCTGGGCGGCTCTAGCAGTCCCCGGCGCAGCAGCCCCCGGGCCAGCTCATAGATGTCCCTGGGCTTGCCCTCCTGTCTGATCCCCCCAGCCAGCACGTACACTTTCTGCGTATCGTCGTCTATCAAGTAAACTACTCGATACCGAGACCAGCGCACTGACCAGTAACCAGCGAGATCACCTACCAGAGGCCTGCCTCGCTTGTCCGGATCGGTGGCCAGCTCATCCGCTACTTCCAGCAGCTTACGCTGAATGCGGTTGTCAGCTATCTCCCCCAACAGCTCCAGCGCCGGTTCGGTCCATTCTACGGTGTAACTCATAGGCCCAATTTCTGCCTCGCCTGCTCTGAGGTGTAAGTGCGGCCTGCCTTAATTGCCTCAATGCTTTTGCGCAAGGCGGCCATTAGCTTCTCGTCGCCGAGAATCTCGAGCGTCTCCGTAATGCTCTCGAACAATGCCCAGGGCATAATCGCCAGCACCGGTTCCCCGTGGCGCGTGACGGCAAGCGCGCTGATGTCCCCCTTTTCTAACCTCTCCGGTAGCCGTAAGAGATGCCGCCTCGCTTCACTTACCGACAGGGATTCAGAGACGAGGCTCCTTTCTCCTGTAGTGGTCATTTGCGTTTGGTCTCCTTTTGTTTGCGCAATCAATGTCTATTTCATTGTACACGAACTTGCCTACTTTGTCAATACCCTATCGGCTCTCAACGCAAACTACTGAAATCCGCTCAGTCACGCTCAGCAATTCCGAGTTATGCGCCGGGCTTGGATCTCTGTCGTATCTCATCCAGTCCGCGTTTCACAAGACCACGCATTAGGGTCTGGTAGCCAATACCCGCGCGCCCAGCAATCTCCTTTAGCTGCGCTATCACGCTCGGTTCCAGCCTAAAAGTCACGGGCTGCTTTCGTTCCGGCTTTATCGCCAGTACAATGTCATCAGCAGGCTCCCAGTCGAATTCTTCGAGATCATGTTCATCCCAGAATTCGATCTCCTCTTCCTCGGACTCAAAGTGAGGGATCAGCTTCTCGGCAGTCTTCTCTTTTGGCATATTCCTCTTAACTCCTCTTGGGGGGGCGTGCTGTGATTACCCGGGCGCGCCGCCCCTGTATGGCAAAGAATACGACAAGCTTGCGTCCAGTCTCTGTCCGACCTGCAACGGAGTAGCGCCTCTCTCCCCGTACTGTCCGGGCGCGCCGAGGCTGCAGCTTCTTCTGCAACATTACCTCGCGGACTTCATGCCACTCTACACCATGCTTGCGCAGCATGTGGTTTTTCGCTTTCCTGGTTGTGTATACTTGGTCAACGATCACTGTGTTAGCTGCGCTACCTTAAAGAGAGGCTGAAAACCCAAGTGTGCAAAGTATAGCATAGTATTTACATTTTGTCAATACCCTATCGGCTCTCGACCCAGACTACTGAAATCCGTTCCGCTCAGTCGGATGCCGGCAACTGCTTGAGAAATTCGCGGAGGGGGGGACGCAAGTCGGGGTCAAGGTAATCGAAGTTCACGCCCCGGTCGGTGATCTCCCAGAACTCCGGCTCGGTCACGCTCAGCAGCTCCTCGCCCAGCATAGCCAGGACGTCAGGCTCAACCTGGTGCAGAGCCGCCTGTACTTGCTCCTGCAACAACTCGGCTCCTACGGACAGATAGAAAGCGCCCAGAGCCAGCCACATCTTGTAGACACCCGCCAGGGCCGGGCTGAACCCTCGGCTGCGCAGCGTCGCACCTAACCCCAGGAAAGCCGCGAGCAGATCAGCAGTCAGCGGGCAGTCTTGTTGATAAGCCACGCGATTGAGGACTTGCAGGTCGTAGGCTACCGTCTCGGCGACGAACTCCACCCCCTGGGCCTCAGCGACCGACGCATAGTAGCACAAATGATGGCTAATGCGGACGGCCAGTTCCGGCCGGGAGTCTAGCAGGTATTCAGCGAGGCTCCGATACTCGGCCAGCAGATTATAGATAATACCCTTTTGCTGGCCATTTATCGCCTCGCGCAGGAAGGTGTTGAAGTGCTTCACCACCAGCTCTACCACTGTCTCATCGCCGGCGGACAGAGCGCTTTCCCCAAGACGCCGGGCGCTTACGGCTACCGCCGTCGCCACCTCCCGAGAGCCTCCCAGAGACGAGCTGAAGATGCCCTGCAGCTCGCGCAGCACCTTGACCTCCACCCAACTGCGTTCCTGCTCAATGCGGCTGACATACTCCTCGGATGGGCCCAGGAAAACACCCGGCTCGACATTGAACCACTGCTGGGGCTGCTGCGGCTTCCGCTCAAGGCAGCTTGCTGAAATATCCATCAGCGACCAGACACTGCTGAGCGCGACGCTGGTGTCGTTAATGCGCAGAGAGCCTTTGGCAATATCGCTGATCTGCTCCAGGCTCTGGCTGAACCGCAGCTTGGGGTTCCCCTCGGGAGTCGCCTTGCGGGGGTCCTGCTTCAGACTGCCCAGGGCACGCGCTTGTATCTTGCTAATGATGCTGGTGGGCGCCAGGAAACTAAATACGAAGAAAATGTACGGGATCAGAGAGGCCAGACACAGCGTCATCAATATCAGGCACGTCAATATCCCGAAGCGCGGGCCGAAATCTGGGGTTATGGTGTTGGCGACATAGAAGCAGTAGATGATGGTGGATATGAAGACCGCCAGGAGTAGCAGGTTGGCCTTCGCCTCGATGAACAGGTCAATCAGCTTGGGAGTGTAGCGGCTGGCGGTAAGCTCAACGACGATCAGGGCCAGAGTTATGGTGATAGCCAGCACGGTGCTCAGTGCGCAGGCGATAGAGGTGAGCGTGTAGCGAGCGGTAGATGGGTCGGCCGCCAGCGACGATTCTGCAAAGCTGCCTGGGACTTGCTGGTGGACCAGATCAATGGTCTGAATCACCGAGAACAATGCGACTACCACGACCACAATAACAATCGGCGCAACTCTGGCCAGCCAGCGGATGCGATCTGATAGGCCTCTCATTGCTTCACCCTTATAAGCAAGAATGCGGCGTTCCCAGTACAGTTCGCCGCAGAGCGGAGCAATACCTACCTCAATCAGAGCGAAGAACCGACCGGCTGGGTCGGTTCACCGAAGGCTGGAGGCGGCGGCCGGAATCGAACCGGCGAATAGCGGTTTTGCAGACCGCTGCCTTAACCACTTGGCTACGCCGCCTCCGTCGTCACCGAGTGCACCTCACTCGGTCACGCAAGAGAGTAAAGGGGCGGGCCGGGCGGCGCCCGACCCACCCACCAATTCTGGAGCGGAAGAGGAGATTCGAACTCCCGACCTCCTGCTTGGCAAGCAGATGCTCTACCAACTGAGCTACTTCCGCTCAATCAGACCTAGAAGCAGGGCAGGCAACCGCCCGCGAGTGCTATCAGCCCGCAGAATACCACAACAGCTATTCCCGCTTTGATAATGGTCATCTATGCAGCCTCCCTTCCATGAAATTGGTCACATCAGTGGAGCGGGAAAGGGGATTCGAACCCCCGACCCTCAGCTTGGGAAGCTGATGCTCTACCGCCTGAGCTATTCCCGCCCATCGCCAACTGTTGCTAGGCCCGCGCCCTCCCCTGCCGTTCAACCTGTCATTGAGCCTGTCGTTGAACCTGTCGTCCAATGGTGGGCGGTGCAGGGCTTGAACCTGCGACCTCTTCCGTGTGAGGAAAGCGCTCTCCCGGCTGAGCTAACCGCCCAGTTTACCAACTATACCTTGTCTGGTGCCGAGGGCGGGATTCGAACCCGCACGAACCGCAAGGGTCACTAGCCCCTCAAGCTAGCGTGTCTACCAATTCCACCACCTCGGCGCATCTTTTAGTATACCTTGACCAGCCCGCTTAGTCAAGAGTTGTGCCGGGTCTCGATCTGGCCGCCACCTCATCCCTTCACTGATGGCCCGGAAGGGCATCAAAGGTGACGCGGACCTGCTGGGCAGCGGACGGATCATACTCCTGAATGGTCCCCTCGGTCAGCGGCGCTTGCCGCTTGATGTAGTCATTGGCCAGTTCAGCCAGCTCACGGGCTATCTCAGGATAGTCACTGATAACATCATTGAGTTCCTGCGGGTCATTTTCCAGATCATATAGCTCGCGAATCGCCTCCTCATCTTCCCGCAGCTCCATCATGGGCAGGATGAGATTCCATTTGGCGGTGCGCACACTACAATAACGACTCCAGCCAATGAAGATACTCTCGCGGTCCAGTTCTTTATCGCCGCGCGCAAGTGGCCAGATATTCTCACCAAAAACCCGGTCAGGCACATCAAGTCCTGCAATGCCCAGACTGGTCGGCAATATGTCAGTGTGCCGAACAAAGCCGGAAACTTGTTGCCCACTTGCTTCGCCATCGGGATGCTTGATGAGCAGCGGTACCTTGGTGCACTGGTTGCGCAGGCGGGTTTCGCCCTTGTGCAGCTCACCCCGCTCGCCCATCATAGTTCCATGGTCCGAGGTAAATACGATGAGAGTGTCATCAGCCATCCCACATTCATCGAGTGTGTCCAGCAAATGACCAACCCAGCGGTCAACCAAAGTCACTTCCCCCGCATAGGCGGCTTCTGTGCACTCTATCTGGTGCTGGCTCAACTCGTCAACATAGTTGGTGTGGTAAACTCCGTGCAGCCCTTCATAGTCTGGATAATATAACCGGGCATACTCGGGTGGGGGATCCCACGGCTCATGAGGATCGAAACAGTCCACCCACATAAAGAATGGCTTAGCCAGCGTGTAGCTCCTCAGCCAGTCGGCTGCCGTCGTCATGACCTGGGCCACCGAGGTGTCAGCATCACTTTCCCAGTCTTTGCGATTCATCAGATGCTGGATGAACCAGTGGTCACCAGGCACAGTTTCGGGCTCCTGGCCCATCTGCCTGAGCATATCCGCCACCTGATCCCTGTCGCGCAGTGCATACCTATCATCTTCTTGCCCCCGAATCCACTGCCAGTGGTCAAAGCCCCGGTGGTAGTTTTTGCACGGCTTCATCATATGGTAGACGTCGGTGATGAAGGCGGTAGTATAGCCGCGATCCCCCAGCCACTCGGCGGCGGTCACATCCTGATCAAACAGCGGATGCCAGCCATAGTTGACGACAGCGTCGCCGGGTTGAGAGATGTAGCGCGCTGGTGAGACGGGCCGACCAGTTATTATGGCGCGTCGCGCCGGCAGCGTAGGCAAACCCTCAGCGTAGGCCTCCAGAAACAGCGCGCTTTGCCCGGCCAGTTTGTCCAGATTGGGCGTCTTAATCCAATCATTACCGTAGCACCCGACGTAATCCCAGCGCAACGTGTCCGAAACTAACCACAATATGTTCATACGAAAATCTCCTTCTCGAGGTAGTACCTATTGGGACCAGCACGGCTCAGCATCAGGCCTAAGTGGCGTTGGTGAACGCCAGCAGTACCTCAGCGTATTGATCAATCATCTTTTCAAGACTGTAAAGATCCACGACGCGCCGATGGCACCAGAAGGCTGGTTTCGCCTTCGGCAATATATTCCGGCAGGCCAACACAGCCTCATGACCACACTCGCGCAAACCCATAATGATCTGCAGCGTGCTCTTCTCTGCTCCGCCCCAGACCAGAGCATTGTTGGTAAACAGAACTCGCACCGTAGCCTGCCTATTCTCGCTGTGTGTGTTGCCAGCTACAGACTGGGGCCGTCGCGGCTTGGATCGTGTCTGTCTGCTTGCTCAGCCCGCATATTCGACTCTACCACCATAGCGTAGGCCAGCATCGTGGAATGACCCGCCATCATCGCGTACACTATCCAATCGCCGCGACATTGCTCACCGCCATAGTTGCGCTGGGCACCATACCCTGGCCAGTCGTTATGGATTACTCGGGCACCGTGAGCACGAGCAATTTCGCAGGTGGCGTCAGTGCTGCCAGAGTCAATGACCACACACTCATCAGCCCATTGCAGCAAATCCAAGCACTGCCCAATTACATCCTCTTCATTTTGGGTGATTACTAATGCAGATAGCATAGGCACAATACCCTAACTCATCCAGCATCCATGCCTGGCCCATACCACTCCACCTTCTCGGGAACACGGACCTACTGGCTAAGAGATAGAGCCTGGTCTGCTACCTCCTCGGGCTCGATTGACAGCAGGCACTTGCGATTGGGACACTCGGCAGCCTGCTCGTGACAGGGACTGCACGGCAGGTTCTTGTAAACGACTGCCGAGCTTTCGCCCAACGGCGCGGTGAGCTGAGGATCGGTAGGCCCGAAGATGGCCAGCGTCGGGCGGCCCAAAGCAGCAGAAAGATGAGTGGGGCCGCTATCCTGTCCTATGAACAAGCTAGCTCGGGCGAGCACCCCCAGTAGCTGGCCGGTATCAGTGTGGCCAGTCAGGTTGGCTGCAGGAACTGACATCTGACCGGTCAATGCCTCAACACTCTCAGTTTCTTCAACACTACCAACAAATACCGGGTACAATCCTGCCTGCTCCCACAACATTGTTGCAAGCGCAGCAAAGCGCTGCAGAGGCCAGCATTTCCACAGCCGATGCGAGGAGGCTAAAGTAGCAAGAACAACAAAGGACTGGTCGCCGGGAATTCCATAGCGGGACAAAATTCGCCCAGCGTCACTTTTATCCTGCGCAGTGGCCGACAGCAGGCCGACATAGTCGCGTTTGGGCACCTCATCCGCCACATACTCGGCCATTCGCAGGTTGTTAGCTAGCGAGGGACGAGTATCGTAGGGGATGCGCTCAGCGATGAAGTACCGCGGCCAATCGTTGTCAAAGGCGACGATACGCCGCGCGCCGCACAACCGCGCCAGCAAGGAGGGCCCCGGCGAAGTGGGCAAGACGATCGCCAGGTCGGCTCGCCGGGCACGCAACTGCCTGATCAATGGTAGGTACGCAATAGTCAGCGCCTCAGGCCGGATTGCGATGGTATCAACCGGCTTGGCCCGCTCGGCGAGGGGAACCAGATGAGGCCGCACCACACTACATATCTGCGACTGGGGATACCTTCGCCTAATAGCGTTGACAAGCGGGAGGCTAAAGCAAAAATCGCCGATTTGATTCAAGTGGAATATGATTACTTGCACAGCTATGTTAGACTGACATCGCCGGTTCTTGCATTGCATTCGCGCACCTGCCAATGCTAACACTTCTCCCCAGCCGTGTCAATCACAGCAGCTTCATTAGCGCGCAAGCTCGGCAGTGGCCAATGCAGGAGACGGGAACAAACAGCAGCCGGCCTTGCGTTGTTGACATAGTGAAACAAAGCAGGCTAAACTCATCGGGCGGATAGTACAACTTCGCCCAGCCCTTTGCCAAGCACTGGCTCGACGAAAAGCCTGCTAGCCAACTGGGCACAGGCAGCGCCAGCATCTAGCTGTTTGTTGCCGGGAGGTGGACGGATATAGCTACCGTACTCAAGACCGAGAATTTGGCGAAGATATACACCCACGATATGGAAGGGAATCCGGTAGGTCTGATAGACCTAAGTATGGAGGTTGAGGAGGGTCAAATTTTTGGCCTGGTTGGTCCCAATGGATCCGGGAAGACAACGACTCTCAAGCTACTACTGGGCCTGGTATTTCCCACCTCAGGTTCTGGAGAGATCTTCGGCTATCCGCTGGGCACTTTGACCTACAAACAGCGTATCGGCTTTGTTCCTGAAGGACCCTACTTCTACGATCACCTCAATGCAGTGGAGTTACTGCGCTTCTATGGCAGTCTCTTCGGGATGGGCGGAGCAGAACTCGACGACCGCATCGAGGAACTGTTGAAACTGGTGGGGATGTGGGATCGGCGCGAGCGCAAGGTCCTCAATTACTCCCGCGGTATGCTGCAGCGAATTGGCCTGGCTCAGGGACTCATCAATGATCCTGACCTATTACTAGCCGACGAGCCGACCGCTGGTCTGGATCCGATCGGTGCCATCCAGATCCGCGAGGTTCTCATGCGGCTGCGTGACGAAGGAAAGACCATTTTCCTGTGCTCACACCTGCTCAAGGAAATGGAGCCGCTTTGCGATACAGTAGCCATTCTCAACCAGGGCGTGGTCTGCCACCAGGGCTCAATGGAAGAACTCTTGACTGGCGAGGATGGTCACTACGTGGCCATCTTCCGTGACCTGGATCAGGCCGCGCTGCAACATCTGCGAGTGCTGGCCGAGCAGGTCGACTCCAAAGGCGAGCAATATCTGGCGGCGTTCTCTGACCAGCAGTCAGCAACAGCGGCAGCCAGTGATATGATTGACAAAGGCGCACAGTTGATAGAGATAACTCCCCAGCGGCTAACACTCGAAGAGGTCTTCATCGAGGCAGTAGGAGGTATTCCTGAATGAGCGCAATCTGGCGAATTGCCAAGGCAACTTTCCATGAAGCGCTGCGGCGCCGGTTTCTGAACGGCATTCTAATCTTTGGCATTCTCATCATCGGCTCGTCATGGGCCTTTACTTACCTGCAGCCGGGAGCCGAGCTGAAGATGCTCATCGACATCGGCCTGGGTGCCATTCGCTTCTTCGGCATGCTGATCGCAATATTTGTCGGCGTTCGGCTGATCACAGACGAGGTGGAGAAGCAGACGATCCACACGCTACTGGCCAAGCCGGTGACCCGGGCCCAGTTTTTGCTGGGCAAGTTCTTCGGCGGAGTGGCCACCGTCTTCACCAACGTAGCGCTCATGGGACTGGCCTTTGTGACCGTCTACATGGTCAAAGCACCCCAATTGCGCGAGCTGACTTCCGACCAGGGCCCAGCAATCTCTATGGAGTTTATGGCCTCCAACATCATTAAGGCTATCGGTCTGACCTGCTTTGAGTTGCTGGTCCTCGTAGCAATCGCCGTAGTTGCCTCCACCATATTCTCGTGGGTTATGGCCTCGATCTTTTCGTTCTTCATCTACTTTGTGGGGCAGATGGCGGATTTCCTGCGCGAGCTGGCCAGCCCTGAGCATGGTGCCGACACGGCTTCGACGATCGTGTTTGGGATATTGTACCGCATATTACCCCACTTTGAGATATTTGACATCCGCGAGAGTATATTGAAGGACAACTTTGTTCCATGGAGCTTGCTGGGCAACGTCACCGGGCAGGCAATCATCTGCGTGGTCATAATATTAATGATAGGCTACCTGTTCTTCAACGAACGCGAGGTGTAGGCTCGGCTGCCGGAAGGGATTTCTAGGCATGAGGCTTGGCTGGACTTCTAAGACTATTATCCTAACAATAGTTGTCGCCCTAATTGTCGGCTCGATTCCCCTGCGCGAGCGGATCCGCTACCAGCGGCTGGTCCTGGGCATAAAGCGGCCCATGCCCCTGACCAAGATTGTTGATTTCGATCCCACCGCCTTAAGTGGGGTGATGATCGGGGCAATCCTGGGAGGTTTCCGCGAAGTGGCCGCGACTATGATGTGGGCCAAAGTCCACACGCTCTGGAACCAGGAAGGTACCTGGTATGACTGCCTCTACGTTATGCGCAGCACTACCCTGCTGGATCCCCACTGGATTGAACCGTGGCGAGTCACCGCCTGGCACATGGCCTACAATATCTATGCCGAGACCGATGACGCCCGGCAGCGCGCTATTCTACTGGACAAGGCCATCTCCGCGCTGAAAGAAGGCATCTCCTGGAACCCTGAAGAGACGGACCTATTCATTGAACTGGCCTGGACCTATTTCGACAAGCTTGATGATTACGAGCAAGCCGCCAAATGGTTCCGCGCCACCTTGCATATGCCCCATCCCGCCCACATCGACCGGATAATTGCTCACGGCTACGAGAGGCTCCCCGATATCCCCAAGGCGCTGGACTGGTACGACTACTGCCTGAAGAGAGACCCCAATGATGACATCGCCCGGGGAGCAACACTCACCATTCGCGAACGCTACCTGCCCGCCTGGCGCTTGCTGGAAGAAGGCGACTACGACGGCGCACTTTCCCTAATAGATCAGTACCTGGAGGTTAACCCGTTCGGCACCATCGCCCTGCATATGCGCGCCCACATACTGGAAGAAGCAGGACGATTGGAGGAAGCCTTTGCCACCTGGCAGCAAGCTGCTGACAAGTTTGCCCTGGACGATCTGGCCCGGCGCAAAGTCGCCGAACTGGGTACCATCCTGGGCAAGGACGTCGCGCCTACGGCCACCCACCTGCTCCGCCAGGCAAGTCCCGAGCAGATGTCGCCCGGCCGGGTATTCAAAGAAGAGAAGTAGTAGACCGCCTTCGCCCGCTGCCAACATCACTCTCGCCGTTGGCCGTTGCTGCAATTCGTCTGCAACTCCCCAGCCAGCCGCCTGGCATTGTGTGAGGACTTCACAGGCCGGCGGGGGATAGCAGACCAGCCTTGACAGATTAGGGCGCTACGCAGTAGAATACCGCCACCGTGGGCGAGTAGCTCAGTTGGGAGAGCGCCTCCCTCGCACGGAGGAAGTCGAGGGTTCGAGTCCCTTCTCGTCCACCACTATTTCCCCCCACCTCTTGCCCTTCTCCCCGCATTGCTTGCTCAGGCGCTGTCCTGGGTTGGTCTCAATCGGCGAAGTCCTCTTCGGCGAGGGTGCGCAGGATCTCGCCGAAGTAGATACGGTGGAAGTCCCCGCCGGCGTAGAAGTCGTCAATGATTTCGGGGGCGAAGTTCTCCGGGACTACGTCGGTGCACTGGACGACCTGGCATTCGTAGACCAGATCGCACTCGTCAATGTAGGGGGAGATGATGGTCTGGGACTGCCCGACGGTGAAGCCGCACTCGGCAAACTTGTCATGGTCGCGACCCGATATGGTGCCGCAAAGCTCGACCGCCTCCGCCATATCGGGGGAAGGGACGTTGACGGTAAAGTCGCCGCTGGCCTCGATGCACTCGTAGGTGTAACGGGAGTGGCGGACCAGGACGACGAACATCGGGCGGCTCCAGACGATGCCGACGCTGCCCCAGCCGATAGCCATAGCATTGGGTTTCCCACCCGGGTCCAGTGAGGCCAGCAGCAGCCCGTCGGGCAGGCAGTCGGTAGTTTCATTAAGATACGAATCCCAGGCGACTTCGATCTTGGGCATAAGTGACCCTCCTGATGCGCAGTAGTTTGCTGACTACTGAGACATTGTAATTCATCTCAGGCCGACAGTCCATTACCAGGCGCGCTTGCGCTCGATGGTGCCGTCGGCGCGCACGATGATCAGCTCTTTGACCTCGGTGCGGGTCCGCCGCACGCGATCCGGCTCGAAGGGGTCCGGCTCATACTCAGTCTCCTGCTGATAGGCAATGACGCCGACCACCGGGTTCTCGATCTGCGCAGTCTCTTCAGGAGTAGCGGTGGCCGAGTCGTCTCCGTTCTCAGCTCGCGCGTACCAGGTGCTGACCCCGGCAATCAGGACCACCAGAACGACTATCGTGGCAAGTAACCATCTGTGTGCAGACATTAGTAAGCCTCCTCTATTGTGGGTATGGGCAAGCAAGCGGCGATTCTAACTTATATGACACGCAGCAGCAGCGATTGTTCCCCATACGGATAGTGGATAACGGATAGTGGTTAGTGGTTAGTGGATAGTGGACAACAGCCCTTCGGCAAGCTGAGTGCAGGGAGGACCTACTCATCCGCAGCGCGAAAGCATGAGTTGCTGCTCATTATCCAGAAAGCGGGCCACGCCAGATGAGATTCTTAAAGATATTTGGGATTGCTTTTGTCACGGGCCTGTCCGGGGCGATGATGCCCGGGCCGATGCTGGCACTGGTAATCGGCCAGACCTTCGCCAGAGGCTTTATGGCCGTGCTGGCGATTGTGCTGGGCCATGCCCTGCTGGAGCTGGTGCTGGTGGTGCTGCTGATGAGCGGTCTGCGGGCGGTGTTGCTGCGCCACCGGGTGCGCGGGGCCATCGGACTGGTCGGCGGTGCGGTCTTGGTCTGGATGGGACTGGATATGGTGCAGCAGGCCTCGGCGCTGTCGCTGGAGCTAAATAGCGGCGGGCAGGCAGCGATGAGCTGGGGCAGCCTGATTGTGGGCGGGGCGGCGGTATGCGCCATAAACCCTTACTTCCTGGGCTGGTGGGCGACCATCGGCGCCGGTGGCCTGGCCCATGTCGCCCCGCGCAGCAATGGTGAGTACCTGACCTTCTTCGTGGGCCACGAACTTTCTGACGTGGTCTGGTACGGGCTGGTCGGGCTGGTCATCGTCACCAGCCGGCATATCCTGCACGGGGCCGTCTACCCGGCGCTGGTTTTCACCTGCGGGATAGTCATCCTGGCACTGGCGGCGTGGTTTGTCTATACGGGTCTGAGGTTCTTGTTGAAAGAGCCTGACACAACGGAGGACCGCGACCGGGCCAAGCCAACTGCGTAGAAGGGGAGCGGGGCAGCGCGCTTGGGCTATTCTCCGCTGGGCTGGGCCTGATGCCTGCTTCCGTTTACTGTGCCGGCAGGGCCCGCCACCAGCACGACAGGGCAGTGCCCATTAGAAAGAAAAAGCCCACTATTACCTTGAAATAGGCAAATATCTGGGCGAGGTGAGCAGGCACCTCGTGCAGGGGTACTCCCCAGGCGAAGGCCAGGTAATCGGGATAGAATCTCATCCCCGCCTCCCGGGCGATCAGCCCCACTAGCATCATTGCCACTCCGACCAAGAAAGCCGTCCAGACGCCGTGAGCGGCCCCGGCGATCACCGTGCGCAGAGCAATCCGTTGCTGATTTGCCATTGATATCCTCCTTTGTTAATCAGTCTGGCAGGCTGTTGCTGGCTGTCGTTTGTCCTGCTAATATCATTCGCTGAGTTGCCCCTTTACGCTCTTAATGCCGAGTTATTGCGTGGCACAAAGCCATGTGGCGGCTTCAGTTCCAAAGCGGCAATAGCGCCCTCGCGTGGGGTCATTGACTAGATGCGAGCCTCCAACAGTTGCTATTATTGCTATGCTGACGCGGTTTTTATCTGTTTCATAGCCCCGAGTTTTCCCACCAGTTATCCACACTTCTCAATGAATGATATCTCACTTTCCACGAGTTTTCCCCAACACTTTCCCCGAAACAGACCAACGGTTGTTGACAACATATATTCTAAAATCGCCCAGAGAGCCTACTTGTAGGCCTCTGAGCGCTCCCGTGGGGACTTATTGCACAAAGGATCTTAGCTGCTGATTCGCCTTCTCATGCCAGGTGAGGACGGTTGCAAAAGCTTCTTCGGTAAGAGCAATCAGCTCGGCTCGCACGGACGGATCAATGTAGTCCAGTAGTTCGGCGACCTGCTGCTGTGGCTTATCATTGAGTATCATCACGCCAGCGATACCGAGGGCCATAGCGCGGGGCTGGCCACCGAAGCGCAGAACAAACTCAGCAGCTTTGCTGAGTCGTCCATCCTGGGACTGGATCATGCGCAGACTGTTGCGCGTGGCGCGGTTGGTGGTGTCAGCGAATAGCTTGTTAGTGATGCGCCCGTAAAGGTCTTCAGCGAAAGCGTTGTGGTCGGCACAGGTGAATACTCGAGGATGCGCCCGAACCAGCGCGCCGCCCACCTCCTCCCACATAGCCCGACGCCCGACCTCGTCCAGTTCTGGGTCCTGACGGCACTCATACATATAGGTGTGTCCAGCCAGGTTGCCCAAGACGCCAAGCAGAGCGTGGACACCGTTGTGCGCGAACAGTTTGCGGTGATCCCAGGCCTCAAATTCTGGCCCCGACAGGATCCGCAGGCCCTCAAACTCAGGCACCGGCCCAGCTGCAGCACTGCCGTCTATGGGAAAAAGCTGGTAGGCTTCGCTGACGATCACAGCATCCAGGCCGGGCGCGACCGGCGGCAGGTTCCGTTCGTCGGTGGTCAGCCGCTGGCACATTCGGGCCACTATTGTATTGACAAATGCGAACCTCTCCGCCAACAGCTCTGGGTTACTCATTACCTGCCTGGTGGCCTCTCTTAGGGCAGCGGCGGCATCTTCGTGGTTCTCACAGCACAGGACGTTCAGTGGCTGATGGGTGAAATCGACTGACTCGGCGGCTGCCGCCAGCAATTTGCCGACGGCCGGGAATGCCCCGGCCCCGGCCGCTGTAAATACCAGGTCAGCGGCGGCCAGCGCTTCGGCCAGCTGTTGGCGGACGTTGGGGCTGCTGAGGTCAATGGCGCTGAGCCCCGAGATCTGAATCTGCTCGATTTGCGCCCCCACCTTGTTAAAGGTGACACTACCATACCTTTTGAGGGCAGCCACAAGGTCGGAGTCAATATCAGCAAAACTCATCTGCCAGCCTGATCGGCCCAGCAGCTCGCTGACAAAGCCCAGCCCGACCCCGCCGGCGCCCAATATTAACGCTTCCACCACCGTGCCTCCTTAGCAAAAGACGGTGTCCCTGGTAGCTTGAACGACTGCGATGACAGTTCGCCTTCTGGCCGCGAAGGTCCTGCTTTCATAATGTGGTGCCAGGCAGCAGGAGGATACAGGCGAGCAAGCAGTCACCAAGACGGTGGGCCATTCCCTGCACCCAAGGCAGCCAGGCCAGTTGACACCTTCCCCGCTCGCTTCTATACTTATCTACGGGGTTGGAGGGGTGGCCGAGCGGACGAAGGCGGCGGTCTTGAAAACCGCTGTGCCGTTAATGCGGCACCGGGGGTTCGAATCCCTCCCCCTCCGCCAGACCAAAATGAAGCGAAACCGGCCGGGCTTGACACCAAGTGGCGACGCTGGCTACACTGACCGCAGCAAGCTCTCAGGTGCCCCCATAGTCTAGTGGTTGAGGACGCCGGATTCTCAGTCCGGAAGCCGGGGTTCGACTCCCCGTGGGGGTACCATTCTATTTAGGCTGCGAGTTCCCGTACCCGGGCAAGGCGAAGAGCCACTAGGCCAACGAAGGGCGCTCTGAAGCCATAGTGCAGTACGCTAAACCCGGACAATGCATTCCCCCAAAATCCAGGCTGGGCTGGGGTTGGGGTGTCGCAATTATCCTAACCTCTTTTGTAGTGCGCATTCCCCTGTTGTGGCTTCCTATCAAGTTTGATGAGGCTGTATTCGCCCACATCGGTAATATGTGGCTGCGGCACGGCCAGCAGTTGTACATACATGTTATTGAGAACAAGCCGCCCGGAGTATTCTTTGTATATGGTGGTCTGTTCAAACTAACTGGGTACCTGGATATCATCGGCCCTCGCCTCGGCCGCCTTCATCGCCGCGGCGGGAGTGGTATTAGCCTTATGGGGGACGCGCGCCTTCTCCCGTGCCGTAGGCATATTGGCTGGAGTGTGTCTGGTCAGCTTTTCCGGGATCATAATCGCTCCCCCCGCCTACACTGAGACGTTCATGATCGCTTTCACCACGGCCAGCTTCTACCTAGCCTACATCGGTCTGCGCCGACAAGAATCACTGTGGTTCTTAGGTGCTGGCATCGCTATGGCCGCGGCGGTGTTGTTCAAGCAGATAGCACTTCTAGACTTGATAGCCCTCGGCATGGGCCTAACATGGATAGCGGTTCTCCTCCCGGGCAACAGGCGGATCCTGCGCTATAGCGCAATGCTAATAATAGGAGCCGGAGCAGTAATAGCTGCGGTAGCCCTATTGTTGTATAGTGGTGGGCAACTTGCCGCAGCCAGTGATGCAGTGTTCATCAACCCATGGCAGACGTCTCGTACCCAGTCCCTGACCGGGCTCCTCGAAGGGCTCCAGCGGCTGAGTGTAGTCGCCATCGGTTGCCTACCATTACTGGGCGGAATAGTAATTACTCTGTGGAAAGCGCGTTCGCAGGCTACCCTGGCCATATGCTTGCTAGTCCCCTGGCTGGTCATGACCTTCGTAGGGGGTATCGCCTCCGGCAAGATGTTTTTTCACCAACTGTTACCTGTCTTGCCGCCACTTTGCCTACTCGCTGCTCCTGGCTTGATGTGGACATGGCAATTCATTAGGTCGCTACCTAACCGACAACGGCAACTAGTAGGCACACTCGCCGCGTTAGTAGTAGTTGGGGCAGCCATCGGAGTATTGCGGTTTCAAGGTGGCAGGTACGGCCGGGTGATAGCCAACATTACCCAGCAGCAACCTCATTCCTCTCAATTGGTAGGTGCTTATGTGCGCACGCACACGCACTTCGATGAACCCATATATGTCTTGGGCCGACGCTGCGGAATCTACCTGTACGCCGACCGTCCCGCTGCCAGTCGTTATTTTCACCAGACTTGGGCTGGTTTGCCTGAAGTAGAGCAGCACATTGTGACTGATGTACGGACTACTTTGCCTGCCATGCTCATCTTCGCCGACTTGCGCTATGACAGGCATCGGCGTTTGGCAGCCGCCTTGCAAGAATCAATCATTCTATGCTACTATCGTTCAGTAAATGTCCCTGGGGCAGAGGACTTTGAAGTCTTTGTCCGCACCAAATAGTCCGTGCATAAGCGTTTCGGTGACGTCGTGATGAGACAGGGCTTGTTGGGGTTGTACAGGGCAGATGTGATATTCAGCCCAACCCACCAGGGTATACTATGAGAGTATGAGTATGGGAATAGCGGGTTGGCCAGAAAATCTACTGCGCCGGGGTATCGGTGCGCTGATGGTTGTGCTGCTGGTATCTGCTGCCCTCCCGCTTGCGGCAGATAGCCAGACAACCTCACTGGTCAGTCGTTATTTGGCCGCTCGTCAGCAGCTTGATCCCGTCATTGACCTGCCGCCTCAGGCCCTGGCCAGCCTTGACGCCTCGCTCAGTGGGATGGTCCTGGAGCTACGCGGCGAGATTGTTGCAATTATCAGCCCCGGCTCGGAGGCCAGCGCGCCGGCGAGCCGGCGCCTGTTGCTGCAAACCGACTCCGGCGTCACCGTTGCTTTGGATTGTCCTGAGTCGGCAGGGGAGGTAGAGGTCGGACAGCGCGTAGCTGTGCTGGCCAAAGTGCCCGAAGATCCTGAAGACCGTGAGTATCTGCAGGTCGAGCACATCATCACCGAGAGACATCTGCCGGGGGCTTCTTATACAGATGAGGGGCTGGGTGCTGAAAGGCCGCCTCAATCACCGGTGTCCCCAACCACCCCATCTACCGGAACTGCGGACATTCCTCGACCACCACAGTCAGTTCCTCCAGAGCTATACGCTCCCGAGAGAATAG
>JAUVZM010000046.1 GCA_030602615.1 bacterium
AATTCAGGTGATTTGGTTCCGCAGGACCGGTCGCAAGGTCTTCGGGATGACGCCTATTCATCACACTTTCGAACTGCGCGGCTGGGCTGAGCCGCAAATTGTGGTTCGTTTCTGGCTGGTGGGTTTGGTGGCAGCCGTCGCCGGAATTGTCGTTGCGTTGAATCTTGTTTAGGGTACCCATATGACTATTCCTGCACACACAGTTTTCGACCGGCCAATCGCTCTCAGTGACAAACGTGTTGCCGTCATTGGTCTGGCCCGCACCGGCTTGGCCTGCGTTCGATTCTTGGTGAGCCAGGGCGCGCGGGTTGTGGGAGCTGATTCCAAGCCAGCCATGGAGTTGGCTGACTCGTGCCACGAGGTCGCGAGCCTGGGCGCTGAAGCGGTAACTGAATTTGAGGCCCTCGAGCAGCTACAGCGGCCGGACCTGGTGGTGGTCAGTCCCGGCGTGCCCTACGACCACCCAGCTTTGGCCCAGGCTCGGGCCGCAGGCCTCGAAGTGATCGGCGAGCTGGAGCTGGCGTATCGCTTTTGCCCGGTACCCATAATCGCTATCTCGGGCACCAACGGAAAAGGCACAACAACGACTATGACCGGTCTGATGCTTGATGCTGCTGGTATTGCTAACGTAGTCGCTGGCAACATTGGGGTGCCGGTGATCAGCCAGATTGACCGCGCCCGGCATGCTGGTGTAGTTGTGGCCGAGGTCAGCAGTTTTCAGCTTGAGACGGCTGTCCACTTCCGTCCCTGGATAGCTGTGCTGCTTAATATCACACCTGATCACCTGGATCGTCATGCCAACCTGGAGGAATACGCCGCCGCGAAGCTGCGTTTGTTTCAAAATCAGACGGCCGACGACTTCAGTGTGCTATGCTTGGACGATGCGACTGTGGCGGACATGCAGGGCCGGCTTTCGTCACAAGTTCTCACGGTCTCCTCTGGTTGCCCGGACAGCTCGGGGCGTGTTGAGGATGACTGCCTGGTCGTGGATACCAGGTCGGGCATTCAGCGGATTCTACCTGTCGCCCAGATGCCTGTTCCCGGCCGACACAACGTCACCAACGCGCTTGCCGCCGCAGTGGCTGCGGGCTTGTGTGGCGCTACTGGGCAGCAGATGGCCGAGGGATTGAAACGTTTTGCCCCTGCCGATCACCTGTTGGCGGAAGTTGCCCAGGTGAGGGGCATACGATTTGTTGATGATTCGAAGGCCACCAATACCGCCGCCGCCATAGCCGACCTCAGTGCACTCAGCGGGACGCTGCTAGTTATTGCTGGTGGGCAGGGCAAAGAGGTTGATTTTTCCCAGTTCGGGCAGCATTTGGCTCGCAGGTGCTGGTTTGTCTGTCTAATTGGCGAAAGTGGGCCGGCTATTGCGAGGTCCGTCGGGGACGGCACCGCTAGTATGAAAGCTGCCAGTATGCAGGAGGCTGTCGAGGAGTGCTACCGCCGGGCGGAGTCGGGTGATACTGTGGTGTTACTGCCTGGTTGCGCGAGCTTTGATATGTTCGAGGACCAGACCCACCGCGGCGAGCAGTTCACGCGCGTGGTGCGGGAAATTGCCCAGCGCGAAGCCAGGCCGGGGGTGTAGGCCGTGGTCAGTACTGCACAATCCCGTGGATCAACCGCAGTCAGCCAGGAGCAGCCCGGTGGTCACTACGGCCCGGCTGGCCGCCGCTTCCTGCTGGTCGTGTACGGTTTGGTAGTGCTCGGGATCATCTTTGTCTTCTCCTCCAGTTTTCCTCGCGCCGGCCGTCCACTGCCCTACCACGGCGATCCCTACTGGTTCTTCAAGACCCAGTTGAAATATGCTGGCATCGGCCTGGTTGCTATGATAATAATCAGCCTGCTGCCGTTGAAGACGATCAAGCGGTTTGCTTGCCTTGCCTTCCTGGTAGGACTGATCCTGATGGCATGGGCCGCGATTTGGGGCAGGAGTGTTGGTGATGCCCGTTGCTGGATATGGGGCATGCAGCCCTCTGAATTTGCCAGGATCGCCTACGTGGCTGTTGTTGCCACCTTACTGGCCCAGGGGCCGATCAATCGGAAGAATACATACCGGGTGGTCCTTCCGCTGATCCTCGCCACTGTTCTGATGCTGGTTGTGCTGATGAAGCAGCATGACCAGGGCATGGCACTGCTGGTAGTGTTACTGGCGCTGACCTTAGCCTACGTCGGGGGCGCGCGCCTGCGCTATCTGGTACCCGTGGGCGTGGCTATGTTGGCTGCGGCCTTTGTGTATTGCTCGACTAAGCCGTATATCGTTGCGCGGGTCGAAGCCTGGCTTAATCCCCTGGACCACATCCGCGGAGCGGGAAATCATATTCTGCATATGCTGGTTGCCATCGCCCGGGGCGGCCCCTTCGGGATGGGATTAGGTATGAGTCCAGATAAATGGAAGGGCCTGCCTGTGCCGCATACTGACTCGATATACTGTGTAATTGCCAGCGAACTGGGCCTGTGGGGAGCGGTGGGGCTGCTGGTGGTTATTGTGATGGTTGCCGTGCTGGCCTTCAAGATTGCCCGCGGTAGTAACACGCGTCTGGGCTACTTCCTTGCCGCCGGTATCGGTATCAGTTTGACTCTCCAGGCGTTGGTCAATATCGCTGTTGCTACGGCAGTCGTTCCGCCAACTGGTCTGACGCTTCCCTTTATCAGCGCCGGCGGTAGCAGTCTGGTCAGCTCCCTGATCGGTGCTGGGCTGGTACTGGCAGTGGCTCGGCACAACCAAGAGCAAGCAGGGCGGCGATGACGTATGAGCGCCAGAGTCCTGCTGGCAGGAGGCGGGACCGCCGGTCATCTCTTTCCGTCCATCGCTGTCGGTGAGCAGCTCGCCGAGGCTAACGCCGATGTTGAAATTCTCCTGGTAGCTGCCTCTTCGGATCGCGACAATGCTATTCTGGCCCAAAGCGACCTGCCGGCTGCATTCATCTGTGCCCGGCCCTTCCCGTATGGGCTCTCCTGGCAGATAGTGCCCAGCGTCGCGGGCCTGTTGCGCGGACTGATTCAAGCCCTCGGCCTGCTGTGGCGCTTTCGTCCCACGGTGATCTTTGGAACCGGCGGATATGTGGCCGCGCCGGTGATAATGGCGGCCCGGCTCTTGGGAATCCCGCGAGTAGTTCACATCGGCGATGCCTACCCCGATCGTACAGGACGGCTGCTGAGCCGGCGGGCCCAGCTAGTTACCTTGGCTTTCGCTGCTGCGGCTGAATATCTGCCCGGGCGCAGGACACAGCACATCGGCACTCCGGTGCGCAAGCAGATATTGACCGCCGATGCCGCCCGCGGCCAGGAGTTGCTGGGACTGGTGCCCGACAGATTCACAATCCTGGTCACCGGCGGCAGCCAGGGAGCTCGCAGCATCAATGAGGCCCTCTTGGCAGCATTGCCGACCTTGCTGGCTGAGCCTGATTTTCAGATTATTCATCTATCGGGAAGACGTGGCTACGAGGCAGTAGAGACGCAGGCCGAGGCATTGGGAGCCGCCCCGCCAGCATACCACTGCCGGGCTTACCTCGAACAGATGGGTACGGCGCTGGCAGCAGCGGATCTGGTGGTCAGTCGGGCTGGCTCCAGCAGCATCGGCGAGGCTACTGCGCTGGGCAAGCCACTGGTGTTGGTGCCCTATCCGTATGCCGCAGGTCATCAGAAGTACAATGCGGCTGCGGTACAGGAGGCAGGGGCCGCGCTGGTTATCCCCGATGAGCAGCTTTCCGGCGCCAAACTTGCAGAAGTAGTCCTCGGGCTGCGTCGAGATGAACAGCAGCGCACAGAGATGGCCCAGGCCAGTGCTGCCTGGGGTCGGCCAGAAGCGGCCCAGGGCATTGCCCGGATCCTGCTGGAGGTGTAGGACGAGGCAGGCGGTTGGGTAGGCGCAGGCCCCCGTAGTGAGCCACTATCAGCAGACGTCCGCGCGAGGTCAACGGCATCACATCCGAAAGTGACAGTCTATGGCACGGTTGTGGTAGCTCAGTGCAAGTTCCTGGCATCCTGGGAAGGATTATTCCAGTTCGCGACTGAATATATCACATGGTGAATACCGAGTAAGGAAGTTTGACAACGACCTGTTATGAGTCGTAAGGGAGGCAACCACGATGGGTGAGATTAGAGTCGGATTGGTCGGGTACGCCTTTATGGGCCGGGCGCACAGCAATGCCTACCGGCAAGTTCCCTTCTACTTCCCAGAGATAGGGAGCAAACCGGTATTGAAGGTGCTATGTGGGCGCAGTCCTGAGCCGCTGGCGCAGGCGGCTGCAGCTATGGGCTGGGAAGATACTGAGACGGACTTTGATACGTTGGTCGCGCGCGGCGATATTGACTTGATTGACATTACCACGCCTAACAATGTCCACGTGGAGATGGTGATCAAGGCAGCTCAGGCCGGCAAGCACGTCTTCTGCGAGAAACCGCTGGCGATGAGCCTGGCGGAGGCCAGGGCGGCTCAGGAGGCTGTGGAGGCGGCGGGAGTAGTCAATATGATCTGTCATAACTATCGTCGTGCTCCGGCAGTTTCACTGGCCAAGCAGTTGATTGACGACGGTGCACTGGGTACTATCTACCACTGGTGCTCGCGGTATCTGCAGGATTGGCTGGTAGACCCGCAGGCCCCGGCGGTGTGGCGTACTCAGAAGGAAATTGCCGGCTCGGGCGCGCTGGGCGATCTGCTGGCGCACAGCGTTGATCTGGCCCTGTGGCTGGTCGGAGACATTGATCGGGTCTGCTGCGATATGGAAACGTTTATAGAGGAGCGTCCTCCGCTTGGTAGCATTGACGCCACGCTGGGGGCCAGTGCGGGCGCTGGTGAGAACGTGAAAGTAGATGTAGACGACGGGGTGGTGGCACTGGCGCGGTTCGCCAACGGCGCCCTGGGTACTATGGAGGCCACCCGCTTCGCCCCCGGTCACCGCAACTACAATTTCTTTGAGATCAACGGCTCAGGCGGCAGTCTGCGGTTCAATCTCGAGCGAATGAATGAGCTGGAGTACTACGACTGCGCCGACCCGGATGGTCAGCAGGGCTTTCGGGTCATTCAGGCTACGGAAGGTGTTCATCCCTTTATGGGCGTGCCTGACGATGGCGGCCGGTACTGGCCACCCGGCCATATCCTCGGGTACGAGCATACGTTCATTAACACGGTCGCTGACCTGCTGAAGGGTATCGAGTCCGGTGAAAGCCCGGCGCCCACTTTCGCTGACGCAGTTAAGACCCAGGCGATCTTAGAGGCGTGCGAGGATTCTGCTGACGAAGGCGGGTGGCTAGAGGTGGAAAAACTTTAAGCTTGGGGTCTGTGCTTGAGGTGGCGCTCTGCCAGCGCACCGGTGGTGTGGGATTATAACAGGCGAAAGGAGTATATTGTTCTATGAGTGTGCCCCGGATTTTTCTGGATACCGCGGATGTGGAACAGCTAAAAGACGCCGTGGCCACTGGCCTAGTTGATGGAATTGCTACAAACCCTGAGAAGGTAGCCCAGACAGGCAAGAGCTATCGGGAGGTCATCGCCGAGATACGGCAGTTCTTCGAGGGGCCAATAGCTGTTCAGGCGGTAGGTTACACCACCGAGGAAATCTGTGCCTGCGCTCGCGTTTTGCATGAGATTGATCCAATGCTGGCCATCAAGATACCGGCCAACAAAGCCGGGTTGGCAGCGGTAAAGATTCTGGTTCCCGAAGGCATCCGCACCAATGCTACCCTGATATTCAATCCCACTCAAGGGCTTTTCGCAGCGCTGGCCCAATCGCCCTTTATTAGCCCCTTCGTTGGACGGGCGAAGATGGTGGGATATGACGGTATTGAGACAATCCGAAGAATCCGACAGCTTTTCGACGCCTTCGAGTTGAACAAAACCATCTTGATTGCCGCCAGCATCAAGGATGTGGACCAGGTGATCGAATCAATACTGGCCGGCGCGCATGCTGTTGCGGTAACGTTCCCGATTTTTGAGGCGATGTGTGAGCATCCCCTGACCAGTGAGGGCGTAGAGAGTTTCATCGATGTATACAAGAGCATTCCACCCAGCTAAGCGTCTACTTGGCCCAGTGACTAGTATGGAATAAGTCTCATCAATTCTTGAACGGCCAAATGAGGTGGTAGGTAATGAAAATCGGAGCGTTGACAGTAGCGAAGGGGGATCTGCCATTCGAGGAGGCCTTGGACTGGTTTGCTGAGGCCGGTTGTGAAGCAGTGGAGATCGGCACCGGTAACTATCCGGGCGATGCCCACTGCGATCCGTACGAGCTTAATGAGTCGGAGAGCAAGCGGCAGGCGTTTATGGAGGCCATTGAAAGCCGGGGCCTGGAATTGTCGGCGCTGAGTTGTCACGGCAACCCCATTCACCCCGCTAGGGAAATAGCTCAGGCCCATCATGAAACCTGCCGGGCGACGATGAAGTTGGCGGGAAGTCTGGGCATTGAATGCGTCAATAGCTTCTCGGGACTGCCCGGCGGCGGCCCCAAGGACCGGGTCCCTAACTGGGTAGTGGCACCCTGGCCGGAGGATCATCTGGCAGCCCTGGAATATCAGTGGAATGAGGTGGCAATTCCCTACTGGCAACAGGAAGCAGAATATGCCGCTGAGATGGGCGTCTACTTTTGCCTGGAGATGCATCCCAACTTCCTGGTCTACAATCCCGAGACGCTGATCAAGCTGCGGGAGGCCTGTGGGGAGCACGGCGACCGTATCTGCGCCAATTTTGACCCCAGCCACCTGTTCTGGCAGGGCATTGATCCGTCGGCGGCGGTGCGCTGGCTGCAACAGCACGGTGAGGTGATCAAGCACTTCCACGCCAAGGATTCGCGCGTCTATCCGTGGAACGCCCGCGTCAATGGTGTGTTGGACACCAAGCACTACGGTGACGAGATCAACCGCAGTTGGATATTCCGCGCCGTCGGCTATGGCCATGGCGCCGAGGTCTGGAAGCAACTGATCAGCATCCTGCGGATGTGCGGCTACGACGGAGTGCTCAGCATCGAGCACGAAGATAGCCTGATGAGTCCTGACGAGGGATTCCTGAAGGCAGTGGAATTCCTCCAGGAAGTCATGATCTCTGAGATGCCTGGCGAGATGACCTGGGCATAGATTTGACCGTCCCGCCGGCAGCCAATTTGCTGCAAAGGGGGCTGTGGGGGTGTGTGTAATTGAATAATCGGCCCCGGTTGTGGTATACTCTCATAAACAGTCTCTATCCCAGCATTCGGTCTGAACATCTGGCCAGAAGCCGAGCAGCCTGCTGCCAGCGGAGCAGCTTTCGGCAAAGGTGGTTTGTTGATGTCACTGATGGTCTATTTGAATGGCGAACTGGTGCCCGAAGCCGAGGCTAAGGTTTCGGTCTTCGACCACGGAGTTCTGTACGGCGATGGAGTTTTTGAGGGAATTCGTGTCTACAACGGCCGGGTTTTTCGCCTTCAGCAGCACCTGGAGCGACTGTATAGTTCGGCTGCAGCGATAATGCTTGACATCCCGCTAACAGTGGAGGAACTGACTGAGGCAACTCTGGAAACCTGTCGCGCCAACGAGCTGGCGGATGGCTATATCCGCCTGGTCGTCACCCGGGGGCGCGGTGACCTGGGACTGGATCCCCGCAAATGCCAGGAACCGACAACCTTCATAATTGTTGACTCTATTGAGTTTTATCCCGAAGAATACTACGACAATGGCCTGGAGGTCATAACCTGCGTCACACGGCGTAACTCGCCTGACGCCCTGGATCCGGCCATAAAAAGCCTGAACTACCTGAATAACATTCTGGCCAAAATCGAAACAGTGCGCGCGGGTGTGCCCGAGGGGATAATGCTTA
Source organism: bacterium (assembly GCA_030602615.1). GTDB lineage: Bacteria > Armatimonadota > Zipacnadia > Zipacnadales > Zipacnadaceae > JALGTD01. The sequence continues at coordinate 7,790 of JAUVZM010000046.1, forward strand.
GCACTGACGGGTACGTCGCCGAGTGTACCGGTGACAACATATTTCTGGTCCGCAACGGCCATGTGGTCACTCCTCCTATTTCGGTAGGCAATCTGAGGGACATCACCCGGCAGGTAGTGGTTGAACTGCTGGCCGAGATGGGCATTGAGACCCACGAAGAGCTGTTCCGACTGTTGGAGGTCTACAACGCTAATGAGATGTTTCTGACTGGCACTGCTGCCGAGATAGTGCCGGTGGCGATGGTGGATGGCCGCCCTATCGGAGACGGTAGGCCTGGTCCGCTGACGGGGAAGCTGCGCGAGAAGTTCCACGAATTGACTCAGCGCGAAGGCCTTCCGATCTATGGGTAGGTTCAAGTTGGATTTGATGGGCTATATGCTGCGCAGGGCTAGCTACTGCCTGCAAATTACACCGGGTCAAACGCAGGCCGATATAGATATAGGCACGGTAAGTGCAGGGAAACATTTGGCTGTGCTGAGGCGTCTTAATAAGTGTACACTCGTCATAGGTAATCACCTCTTGATATTGCAGGAGGAAAACGAAATATGGAATTGTGGCAGAGATTTACTCCCCGGGCACGTCGCGTTGTGCTGCTGGCGCATACTGAAGCACAGCGCAGCCGGGTACAATTGATAAGCACCGAACATCTGCTGATGGGGCTGTTGCGTCTTGGTGATGGTGTGGCGGTAGACGCGCTGGATATGGCAGGTGTGGACTTAGACAAGCTCCGCTCCGACCTGGAAGAGCGGATGGAAGTCGGTGGAATTGAAGAGACGAGTAGGGAGCTTTCGTTTACCCCTGACGCAACCCAGGTTCTGCAACTGGCTTATGCAGAAGCCCGCCACCTGGGCGATGCCCATATCGGTACTGAGCACCTGCTGTTGGGTCTGCTGCGACTGGGCAAGGGTCCTGCTTATCGGACGTTGCAGCGTTATGGCCTGGAGCTGCGCCAGATGCGTCGGATGATGCGAGAACTGTCGGAGAGCGAGTCAGGCCGCACTGAAGAAGGTCGCAAATCCAAGACACCTCACCTCGATCAGTTTAGTCGCGACCTCACTGAATTGGCGCGCCGGGGCAAGCTGGATCCAGTTATTGGCCGTGAGCCTGAAATTGAGCGGATTATGCAGGTACTGTGTCGCCGGACTAAGAACAATCCAGCCCTCATTGGTGACGCTGGCGTAGGAAAAACCGCCATTGTCGAAGGCCTGGCGCAACGCATTACTCACAATGAAGTCCCCGACTTGCTCAAAGGTCGTCGGCTGGTAGCATTGGACCTGGCCAGCTTGGTGGCCGGCACCAAGTATCGCGGAGAGTTTGAAGAGCGAATGAAGCGGGTTATGGAGGAAATCCGCGACTCCGAGGGGCAGATTATTATCTTCCTGGATGAGCTGCATGCGATGGTGGGCACCGGTGCCGCCGAAGGGGCCATGGATGCTTCGAATATTCTCAAACCTGCCCTGGCCCGCGGAGAGCTGCAGTGCATTGGCGCCAGCACGCTGGACGAATACCGCAAGTATATCGAGAAGACGCCCTCGTTGGAGCGTCGTTTCCAGCCCATTACCATTCGCGAGCCTACCGATGAGCAAACGATGCAAATCCTGGAGGGTATCAAGAGTCGCTACGAGGATTTCCACCGGGTCTGCTATATGCCCGATGCCCTGGAGGCGGCGGTACAACTGTCCAATCGGTATATCATGGACCGCGCTCAGCCTGACAAGGCCATTGACCTTGTTGACGAGTCGGGTTCTCGGGTGAAACTGCGTCAATATGAGATGACTACCAGCGTCGAAGCTCTCACCCAGGGTCTGTCCGAGGCGGAAGCGGAGGCGGCCACTGTGGTGCCGGACTATGAAGAGTTGCAAGCAGATTATGCGGAGGCACCCGACGAACAGGCCGAGGAGGTGCCTTACGTTTACCGCGAAGATATCGGCCAGGTCGTCTCAACCTGGACGGGCATTCCGGTGGTCTCGTTGACTCAAGAAGAATCTGGCCGTCTACTGGGTATGGAAGAGGTCATCCACGAAGATGTAGTCGGCCAGGACGAGGCAGTAAATACCGTGTCTCGGGCAATGCGCCGGGCCCGGGCGGGCATTAAGGACCCCCGTCGGCCAACTGGCTCGTTCGTCTTTCTGGGACCGACCGGCGTCGGCAAGACGCTACTGGCGCGGATGCTGGCCCGGTTCCTGTTTGGTGATGAGGATGCGCTGATTCGCATTGATATGAGCGAATATATGGAGCGATTTGCTGTCTCCCGTCTGACTGGTGCGCCGCCGGGCTATGTCGGTTACGAAGAGAGTGGCCAGCTCACCGAGCAGGTGCGGCGGCGCCCTTACTGTGTGGTATTGTTCGATGAGATTGAAAAGGCTCATCCAGAAGTCTTCAGCATCCTGCTCCAAATAATGGAAGATGGCCGCCTGACCGACGCCCAGGGGCGGGTGGTGGACTTCAAGAATGCTGTCGTCATTATGACGAGCAACGTCGGAGCGCGTATGATTACCAAGACCACTAAGATGGGTTTCGCCGCTGCTGCCGAGGAGCCGACGCTTGGCGAGCAAGACCGCGAATATGAACGGATGAAGAAGAAGGTCACAGAGGAACTGCGCAAGACCTTCAGCCCGGAGTTCCTCAATCGGGTAGACGACATTGTTGTCTTCCGGGCACTGATGCGCGAGCAGATCGAACAGATCATTGACCTGGAACTGCGTAATATCCGTGATCAGTTGGGCGACCGCGGCCTGGACTTGACCATCTCTGATGAGCTGCGCGACCATCTGGTCGAAGAGGGCTACGATCCGAGTATGGGCGCTCGCCCCTTGCGCCGGGCTATCCGCAGGATCATCGAAGATCCTCTGGCCGAACGCGTTCTGAACTGGGGCGAGGAAGTCCAGGGCGATATTCAGGCCAACTACCGGGACGGCGAAGTAGTCTTTGAGCTGGTCGAGCACAGTGTTGTGTCGCCGTAGTGTCGCCACCGAGTCTGCACCCAGGGGCGAGCTTGCCACCGCAAGCTTGCCCTTTTTTGTATTCAGCAGTCAGTCGGTGCGCTGGACAGACCGGCTTGCCGGTGATAGTATGGACTGTGCAGGCTCATCATACCTGTAGGTGAGCAACAACGGATGAGCGAAACTGGCTGTGCAAATAAGCCGGGCGCAATCCTCCGCTTCGTATCCCGGCGACAGGAAGTCTGGTTAATCATTCTGTTGGCGCTATCTGTGCGCCTGGTGGCAATCAACGCTCCGTACACCAGCGTTCACTGGATCAAGCAGTTGCAGATTGCGCCCATTGCCAAGAACTTCTACGAAGACGGCTACAATATCCTGTGGCCGGAGACCGACTACAGCGCCGACCGACCCGGATACATTGAGATTGAGTTCCAACTCGTTACCTTCCTGACAGCTCTGTTCTATCCGATTTTTGGGATCCACGAATGGGTCGGCCGGGCGGTAACTATCTCCTTCAGTATCGGCTCGCTGATCCTGCTCTACGGCCTGCTGTGCCGCTATCTGGGTGACCGACCGGCCACCTTTGGCCTGCTGTTTTTTGCCTTTGCTCCTGCCAACTGGTACTTCAGCCGGGTGCTGATGAGCGAGCCACTGATGCTGTTTTTCTCGATTGGGGTCGTCTACTTCTTCTCGTTGTGGCTGGGCGTGCCCAGCTCGGCACCTCAGCCGGCCAGGAGTGGCTTGTACTTCGGGCTGGCTGCGCTGTGCGGCGCGCTGGCCTTCTTAGTCAAATTGCCCACCCTTGTGTTGGCCTTTCCCCTGCTATTCATTGCCTATCGCCGCTACGGAGGGGCGCTTTTCAAGCAGCCCATCCTGTATCTGTTCGCGATTCTGACGGTTCTGCCGGCGGCGGCTTACTATCATCACGCCCACGTCAATATCGGTGCTCAGTACTTCACCGTCGGTGTCGGCTTTGGCGGTGGTATGTGGGCTTCGCTGGAGCATTTCTTGCGACCGGGAAATTACTCGTTAATGATGCAACGGTTGCTGAAAGATCACCTGACCGCTGTGGGCTTCGTCTTGCTCCCCCTGGGGCTGCTGGCCTGTGACGATAGAGGGCATTTTCGGTGGAATCTGTTTCATGTCTGGCTGGGCGCTATTCTCTTGTACTTTGTTGTTATCGCCGGAGGCAATCTCAGACAAACGTACTATCAGTTGCCCCTGCTTATTCCGGCCAGTGGCCTAATTGGCCTGGGCTGGGATCGGATCAGCCGAATAGAGAATGTCTCGCGGCTGCTAACGCCGGTGCTGGTTGCTCTGTTCTTGGTTCTGGCTGTGTGGGGCGTGCAGCCGTTCTACGAGCAGCAGGTGCCGGTTATTGCGGCTGCTGCTGACCTGAATCAGATTGATCCTGCCAAGCAGCCAGTCATAGTATTTCCACCGGGGTTCGGTTGCCTCTATTACTTCGAGCGGCCCGGCTGGGTGGGCCGCGAAGGCTTTGGCAAGCCGCCGAGCCAGGTTGCTCCCGGGGACATCCCCAGCCCGGAATATGTGACCAACCGAATTAACCGCGGCGCGCGCTGGGCCGTCTACTTCGAGACAGAAGGCCCCGGTGCCCAGCCTCATCTCAAGCAGTATCTGGAGCAGACCTACTCGGTGGCCCTGGCGACAGGGGGTTACACAATTTATGAGCTGTCTGCGCCCAAGTCGGGCCAGTGAGCCTACTGGATGCGCTGAAAAAGGCCCCCATTGTGTCTGGCAATAGGACTATTATAATTGGCGGTGGCATATCAGGGCTGGCCGTGGCCTGGGAGCTAACCAGGCGGGGGCGCGAGGTTGTGCTGTTGGAGCGGCGGGATGTCCTGGGCGGCTTAGCCCGTTCGGCACCGCTAAATGGCAAGCCGCTTGAGGTCTATTACCACTTTATCTGTGGGGGCGACCGCCACCTGGTGGAGCTGGTCAGGGAGCTGGGCCTGGCTGACAGGCTCTACTGGCGCCCGGGTCGCACCAGTTACTTTATCCGGGGCCGACTGTACCCTTTCACCACACCTTTAGACCTGCTGCGCTTCTCACCACTCAGTCTAACAGGTCGCCTGCGCTTTGGGCTGCATGCGCTGCGCTGTCGTCGAATGACCGACTGGCGGCGCCTCGAACACCTCAGTGCCGAGCAGTGGCTGATTGACAGCGTCGGTCGCCAGGCCTACGAGGTGGTCTGGCAGCCGCTGCTGGAGGTCAAGTTCGGTCGCCACCACGATAAGATTTCCGCACCGTGGATCTGGCACCGCATTCATCGGTATTCCCAGTCTCGCAGTACTCTTCTGCGCCCTGAACAGCTTGGTTATCTTGAAGGCGGCAGTCATACTCTGCTGACGGCTTTGCAGCAGGGCATAACAGCACAGGGCGGGGTCATTCGCACTGGCGTGGAGGCGTTTAGCCTAGACTGCTCGGGGCAGAGGATAGAGGGACTCGAAACCAGTAGCGGTTACTATGAGGCGGATACAATTGTCGCCGCCGTGCCGCTGCCGGAACTCGTCAGACTTCTGCCTGAGGACAGCGAGTATGGCAGGACGCTGTCCCAGGTCCAGTTCACCAGCGTCGGCTGTGTCCGGCTGGCCCTACGCCACAGCCTCACCGATAGCTTCTGGGTCAACGTAAATGCTCCCGATGTCGCCTTTAATGGCTTCATTGAGTATTCCAACCTCAATCCGTGGTGCGAGTACGGCGGCAGCGATGTACTATATGTTCCCTTCTACTTCGACTCGAGCGATGAGCGTAACGAATGGCCGGACAGCCGCTTCATCGAATCAGCAATCCAGGGCCTACGCTTGATCCAACCGGAGTTCGCGCAGGGGTGGGTTGAAGAGGCTATGCTGAGTCGCGATCGTTATGGGCAAGCCATCTGTCCGCCTGGCTTCGGCGAGCGCGTGCCCGCGCTTCGTGCGCCGACAGAGGGGCTATATCTCCTGGATTCAACGCAGCTTTACCCGGCTGATCGGAATCTGAGCGGGATGATTAGGCTGGCACGCTCGGTCGGCCAGATGGTGGCTGGCGGGCAGTAGGGGAGTAAGCTACCGAGGGCGCTATTGATCGGGATTTTCTTCTGCCAATGGCAATGTGAATGTGAAGGTGCTGCCCTTGTCGAGCTCGCTGGTAACGGTCAATTCTCCGCCGTGCAATTCCACGAGATTGCGGCTCACTGGCAAGCCCAGGCCTCCCGAGGGACTCGACTGGGCGCCGTTGTTGTACTGGGCAAATTCCTCGAAGATTTTTTCATGATATTTCGGGGGGATGCCCGGCCCGTGGTCAATGACTGAGATTACTGCCTCCTGGCTGGTCTTGCGGGCCTGGATGGTGATCTCTTCTCCCTGGGGGCTCGCGTTGATGGCGTTTGATAGCAGATTATGCAGCACCTGCTTGGTGCGCTGCTCATCGGCATTGACGATAATATCCTCAGGTTCGATCGAGATGCGGACGTTGATCTGCTTTTCCCACGCCAGGCCGTGGACAATGTGGTAGGCGCCATCAATTAACTCCTCTACCGGTACCGGCCTGAGGTGCACCTCCAGTTTGCCAACTTCTGCGCGGTGTAGGTCAATAACGTCGTTGAGCAGCGTCATTAGATGTTCGCCGGCCTGTCGCACATTGCCCACAGCGTCCCGCTGCTTGTCGGTCAGCGGACCGAGTATTTCCTGTTCCATCAGCTCGGCAAAGGCCATGATCGCATGCATCGGTGTCCGTATCTCGTGGCTCATGCCGGCCAGGATGCGAGTATTCCTCTCACTCCTGGCTGCAAGCTGCTCATTGAGTTGTTTCAGTTCTTGGATTTGATTGCGCAGCTCTTCTTCCCGGCGCTTGTATTCGGTGACATCATACACTGGAGGGACTGAGTTGCTGGTAGCATCTTGCTTTGCATCGTGGTGATTCACTGGTCCCTCCCAGATGACACGCGATATGAAGCCAGAAGTTGGATGGCGTAGCCGCTCCGAGAAGCGGTTAGCAGCCTGTTGTGACCCTCCGGCAGTTCCCGTGTGTTGCGCGGTAGTGCATAACTGGCCCCGCTAAGCTAGCTGGGCTGAGCAAAACCCTTCTCATAGTTATTATACGATATGTTCACAGATATTGCAACTTTGGTCATAGACCAGTCACAGAAGCAGCTTTCCAGGAAATGGCAGTCGGTGTAGGTAGGAGGCTATGGACTGCTGGGGTAGCGACCAAATCCGCGCAGTAGCAGCAGGCCGAGCGCGACAGCACCGGCACTGACTACCAGGGCGATCCAGATTTGTCCATACCACGGTCGAGGGATCCACAGCAGGCAGTCCTGAGTCATCCAGGAGCCGGGCCAGCCCGCGGCGACCTTCAGGCTGCCATAGTAGGTGAGCCGGGCCAGACCACCAACAAATACAAAGATGCCCAGCTTGTGGCTCAGCCTGCGGGCCACCAACAGAGCAAAAACAGTCAACAGAATGATCAGAGCTACTTGGCTGGTCTGCTGGCTGGAGATGAGCCAGTCAGGAGCCTGGTGCAGCGCGTTCGGGTCGAAGTGGGCTGCCAGCGGGCCGATACCCAGGATGCGGTGGACATACAGCCGGGCCGATGCCTGCAGATACCCAAGCGCCATGGCAAAGGCGCTCAGCAGGGGCAGGCGGTTGTAATCCCAGCTTCGCGTCGGCTTCGTCTTCATATCGCGCGGCGTCTAACCGAGTCGTCTACAGTAGCTTAATGTCCCCATTTACCGCGAAGCACTGCTCAGAAGCTTGATCTGATCCCACAACTTCTGCAGGTCGCGGTCAAATTCGGCCAGTTTCTCGCGCTCCTTACTAACGACTTCGTCAGGGGCCTTGTTCAAGAAGTCGGAGTTTTGCAACTTCCCGACACTACGCTTGCGCAGCTTCTCGAGTTCGTTGATTTCTCGGCGGATGCGCTTAATTTCTTCTTCGATGTCAAGTGTCCCCGGCAGGTGCAAGTAGATTTGCATACCTTTGCTCACTGCTGAGAGAGCATCCTGGGGCGGCTCGGCCGGCGCCGTTGCCAGGTTTAGTTCTTCGACTGTGGCCAGCGAGGCGATTGCCTCTTGTTGGCTGGCAATAAGCGAGATTGTTTCGTCGTTGGGCGCTATAACAGTGACATCCGCCGGCTGGCCCGGGCTGATGGTAAGCTCGGCGCGGAGCGCCCGAATCTGCGTTATCACCGTCTGCAGCAGGCTCATCTGCTCTTCGGCCTCTTCATCGCGCCATTGCTCCTGCGACTGGGGATAAGGCTGGCGGCTAATGGTCTCGCCTGACTGCGGAAGTCGCTGCCAGATCTCTTCAGTGATAAACGGCATAAACGGGTGGATTGTGCGCAGGATCTCGTCCAGCAATATGTATAGGATTGTCTGCACGGTCTTGCGGCGGGAGCTGTCCTCGTCTGCGTACAGATCAATCTTGGCTATCTCCGCATACCAGTCGCAAAATTCGCCCCAAACGTAATCATAGATAGCCTCGGCGGCCTGCGCCAGGTTGTAGCCGTCAAGCTGGCGCTGTACTTCGGCCAGCATTCGGCTGTGGCGAGAGAGAATCCAGCGATCGGCCAGCGATAGCTGGGCACTTTCCAACTCTACTGACTGCATATCCTCCAGATTCATAATAACGAATCGGGAAGCATTCCACAGCTTGTTACAAAAGTTGCGGGCCCCCACCATGCGATCCGGCGAATAAGTGACGTCCTGGCCGTGGGTGATAAGTTGACACAGGGCTAACCGCATTGCGTCAGCGCCGTACTCATCCATCAGCTCGATGGGATCAACGGCATTGCCCTGGCTTTTGCTCATCTTCTGACCGTGTTCGTCGCGCACCAGGCCGTGCAGAAATACCTCACTGAATGGTTCCTCGCCAACCAGATGCCGGCCCATCATTATCATCCGGGCGACCCAGAAGAAGATAATGTCATAGCCCGGATTCATGACGGAGGTTGGATAGAAATACTCAAGTTCGGGCGTCTCGTCGGGCCAGCCCAGCGTCGAGAACGGCCACAGTGCGGAGCTGAACCAGGTGTCCAGCACATCAGGGTCCTGTTGGATATTCTCGCTGCTGCAGTGGACACACTGGGTAGGGTCTTCGCGGGCGCAGGTCTGCTCGCCGCAGTCATCGCAGTACCAGACCGGAATGCGATGGCCCCACCAGAGCTGCCGCGAGATGCACCAGTCCTCGATATTCTCCAGCCATTCGCGGTATACTTTGGTCCAGCGCTCGGGTATGAAACGCACCTTCTTATTGTCCACCGCAGCAAGACCTTCTGCGGCCAGTGGCGCCATCTGCACGAACCATTGGGTAGATACCAGCGGCTCGATCACCGTATTGCACCTCTCACATCTGCCGGGCGTGTGCTGATAGTCTTCGATACGTTCCAGTAATCCCTGTTCCTTGAGGTCAGCTACCACCTGCTCGCGACATTCATAGCGGTCCAGACCGGCGTACGGACCGGTCGCCTCGGTCATCTTGCCGTCGCGGTCAATGACCACCACCGAGGGCAATTGGTGGCGCTGGCCGATCTCCAGGTCGTTAGGGTCGTGGGCGGGCGTCACCTTCAGCGCGCCGGTACCGAACTCCATATCAATGTAGTCGTCGGCCACAATCGGAATCTCCCGCTTCATCAGTGGCAGAATCACTGTCTTGCCAATCATCTCTTTGTACCGCTCATCCTGCGGATGAACGGCTACGGCGGTGTCGCCCAGCATCGTCTCCGGGCGAGTGGTGGCCACCACCACACCAGGGCCGCCGTCGGGTTCAGGATAGCGGATGTACCAGAGATGACCCTGGGCCAGCTCACGTTCAACTTCCAGATCGGACAGCCCCGTACCGCAGCGCGGACACCAGTTGATCATCCGCGCCCCGCGATAGATCAGTCCCTGCTCGTAGAGAGTGACAAAAGCCTCGCGCACCGCTCGCGAGAGCCCCTCGTCGAGGGTGAACCGCTCGCGCCGCCAGTCCACCGAAACTCCCTCGCGTCTGAGCTGATCGGTAATCTCGCGGTGGTGCTCCTCCTTGACCTGCCAGACACGCGCCACGAACTTCTCGCGCCCCAGGTCATGACGTGTGAGGCCCTCCTCTGCCAGCATGGCTTCTACCACGTTCTGCGTGGCGATACCGGCGTGGTCGGTGCCCGGCAGCCACAGCGCCTCGTAGCCCCGCATGCGGTGCCAGCGAGTCAACAGGTCCTGGATGGTGTGTTCTAATGCGTGGCCCATATGCAGAACACCGGTGACGTTAGGCGGGGGAATCACTATGCAGTAGGGCTGCTTGTCGAGATTCACTTCGGCATCAAAAGCGCCGATTTCCAGCCAATATTGATAGATCCTGTCTTCCACCTGCTGCGGTTGGTAGGCTTTTTCCATCTCTGGTGCTTCAGACATCGCCACACCTCTGTACTGTGTTTACCCTATGGTAGGAGCGACATTCTTGTCGCGACTTCGGCGACTGTAGCTTGACCGCCGTTAGCGGTCATCTTCACAAAACAAAAACCCCTCATCCCGATTGGGACGAGAGGCGTTCAATGCTATTCTCCCGCGGTACCACCCAAGTTCCGCCGGATATCCGGCGGCTCTCTGGCGCGCTAACGGGCGCTTCCGGGCGCCGCCTACTTGATTTCAGCGGCCCAACTCGGGGGCGACCTTCCGCGGGATTGCTGGCACCGGCACTCTCACCTTTCCGCCGGCTCGCTGTCGCCTCAGCTTCCCGCGTACTCCTCCCCGTCACAGTCTTTCGTCTTCAATTTGACCAGAGTATACCCAAACTGGCGGATGCTGTCAACATATGGCTGCGAGAGGCATTCCCAGATCTCCTGTTGACTAGCGCCAGATACGCTTGGGCCTGGGGCGCCACAGATGCCACCAAGGGATATGCGGCACGCTCTTTTCGGACAACGCGCAACGCTGGATTATTGCTCCTGTGAGGTGCTGTACCCGTTCGTAACTACGCCGGGACAACGTATGGATCAAGACCGCTCTATGGTGGCCAGATTCATCTTCGTACTCGAATTCCCAGTTGCCGAACCATCTGCCGATTCCGCCGTGCCACAGAATCCCCGTGATGCGGTCCCAGGAGACGTAATCGATAACTGTCCTCCATAGGAAACGACGGATGGTCATTCCGCGCGGGCGTACTGTGAGGCGGTCATAACGGGTCTGCAAGAGTCCAAAGACCGCACCGATGAACAGTGCCATTGCCGTGGGAATGCTGAAAGGGAGTAGCTCCGTATCCCCGAGGACTATAGGTCGTATTCCGAAGTCTGCGGCCAGGTAGAACAGGACCGCGGCCGCCAGGTAGCTCAGCCACCCTCGATTCAGCCGGATCACTTTCGGCATGTCAAGCTCGTCGTAGTCCACCTTTGCTATTCTCTCTCCCCCTCTGGCTTGAACCATACCCTTGTTGCCATGAACGGAGCGAAGCCGCCATACGTTGTCGGGCGACGGCCCTCAATCTCAGAAACACCGGACTTTCGGACCAGATGGTCTCGAAGCTGCTTCACCTGGTACACGGTGATAGAACTCAAGGGCTTCAGATGTACGGTGTGGTGCTGGTCGAAGTGATCTATGTAGTCGAATTCCAGCCATCCTGACTTGCTATCTTCTTCACCGTACCAGTACACCGTCGAGATACTCTCCCAGGGAATTTCGTGCGTTGTACCCGTGTAGGTTCGGTATAGCAAACCACCGGCGTCGACGATGATACGAGTGTTCCGCATCCGTCTGAGCCAGAGGAGCCCTACCCATAGCGGGACTGCTATCAAGCAAGCCGCGAATACGAGCGCGCCGGCTCTCCCAACGGGCATGTTTCCAAGGAACGTGGCAATGAGCAGGCCAATGCCCACTAGTCCGAAGAAGAAGCAGAAACCGACGGCCAGGTAGTCTAGGTTGGACCTATAGGGCCAGATCACCGCCGGCTGGCTAAGCTCGTTCTGCTCCATCGCTACTCCGCACCCCGCTTGCGCCAGGCGCGGGCCAATAAGAGATTGAAGGCTATGGGCGGGGTTTCTTCTTCGCTGAGCCCTGCCTGGCTCACTGTGTGGTGTACCAGCCAGCGTAGCTTCTTGACCACCGAGGGAGAGCTGGAATATACGTGTAGCTTCCGGCGGCGATTTGAAGCATCAAGGTGCTCGATGCGCATCCTGAACCCACCAAACCAATAGGACCAGCCGTACCAGAAGACGCCGGTAATTGTAGGCCATGGTATGTGGGTCGTGCGCAGCCGCCAGTTGCAGTAGGATAGCGCCGTTGGTGTCACCGC
>JAUVZM010000071.1 GCA_030602615.1 bacterium
TGTACACATTGCCCCCGCCCGCTGTCTGAACTTTAAGCAATTCGCCATCTCCGGGAGCCAGGACAAATTCCGCCACCGCACGGTTCCCGCGCTTGCGTACAGATAGATCTATCCACTTGCCCTCGTTCTTGTCAAACTTGGATACATCAGTCACGTCCGCAGGCAAGGATAAAACCACCTGTCGTGGGCTGTCGATCTCACGGTTGGCCACCATTATGTAGCCATTGTCCTGCTTGTCCTTGAACATTCCCAGGACCAAATCGGACGTGGCGGTCTGCACCCAGTAATCCTCAGGAAGCTGCCTGGTGCCCTCGGGTAGTGGCGGAGTGTGAAATACATCTACTGACTCCAGGCCCACCAGAATTGGCCCCAGTTGCTGCAGCTCCGCATTGATGGCAGCAACATCTAACCCGCACGCCCTGAGCTGGGAGGTCCCCGGTTCAAACATAATAGCAGCAGTAAACCATTCAATGCCTTTGACACCATAACATAGACTGGTATAGACGCTTTCCCGCAATTTCTCGGCATTATCCGGCGGAGGCGGAGCGGTGATACTCCATTTCGGCGACCCGGCATTCTCTAGCTCCCAAACCTCGCGGTTGGCATTGACCTCTACCCAACGGATAAGCGGTATTCCGGCAGCCAGGGCGGCAACGCGCCATTCTTCCAGTAGCGGGAAAAACTGCTCCCTCTCCCACCACCATTGGTAACGGCCGGTGTAACTCAGCACTCGGGGGTGGAACGCCTCCATGAAACTGTGCAGCCACTCCCCGGTCCCCTGTGCCGCGTTAACCCAGGCGGGGTGGTCGGGATCGGCCTGGTGAACGAGCTCAACCTGCTGTGCCACCTCCGCGAATTGTTCGATCGATGGCTCATCTGTGACGTAGTATCCCCAGTTTGCGGGGTGTTCCAGTATCCGGTTGGTGAAAACCCCCTCCTGCAAGTTTGGCCGGAACAGCAGCTTTAGGCCATATTTATGGGCCAAATCTAGTTGATTCGCGTCATACCACATAACTACATTGAAGCCAGCCTGTGCAATCGCCTGCATCATTGCCTCATCGTCGGGACACTCCACCGATTCAGCCCACCCCAGCAAAATGACAAACTCCGACATCTCCCATTTGGCGGCGGCGGGGACCGCCACCATCACCACTAGCAGCACGATCAGAATAGCTCGCAACATAAGATATTCATCCCTTTCGGAGGATCTATTGACTAGTTTCCAGCGTCACCTGCTCGAGAATCGGTGAGTTGCCGCCGTCGGGCGTGCACAGAATCGCCCGGTATTGTATCCAGCGCGGACCGCTAATGCAGGGGCGTAGCTCGCCAGGCTGCCCATAGTAGGTACCGGTCCCGCCGGGCCCGCCCCACTGAGCTTGTTTCAAGCCTACCAGCCTACGGGCCTGGCGGATTTGGAACTTGATGTGGGTCCCGAAGGGCGTGTGTGCTTGCCAGGTTAGGCGACCGGCAACAGTACCTGCCGCTATCTCAATGGGTTGGGATATGTAGGTTTCCTCCAATCGCCGGTCGTAGGCGTTGCCGATATCTGTTGAGGCCATCTGATGGGCACCAAAGGTAGGCAGAAAAGTGATGTCCCGCTCATTGAAGCCGTCCGGCGAATTCCACCACACCCGCGAGAGGGTATTATGGTTGCCTCGCTTGGTGTGATTAGTGAAGACCAGATCCAACCAACCGTCCTGGTTAAAGTCGGCAATCAAGTTACCGGCTGCCGAATGATTATACAGTTGGCTGCAGTTATCCCAACGATACACGCCACCGGGCTCACCCCAGTAGATGTAACTCGGGACACTGCGCCAAGTCTGGTCGCGGTACGAAGACATAACGATATCCAGCACTCCGTCATTGTTCAGATCAGCCACCGAGATATCGTGGCATGCTATACTGGGAAGATCCTGAACGCGCTTTTCGCTGAAGCCGTCTGGGCCGCCCCAGTATATCAGCGTCGGAACCCGCCACCGTGAATCAGGCTCTTCACTGTTCCAGAATCCGCTGATTAGCAGTTCGAGCCAGCCATCGCTGTTTAAGTCAGCGACCTCGATAGCTGACGCATACGAAGTAGGCAGTAGTGTCAGATTATGGTCGACAAAGTCGTCGGGACCGCCCCAGTGAATGGCTGCATAGGGCTGATAGATATGCGGGTTGATTACGTCCACCCAGCCATCTTTGTTCAGATCAGCGCAGATAGAATGTCCCCCGCTGGCGACTCGCCCCTGGGGGTCGGCCAGAGAGATGCGGCGATCGTCAGAAAAGCCGTCCTCTCCGCCCCAGAACAGCACATCGTGCCCGTAGCGGCTGGTGATGGCCAAGTCCAAGTATCCATCCTTGTTGAAGTCGGCGGCCGAACTGCCCATGGCCCCTTTGGTCGCTAAAACGGTGCGGTGTCGTGTGCTGAAGCCGGTGGGGCCGCCCCAGAAAACATTCGAGCCTCTATCGGAGTCGGACTCACCCTCCCACGAGTTGGAGATGAAAATGTCGGTGAAGCCATCATCGTTAAAATCAGCCATAGTTGACTCGTAAGGGGCCCGAGCCTCCAATTCGGTATAATACTCAGCGGAGAACTGACCACCGGACTGACCCCAGTAGATGCGACAGGGCATCCGCGCGCGAATTTGTCCACCAATTGGGCTGAGCACAACCAGATCAGTCAATTTGTCGCCAGTCACATCGCCTGCCAGCATCTGCTTGGCTCCGTCAGTGGGCAGCTCAGTGCGATTGTCAGGTGAGAACCGGCCATCTTGTCCCCAATAGACGTAGGAGAATGTGGCCCGCTCATTACCCTCGTGTTCATTGGCAATGCCGATATCAAGGCTACCATCACCGTTGAAGTCGCCGGTACAGGCATCGGCACCGTTGATACCGGGCAACTTCTGGACGCGCTCAGGAGAGAAGCCGCTCTCATCGCCCCAGTATATACCACAGGTGCTGCCGTCCAGTCGGCTGGCTACCAGGTCGGTGAAGCCATCTTCGTTGAGGTCGGCTAGCGCACAGCCCGAGGCAGCGGGCAGTGCCAGCTCCATGACTGGCTGGGCAGCGAACTTGGTATCGGTGGCCTCATAGATGAGGAGACGCGGCTGCTCGGTCCGGATGCAGACCAACTCGGGTCGCGGTCCCCCCGTGACTTGCGCGGTCAGCAAGCGGCGAGTACCTGGAGCACCCAGGTCTTGCCTTTTCGTTAGGCTGCGGTCATTATTCGTGGCTTGCCACAACTGGACGCTATGGTCATCACCCGCCGCGGTGATGACCTCCACGCGCGAGTCACCCCAGAAGTTGCCGGCGGCGCATTTGACCAGACCGGGCAGTTGCGTTTTGGAGCATTGCTCCTGGGTGAACCCGAGGCTGGTTCCCCAAAAGACCTGTAAAGAGCCGCCTTGGTAGCGGCTAGCGAAGATGATGTCCGCGAGGCCGTCGCCGTCAACGTCTCCGATTGCCAGCCCGACTAAGTCGCGGCCGGGAAGCAGACATCTGCGTCGAGGATTAAGGCCCTGAGCCGACCCGTAGTAGATATAGAGACCAGTCTGGCGGGAGGCACCATCGAAGCCATTGGCGATAACCACATCGTTGTGGCCATCGTTGTTGAGGTCACTTATGGCCGCGTAGCTGCCTCCCAGTGTGGGTAAGCCCAGATCTGGAGTGGGAGAAAAGTCCTGGCGCCTACCTGAGAAGACCAGAGCGTCCAGGGAGTGAGTCGTGCTGTGGCTGTTGTTGAAGATAATATCGAGATATCCGTCCTGATTCAGATCCCAGCGGTTAATCATCTGCACACGGCCAGCCCGGGAGACGTACAGATTGGCCACAGATGTCCCCACCTCGCCGGCGGCAAAGTCCTGGTAGGTCGAGTCCTGGTGTAGGACTTCAGCCGTAACCGTCCATGGCGCTAGTACAACTAGGCAAAGAAGCAGTGGTATGCGCACCCGAAAGTATTGCATCAGTGTCATCCTTTCATTCGCACGTTTGCTGTTCACGAGGAACTGAACTGGTCCGTAGAGGACCCTGTGGCAGTTTGATGTAGCGGTAGGCCAACTGCAAGTATACGTATGTTGATCGCGCTTCACACCAAGACAGTCAACAGCGCCGAGGACATGGATTGGTGTGCCTCGCGGGGCTGCCGCTAGGCCTTTCCTGGAAAGACTTCGAAGTGCAGATTGAACTCTGTCTGAAAGTCCGGGACGGGCTGCTGGCCGGCCTCGGATTGCTCCTGGGTTTGAGTTGACTGAAGCTGAACCGTCATTGTAATGTTGCCGCGAGCGCTGCGCAACTGCCCGCTGTCCAGATCGAAATACAACTGGCCGGAGAACTTCTCATCCAGGGCAAGTTGCAGATTCCTGGCTGCAGGCCCCCGCGTGGGGCCACGGGGTACTGGTACAGAGATACCTGACTGAGTCATACCGCCCTCGAACCCGATGCGGGCGATCCGGTTCCCCTCAATCTGACCAATGCGCTCGAGCGTGTAGCGCACACTAATATTGGCAGGTTGCCCCGCGAACCCCCCGGGTATGGGTATTGCCATCCTCACGCCCCACCTGTCGCTTACCTGTACAGGTCGTTGGGGCAGCCAGGCCGGAGTGGCCTCCAGCAATTTCTCCCAGCGCTCTGGCCGCAACATCAGGGGCAGCAGTCCTCCCCGCGGGGGCTGGATTGGCACCGGTCCTGGTACAGAGATGGCCAGTACTTTACCACGGGGCGAGATCGTCAGTTTACAGGCTTCCAGCCAGCGCAGGACCTGCTGTAGCTCGGCTAAGGCCATGACTTCGCCGTCGGCCTCAATGGTGCTCTGAGCCGGGTCAAGCGTCACATGAGCTGACTGCCCCATAGCCGACATCTCTATGCCCAGCCGGCCTAACTCGAGTGTGACCGTACCATTGCCGTCACCGTCCACTGACTCTATGCGGGCGACCAAGCAGCCATTCACGGTCTGCTGCACGACTTGCCTGCCAGATGGCTTTTGCTGCCGGGCGGGGGTAGGCAGTGCGCTGCCTGATATGGTAGCTGTGCCCGAGGCCCAGAAGTCATAAACCAGGTCGCGGGGCGGAAAGAACTTGTGACGAAGCAGCACTTGCTCAGCAGATACTGGCTTGCCGGCTGCTAGCAATACCAATAGTGCCACAGCTATGGCAGGAACTATTCTGCGCGCAGTCATCGGCAATCACCTGCTCTGAGAACTTGATCCAGCGAATAGTAAGACCACTTGCTAATGACAGTTTCGCGGTAGCCGGGCGGTATCCTCCCGAGAATCTGAGAAAAGCGCCAGCCCAGCCGCTGACTTACTCCCCTTAGCCCGGCGAGCCGGGTTAACCGGATGTATCGTAGGCCGACCTGTGGCTGGGTGCCAGGACAGCCAGCTCCCCGGTTTCCATATAGCCTACTCGCTCGGCGACGTTGACGACGTGGTCGGCGATGCGCTCGAGATAGCGAGCTACCAGCAGCAGCGAAGCTGCCTGCGGCACCACCTCAGGACGCCCCTGCATTATCTCCTCCAGCGCCTCCAGGGCCTTGCCCAGCATACTGCGGACCAACTCAGCCATTCTGGGGATGTCCATCAGGGGCTTAAAATAGGGAGCGGGTGTAGCCCAGCTCTTTCAGCTTTGCAAGCACCGCCTGAGTGCAATCCTGGACGCTTAGCAGATGCGTCGGGCAGTGGACTTCCGGGTTGTTGGGCGCCTCGTAGGGCATATGCATACCGGCGATGTCGTTGACCTCGCCACGGGCGGCGCGGGCATACAGACCCTGGGGATCGCGCTGCTGGCAGAACTCCAGCGGGCAATCCACGAATACTTCCACAAACTTTGGGCACCATTTTCGGGCCCTGTCGCGGTGACTGCGCAGCGGTGAGACAGCAGCCACAATCACGTTGATCCCATGCTTGGACAGCACCTGGCTCATCCACGCCAGGCGCTTGGTGTTTTCGTCGCGGGCCTCCGCTGTGTAGCCGAGGTTGGGGCTAAGGTTGGCCCGAACCTGATCCGAGTCCAGATTCTCCACTGCTAGCCCCTGGGCACGAAGCTGCTTCTCGACAGCGGCAGCAATAGTTGACTTCCCTGAGGCTGGCACGCCTGTCAACCAAATTACCACACCCTGGTCTTTCTTCATTGTCTAAATTACACTCGTGCCTTCAAAATTGGCAGGAATCTCGACATTCAGCAGTTTGAGAACGGTGGGGGCAACATCCATAAGCTGCAGCCGCATTTTCTCACCCCGCTGCTCACCAGGCAAGCTCAGCACGAATATTCCGTCATAGTCGTGGACGGCGTCGTCGGGTCCGATTTCCGTATCAAAGCTGTACAGGCTGTCGTTGCCGATGTGCTGGCCAGCTCGCCAGTATAAGTCGTCGAAGTAGACCAGTAGGTCAGGCGCTTCATCTACATACGGTCCGGTGAACAGTTCCTGCGGGCGCAGAGCCTTTGTGTTCATAATCCGGCCTCGGTCATCGGTTATTTGCCCCAGGCGGCGGATGAGATCATCGCGGACGCTCTCGTATTCATTGGGCGTTATAGTGCCCTGCGGCTCCCGGCCAGCCACGTTCAGAAAGATGCGCGAATAGTACCCGCCCCAGGCCCATGCGGTCGTCTGGGGCCAGTCAACCAGATCAGTTGAGAAATCAGTGATCCCCTCCAACGGCTGGTTAAGAGTGAGAAACCCTTCATCGCGTAGCCAATCGTTGACATTGAATGACCCTTCCATACGCTTGGCGCCATGGTCGGAGACCACCAGCACGGCGGCATCATCACCAGCGATGTCTGCCAACTCGCCCAGTTGCTGATCCAGGTGCTTGTAGTAGTCAAGCAGAGCGCTCTGGAACGGATTGCCAGGCTCAAACTTGCGATGCTGGGGGTCGCAGTATTTCCAAAAGCCGTGCTGGAGGCGATCTGGACCCATATAGACCATCATAAAGAAGTCCCAGTTCTCGCGCTGCAGTAAGTATTTGGCAGCGGCGAAGCGCTTGTCGGTCATCTGGTAGATCTGCTCCAGCAGCTTGGTTTTATCGTTGGTCCGAAAGTTGTCACAATCAATCATATAGCCGCCGGTGGCCCGATCCAGGTCGTGCTTCAGCCCGGGCGGGTAAGTATATTCAGAATCTATCCCCGGAGTCAGAAAGCTGGAAACCAGCACACCATTGAGCGGTGCAACTGGATAGGTCTGGGGAACATTTAGCACCGCGCAGCGCTGGCCCTGGCTGCTAAGAATGTCCCACAGGCGCGGGGCCCTGACCGCCGCGCTGGTGGCAATCCACATGCCTTCGTAGTCACCGGGCTTGCGGTTGCGAAAGCCGTAGAAGCCCAGGCACCCGGGGTTTTGCGAGCTGAGCATAGACGTCCACGCCGGTACAGTAATGGGCGGATCACTGCTGCGCATAGGACCCGCTATCCCCTGGTTGGTCAGCCGACGCAGATTAGGCAGCTCCTGGAGCCACTGGTCGGTCAGCAAGTCAGCGGGAGCGCTATCCCAGCCAATTACTATTGCTCGCTGTATCGCTGACATATTCAGCCAACTCCTATTCGACAAAGGGCTGGTCGAATTTCTGAATAACGTCAAAGACCTCCGGACGCATAACCTCGGGCGGCGGGGCTTGGCCTTCGGCAATCAGCTGGCGAATCTTGGTCCCGCTGAACGAGATCTGAGAATCTGGCCCGTGAGGACAGGTTCTATCGCTGGCTACCCGCTGGCAGGTTGTACAATACCAGAAGTCCCCGTGGATAGTGATTGGTTGAATCCGCAAGTCGGCGAACTGAGGTTGCTCAAATATTTCGATTGCG